>JAYTXC010000035.1:0-25274 GCA_043743145.1 Rhodospirillales bacterium
CCGTGAAAACGGTCTTGCAAAATCTCGCCGACAAGCGCCATCTTAAAAAGCGTTCGGCCGGGAAGGCGAACGAATTTAAAGCGATACTCAGCCGCGAAGCTTTCCAACGATCGATCATCGACGAGGTCGTCGGCCCGTTGCTGCGCACGCAGCGCAATCCGCTTCTCGCGCACATCGCGGGCGAATTGGCAGCCGACGACGAGTGCCTCGCGGAATTCGAACGACTCCTTGCAGAGAAGCGGGCACAACGCTCCAATGCATGACGTCATCGATTTTCTCGTCGCATGCTGGTCGACGGGAACGCTTCTACGCTCCGTCTGCGCGCTCGTCGTCATTCCGCCGCTCGCATGGCTTGCGATACGCTTCGTGGCGCCGCAGATCATTCGCCTCGAAAACGACCCCGGTTGGCAAGCGCCGCTCGCGGCCGCAGCTGCGGGCATTCCCGGGGCGCTCTTGGTGCTGCTGGCGTTCGAAGCGATGGTTGGTGGTTTGCATGCAGCATGTCTCCAGACGTTTGTGGGTCGCATTCTTTTTGGCGTGATCGTAGCCGTAACGTGTTTCGCATTCGCACGTGCGCTCGTACTCAGCGGGCGACGTTCGGGCGAGGCCTCGTTGCTGATTCGCTGGTCGGATGCGGCCACGGGCCGTCTCGCGCTCGCGGCATCCCGCAGTGGTGTCGCCGCGCGCACGGTCGACGACGATCGCCCGTTGTGCGCACTCGCCGGAACGTGGAAGCCGACGGTCATCGTTTCGACCGGCGCACTCGCCCGGCTCTCCGATAACGAACTCGAGGCGGCGCTCTGCCACGAGCGCGGACACGCGCGCCGCGGCGACCAGCTCATCGCTGCAGCGCTGTCGTTTCTCGTCGACGTGTTGCCATTGCCCGCGATGGATCTTGTTTCGGCGTATCGTCGCGCTCGTGAGATCGCGGCCGATCACCATGCACTCGCCGTCGCACGTCCCTCCGATCTTGCCGGGGCATTACTCACCTTCGCGAAAAATCGCACGCTCGCGACGGGATCGGCGGCCCTCGTGGGCGACAGCGGCGTCCGAGCTCGACTCGACCTTCTTCTCAACGACGCGCCGCGCGCGCCGATCTCACATACACGTCGCTTGGCGCTCGCGGTCTTTCTCGTGCTGGTTCAAAGCGCGGGATTCGCTCCCGCCGGAGCGGCCGCCGTGAACCGTCAACCGTGTAGCATGAGCGCGACGAATACAACGCGCTGATTTTTTTACGATAAATATGTTAAGTACCATAGCAGAACGACCTCGGTCGTCGTCAGGATTCACCGTGGCTCGACTATTCGCGCTTTTGCTCATGGGCTTTATCGCATCGACGACGGCGATCTCCGTCGCAGAACCCATAACCATTGGCGTCGGCACCGCGCAAGCGACGCTACACGTGACGCCCGACCCACCTGCCGTCGGCAAGGTTCACGCGATCGTTACGCTCACGGGCGCCTCTGCCGACGCGCTCGCACATACGCGAGCCGCATTCGGTACCGTCATGCCGACGATGTCGATGAACGGTCCCAGCGGTGTGGCGATAAAAACGGGACCCGGACGCTGGGAATTCGATGCGATGCTCGGCATGGCCGCAGCATGGGATGTCGTCGTCCATTTCGGTGGCGGCGTCAGCGGCACCGCAACCTATCACATCAGCGTTGGGAAACAACGCCCGTCACAAGCGATGCTCGCCGAAAAAGCACCGAGCACGGTGCAGAGCCAGCTCACGACTGGCATGGCGATGACCAATCCGAGCTCGGATGCTTGGAAGACCGCCGGATTCGCGGTATTCGGCATCGTCATCATCGGCGTAGTCGCGTTTGCGCTGCGTCGCCGCGCAGCGCCGCTCTTCATCTTTCTCGCAATCGCCGGCATCGTCGTCGTCGGCTTCGCTTTCGCGCAGGACCGCTTTTATCGCGCGAATCCCGCCGCGTCGATGAGCGGACTCACATCGGATATGTCGTCGATGTCCGACGTTCATGGGACCGCACCGATTCCGATCACGATCGCGCGCGTGCAGACAACCGATAGTGCCGATCCAAACGTGTCTGCGCCAGGTTCGATTCAACCGTTTCTCACGCAAGATATCGTGGCTCGAGCTTCCGGGCTGCTCACCGATTTTTCGGTCTACGCGGGCGACCACGTGAGCGCGGGCGAGACGATCGCGCGTCTCGACGAACCGGAGCTCGGCACTCGCGCGCGTGCCGCCGCAGCCGACGCCGCAGCCCAGCGCGCCGCAGCAGAAGGCGCCGCAATCGAAGCGCAACATCATGCGCCCAACGCCGTGCTCATCGCACGAAACGACACGGGCGCCATGCAGCGCGACCTCGATGCCGCGCGCCACGACGTGACGGCAAAATCGGAACGCGCGACCTACTGGCATACGGAAGTTGCCCGCGAGCGTCGCCTTCTCGATGCGGGTGCCGTTTCCGCACAAGAGTACGCCGATGAGCGAGCGCAAGCATCGACCGCGCAAAGCGAAGCGGCCGCGTCCCGCGATCGCGTCGCAAATTTGGAAACGCAGGTTCGTTCGTCGCAAACAAAAATCGGCGATGCGCAGGCAAACGTCGAAATCATGTCGGCGAAAGCCGATGAAATGCAAGCTCGCGCCGAGCAAGCCGCAGCGTCCGCCGCGAGCGAAGCGACCATGGCAAACTACCGTAGCGTTGTCGCGCCAAGTGACGGTGTCATCGTAAAACGCATGATCGATCCGGGCGTGTTCGTGCAATCGGGAACCGTCATCGCGCGCGTCGCGGTCATCGATCGTCTGCGCATTGCCGCCAACGTCTCGCAGGATCGTCTCACCGGCATCTCCGTCGGTACTCCGTTGCAATCGACACTCCCGGATGGCCGTGTTTTGCATGGACGCGTCAGCTCGATCTCGCCCGTCGCCGACCCCACGACACATACGACGACCGTCGAAGCGATCGTCGACAATCCCAAACGTGCGCTCGTCCCCGGCGGTTTCGTCAACGTCGTCTTCCACGCAGCGGGGGCATCGAAGCGAGGCACGATCGACGTCCCGTCGGCGGCAATTATGGGCTCCGGGAACGATGCGGCTGTTTGGGAGATCGTGAACGGAGCCGCGCATCGCGTCGCGGTAACGAGCGTGAGCGATGACGGCACGACGGCGACCGTGATCGGCAAGCTCTCGGCGGGTGCGCGCGTCGCGGTCGAAGGGGCATCGACGCTCGAAGAAGGCCAAGTCGTCGAACCGCGGGGGACGTAGCCGTGCGCGGCGGCATTCCCGCGTGGGCGCTTCGCAATCCCTTTGGCGTCTTCGCCGTCTTTCTTGGCGTCGTCATCGCGGCGATCGCAGCGGCACTCTTCATCTTGCCGACGCGCATGATGCCCTACGTGCCGAGCCCGCTCATCTCCGTGATCACGATGACGCCCGGCTATTCACCACAAGAAGTCGAAACCTACTTTAGCAAACCGATCGAAGAACGCATGACGGACCTCAAGGGCGTCCGCTTCATTCGCAGCATCTCGCAACCCGATCTCTCGATCGTCACGTTGCAATTTCCGTATGGCACGGACATGCGTCGTGCGCTCATCGACGTGCAACAACTCGCAAAGCAAGCCGAAGGCGATCTTCCATACGATCGTGCCAATCTCAAGCCGTCGTACGTCGTGCCCGTCGATCCGCTCAACACGCCAGTCGTGCAACTCGCCGTAACCGGGACGGGATGGGATGCCGTTCGACTGCGCGAGTTCGTCGCAAATGACGTCGTGAACGAACTCAAACGCTTGCCCGACGTGCAACAGGTCGTACCATTCGGCGGCCTGCAGCGCCAGCTCCAGGTTATCGCCGATCGCGGCGCGCTCGCTTCACAGGGACTCTCGCTTTTGGACGTGCGGGATGCACTCGATCGCCAAAACGTCAGCCGCTCGGGCGGACTCCTCACCGCAGGATCGCGCGAAACCGTCGTGCGTGGGGATCAGCGCGCCCAGGTCGCGGGTCAACTTCTCGAATATCCGATTTCGACGACCAAAGAGAAAACCGTCTATCTCCGCGACGTCGCAACGGTGCGGGATGGCGCGGCCGAAGTGCGCCAAGCGTATCGTTACAACGGCCACGATGCCGTCGAACTCTCCGTGATCTCCGATCCCGAAGCAAGCTCACCGCGCGTTGTCGCGGCAATCGATACGAAACTCGCCGAACTCGAAGCGGCCCATCCGGGCCTGCATTTCACGAAGGCTTACGATAACTCACGCTTCGTCGGCCAGCTCACGACGAACATGCTCGAAGAACTCATCGTCAGCGTTCTCCTTGCCGGGCTCGTGCTGCTGATCTTTCTCGAAGATCTCAGCGCAACGGCGATCGTGATGACGTCGATTCCGACGTGCCTCGGCCTTGCGCTGCTGCTCTTTTGGCCGATGCAATTCTCGATCAATAGCTCGACGCTCGTCGGTTTGCTCCTCGCGATCGGTCGTCTCGTCGACGACTCGATCGTCGTGATCGATTCGGTGCATCGCAAACTCGACGATGGTCTTCCGCCTGCGCGCGCGGCCGTCGAAGGTACGCTTGCCGTCATCTTACCGATCGCCGCGGCGACTGGCGTCATGGCACTCGCGATCGTTCCTTTGCTCATGAGCGGCGGGATTACGCAGATCATGTTCGTCGGGCTCGTATGGCCCATTATTTTCGCACTCGTCGCGTCGCTCGTCGTCTCGATCACGATAACGCCGCTGTTGGCCGCTTCACTCTTTCGCGGCACGCAATCACCGTCCGTGCGCTGGCGTACGCGACTCGACGATCGCGTTCGTTTTTTGCTCACCCCCGCGCGGCGGGGGCTCGTAGCGCTCGATGCAGCGTATCGCCGCGGCCTCATCTGGTCGCTCGACCATCGGGCACTCGTGCTCGGCTCGGCCGGCCTTGCGATCTACGTCGCGTTGCAATTGCTGCCGTTCATCGGCAGCGAGATGATGCCGCTCGCCGATACCGGTCAAGGATCGGCCTATCTCGAGACGGAGCCCGGGATGTCGTTCGCCGCGACCGATGCGAAGGCGAAGCGATTCGAACGCATCTTACTCGCACAACCCGAAATCGATCGCGTATCGGGTGAAATCGGTGAGGCGCCCGCGACCGGGTACGTCACGGGTCAGGCGATGAACGGCGTCAACGCCGCATCGTACCTCATAACGTTTTCACCCAAAGAAGAACGCCGTCGAACCATTTGGCAGGTCATGGATGCCGTTTACGCGCGCAGCATGCGCGAGATCCCGGGCGTTCGACGGCTCGCGCTCAAAGAGATGGGCTCAGACGTGATGGCGAGCAACAGCGCACCCGTCGAACTTCTCGTGTACGGACGCGATCAAGTGACGTTACATTCCATCGCAAATCACGTCGCCGATATCGCACGCACGGTGCCCGGGATGGTGCAAGTCGCGACGTCGACGACGCTCACGCAACCCGAAGAACGCATCGTCGTCGATCGCACGAAAGCAGCCCAACTCGGCCTCGCACCCGCCGACGTCCAGCAACAGGCCTATTACGCGACACACGGCGGCTTCACCAACGAGTACTTTAATCCCAGCGGCGTGCGACACTCGCAAATTCTCGTGCGTTACGACGCGAGCGTACGTGCGAACGCCGGCGATTTGGCCTATGCGCAGATTACTGGCAAAGACGGCACCGTCGTTCCGTTGACCTCGCTCGCGCGCGTCGAGCGCGGAATCGGCCCGACGCTCATCGAGCACGACGGCCTGCGCCCGAGCGTTTCGATTCTCGGCTATTACCGCAAAGGGTCGAGCGGCGAGATGTTACTCGACATGCAAACGATGATGGCGGCGCTCGCGCAAGTGCCCTTTCCCGAAGGCTACGGCATCGCGATGCGCGGCGACATGACCGAGATGTCGCAAAGTTTCGATCGTCTTCTGGGCGCGATGAAGATCGCCGTGCTCTTCATCTTCTTGTTGCTCGTCGCGCAGTTTCGCTCGTTCGTACAACCGCTCGTCATGCTGCTCGCGATCCCGCTCGAACTCCTGGGCATCGGCGCGGCGCTCTTGCTCGCACATCAGAGTCTCTCGACCGTCTCGATCTTGGGCATCGTCGTCGCCAACGGCATGGCCGTGAGCAACGCGATTCTCTTGATCGATCTCGTCGTGCACGAACGCGCACAGGGACGCTCCACGCGCGAGGCGATTCTGGCCGCGGGTCCCGTGCGTTTGCGTCCGATCCTCATGACGACGATCGTGAGCCTCATCGTGCTGGTCCCCGTTGCATTTTTTCCGAAGACCGGCATCGATGCATACGCACCGCTCGCGACAGTCATTATCGGCGGACTATCGATTTCGACGCTCCTGACGCTCTTCGTCGTCCCCGTGCTTCACGAAGCTTTCGACGATCTCGCCGTTTGGTGGAGCGCTCGACGCGGCACGTCGCGCGATCCGCAACACCCGACACTCGGAGCTGCCGGTGAATAGGCGCGTATCGCCCAAGCTCGTCATCGCCTTCGCACTCGCACTCGTGACGCTCGTGCCTGGAATCGCGAAAGCCGATCCATCGGCTCCGCTGCAATCGTTGACACTCGCCCAAGCCGCAGAACGCGCGCGCGATGCGAGTTTCGACGTTCGAACGGCAATCGAGGCAGCGCACGTCGCGCACGCCGACGCCGCGACCGCACGGTCGGGTTTGCGCCCGCAAATCGCGATTTCCGCAACGGCGCTCGATGCCAATGCGAGCCAACTCGGCATGCCCGTGGCAGCGCAGGCTTACGCTGCGATCACCGCCTCCCTGCCGTTGCTCACACCCGCGCTCGGGCCCACCGCACGTGCGTCGGCGATCTCAGCCGACGCAGCCGCAACGGATATCGATGCTGCGCGAAACGACGCGTTCTTCGTTGCGATCGCGGCCTATCGGCGCGCGCAACTCACGACCGAAATCGTCGGAGCGCGAGACGAAGCCATTCGCGATCAAGCGGCCCATCTCAATGTCACCGGGGTGCGCGTTCGCGAGGGCAAGCTCCCACGCTATCTCTTGGCGCGCGATCGCGCCGCACTTGCCCTCGCGCGACAGTCGCGTGAAGATGCGGCAGCCGATCGTGATGAAGCGATCAACGATCTCGCGGTCACCCTCGCGTTCGACCTCGCCGCGCCACCGCAGATCGTAACGCCGCTCGAGGCGGCCGCACTCGATGGAACGCTCGAACATTTTCTCGATCGCGCACTGGCGCAATCACCACTCGTCTTGGGCGCGCAACTCCGCGAAAACGCGGCACGCTCGAGCCTCGTGGCTGCGCGCGGCGCATATGCACCGATCGCAATGCTCACCGCGCAGACCTACAACGGTGCATCTTCGCCGCATCTCGGTGCTGCGGGCGGCCAAATCGCCCTCGTTGCATCACTTCCCATCATCGATGGCGGGACGCGTGCGGCGGCCGAGGAGAGAGCGCGCGCGACCGTCGCGCAGGCGCACGTCATACTCGAAAAGGCGCGGGCGAGCACGGAACGCGATGTGCGCAACGCCTGGCGCGACGTGCAATCCGCGCGATCGAACCTCGCGACGGCGCAGGCGGTCGCAGCAGATGCCGCCGAGTCATTACGCATCGCACGCGTCCGCGAAGCGGCGGGCAAAGGCATCGAACTCGAGATTCTCGATGCACTTGCCGTCGCCGCGACCGCGCGCGAAGGCATCGTCAAATCGCTCGTGCGCTTCGATTTAGCCGTCGCATCGCTGCATCACGCATCAGGCGACCTCACGCTCTGATACCCAACCCATCACGTCGAAAGGCACCATGAAACGCATCCTCTCGTTGACCCTCGCAACATTCATTTTCGCATCGTTCGCGACGCGCGCTCCGGCGGCGCCAACTGCAACGCTCACCGTTGCCGCCGCGTTCCACTCCAATCCGCCGAGACAAGGCATGGAAACCATTCTCATCACGGTCAAAGACGCCAGCGGTAAGCCCGTGCGCGGCGCGAGTGTCACCGTCGCGTCGAATATGCCGACGATGTCGATGTCGGGCCCGACGGCGAAGGCTCACGACAACGGTGACGGCACATACGCGGCAAAAACCAACATCAATTTTGCCACGAAGTGGACCTTCGTTATCGTTGCCTCATCGAAGCACAAAACCGCTCATACCGTGCTGACCGCCGACGTGAAGTCGTAACGTCTCGACGAACGGTCCCTTTGCTCTCCGGGGTCGTTAAGCACAACGAAACCTTATCGTAGCGGCGGGGTCTGGGAAAGCATGAGCTCTGAACAATATCATTCGACACTTCCCAAACACGACGTCTCCTCCGGCAACAAGCGTATAAGCGACGTCCTCACACTTGCGAAAAAGCAAGTCGGTATGGTGCCGAACATGTACGCCTTCATGAGCAATGCGCCAGAACTGCTCGAGACATATCTCGTGGGATATGATAAATTTCGTAACGATTCGGGATTTACGTCAATCGAGCAAGAAGTTGTCTTCCTCACGATCAGTTTTGAGAACGCGTGCGATTATTGCATGGCCGCGCACAGCACGATCGCGGACGGTCCTTCGAAGGTTCCCAAAGACGTGACCGATGCGATTCGAACCAACGCACCGATCGCCGATCCCAAGCTTGCGGCGCTCGCGAAACTCACGCGAACGCTCTTCACAACGCGAGGCCGTCCTTCAAACGAAGACGTCAACGAATTTCTCCAATCTGGATACTCGGAAAAGCACGTCTTGGATATCGTTCTCGCGCTAGCCGTGAAGACGTTGAGCAATTACTCGAATCACCTCTTCGATACACCGGTTGATCCGATGTTCGCACCACGCGAATGGAAATCGCTCGCACACCGCCACTAGAACACGTCTGCAGCCGACCGTTGTGCCGAAACGCCAAGCTCCAAAACGCTCGATCGCGCGCGCTGAAACGAATGCTATGGATCGCGTATCTGTTCACGGCTCTCGGGCGATGACGCTACACTGCGAACTGCCCCTCGCTATCGAAGGGATGACGCAGCTGGCACGCGACGACGAACGCGTGTCCTTCGACGTCATCGATCTCGATAGCGCGCCTCCAGGACGTGAGCGACCGCTCGTGACCCCGACGCTCTCGATTCCGGGCGGGAAACGGGTCACGAGAACGCCGTCGCTAAAACCGTTGTACGACGTCGTAACTCACGTGCTTGGACCTCTTACCGTGCCGAATAAAGTTTAGTTTCTCGAACGTCCTCAGGGCTAAAAGGTGCAACGAAATGCGTCTCGGTTTGAAGTCCGTCGCGACGGTCGAGGGATTCGCCACGCTCGTCACATCCAGCGTGGCATTTGCAGCCGAAACGTCGCCTGGTAGCGCGAACCCGCTCGACGATATGCCGTATGCCGTCGATGATGAAGCAGCGCGTCTTCCTCATGGGCGGCCAGCCGACGAAGACGGTCAAGTCCGAAGCGGTTTCTTTCATTTGCGAAATCGTCGATGCAAACGGTTATTCCGCCAACGGCTAGCGGGGCCACAATCACGCGCTCTGCGCGAAAGCGTACATCCTCAAGGGAAGCCCACTTACGTTCGTGACGACCGGCGGTCAAGCGTATCCCATCGTGAGTCAAGCCGGTTTCATGCCCATCGCACAAGACGTGTACGATGCGATCCGCAATGAAGGGCTCAAAGTCGCGGGCTCTGTCAATGAACGCGGCGGTGTGCGCGCGTGAATCCTGAAATCCATCGATGGCAGGGCAATCCAGATGAAAAGATGGCGATATGAGACGCGTGGCGCTCGCAGGCTGGTTCGTGCGAACGTGCGCAGTTTCGCTCGCCACCCGTGCCGACGCTTCTCCGCCGTTTCCCGACATGGGTTCGGCGGCAAAGCTCGACCTCACCGACGCACGCTCGGGCCAACCGCTCATGCCCCGCTTGCGGGGGAAAAGCGATCCTCATTTCGTTTATCGCATCGACTGGCCGAGAGACGTTTCCGATGACCGAAGCAACGTTCGCGTCGTTCGCGCGACGGCTACGAACGCTTTCGGACGCGCGTCGCGTTGCGATGGTCCTCGTCACCGTCGATCCGACGACCGACACGGTCCCGAAACTGCGTGCATTTGCGCGCGGCTTTTCAGCGCGCGGCGACGCCATCGCATCCACGACGGGATCGACGTGCGATTTAAGCGCGGGACAAACGTCGACCCCGACCATACGGCCGTGACGTATTTGATCGATCCGCAGTGGCACGTCCGGTACGAGTTTTGGGCCGCGCTATGCTGCCTCGACCATTGCTCGATTGACCGATCGTTTCTTACGATCGACGATACGATGAGCCGTTGGCGAACGCCGCTTGGCGTGCGGCTCGTCGCAAGCGTCGTCGCAGCAGCAACGTTCGGGCACCATGCGTTTGGAAAGCCCGATCGCGCCGCCACGCAGATGTCGGCCATATCCAACGTGCGGACGCTGACTGACATTCGCGTGCGTCGTCTCACCGGCGAGCCGACTTCGTTGCTTTCGTACCGAGGAAAACCACTTTGGCTGAACTTCTTTGCGACGTGGTGTCCGCCGTGCAACAACGAGATGCCGGAAATCGAGCGGCATTACCGCGGCGACGCAAAGGCCGGACTGGTCGTCCTCGGACTCGACCAACACGAGAGCGCCGAACCCGTTCGCAATTTCGTACGCTCGCGCGACGTGACGTTTCCAACCATGCTCGACGATGGCGATGCGAGCACGGCGTTCGCGGTCAATGCTCTACGCGTCTCGGTCTTCATCGACCGGAGCCGCACGGTGCGTCAGATTCGTTTTGGAGAGATGAGTTCGGCTGACATAGACGAGTCACTCGCGCGCATCTTATGATCACGAATGTTGCGCCAAATCACGCCGATACGACGACGCTCCGAACCGGGACGATGGGTGCGAGCGTTTCGCGCATACGAAGCGCGACGATCGCACCCGATATCGCCGTGAGTGCGGCAACGGCGACGATCGCGGCGTTTTCTCCGAGTGAGTGGGCGACGAGACCCGATACGAGCGCGCCGACGGCATAGCCTGAGTCGCGCCAGAGCCGGTAGATGCCGACTGACGTCGCTCGCACGCTCGGGTCGACGACATCGCTTATTGCCGCCAATAGTGTTGGATAGACCATCGCGGTTCCCGCACCGAGCAACACCGCCGCGACGAACCAAACCCAAAATGCAGCGGGCACGAGAAAGAGGACGATCGCAAAGGCCTGCAACCACATCCCGTTTACGATGAGCCATTTGCGACCGATGCGATCGGAGAGTGTGCCCGTCACGAGTTGCAAACATCCCCATGCGATCGGATACGTTGCCGCGAGAATCGCAATGCGACCGACGCTCAAGCCGGAGAGTGCGAAGTAGAGCGGCAACAACCCCCACACGAGACCATCGTTAAGGTTATTCACCAACCCAGCCTGGCTGATCGACGAGAGCGTTCGGTCACGCCATGACATCTGCGCGAAGAGCGCTGCGAATGAGCTCTGCACGTGCGCAGAGATCGGCTGCGCGAGCGTTTTCGATTCGGCCTCGAGTCGCGCGTGTCCGTGAGTCTCCCGAACGAAGACGACGGAGAGAACGAGCCCCGCGAGAACCGCGACGATGCCGATCGCGAAGGGCCATGGCCGCAAACCATACGTCTGCGCGATCGCACCCGAGATATACGCCGCGAGACCCACGGCCAGGTATCCCGCGAATTCGTTGAGTCCCATCGCGAAGCCGCGTCGCTTTGGACCGACGAGATCGATCTTCATCACGACCGTCATCGACCAGCAAAGACCCTGATTGATCCCGAGCAGAACGTTGGCAACGACGATCCACCCCCACGACGGCGCGAACATGAGCAGGAATGGAATGGGAATCGCGACGAGCCAACCCGCGACCAAAAACGGCTTGCGCCCGATCGCGTCGGCATTGCGGCAGGCGATGAGATTTGCGATCGCTTTCGTAAAACCGAAGGTCACGATGAACGAAAGCACCGCGAGATCGGAGCGCAGACCGAACACGCGCGATCCCACGAGCGGCAACACGTCGCGTTCCATGCCGACCATGGTGCCGACGAATGCATTGACGAGCACGAGCAACCAGAACTGGCCGCGATTTGCGGCGAGGCCCAGACGCATGGACGCGCTCGATTTCATATTCAAGAAATATATTGAATATAAGGACGATTGTCAATCGACGTTCGGCAGGAAGGCGCGTTCTCTCCGACAAGGCTCGCAGGAACGATGAAGTTCCGAAGCATGGGCCCCGTTGCGAAGCGGCGATTCAAAGACGACGTCTACGCGGCGTTCGCCCGGATACCCGCAGCCGTCTCCAATCCGCATCGACTCGAAATCCTCGAACTCATCGCCCAACGTCCGCGAACCGTTGCCGATCTCGCATCGGAGACCGCGCTTTCGATCGCCAACGCCTCGCAGCACCTCCAGGTGCTCGCGAAGTGCGGGCTCGTGACGGTCGAGCGCCGAGGCACCTTCGCGTTCTACCGAGCAGCCGGAGTCAACGTCTATCGGCTCTTGCAGAGCTTACGCGACGTCGCCGAACAGAACGATCTTGAAGTCGCTTCGGCCGTGAAAAAACATCTGGGCGATCGCGATGCCGGCATCTCCGATTTCGACCTCGTGCGTGCCCTCATCGCCGATCCCGCAGTCGCACTTCTCGACACGCGACCGACCGAAGAGTATGCCGCAGGCCATCTTCCGCGTGCGATCAACGCACCGCTCGAAACGCTCAAAAGCGGCAAGCTCGCACTGAGCAAATCGAAGCGCTACGTCGCGTACTGTCGCGGCCCATATTGTATTTTTGCCGACGAAGCCGTCGCCTATTTGCGCGAGCGCGGGTTCGATGCGACACGCATCGGCATGAGCCCGATGGATTGGGAAGCCGCTGGCGAGGAACTCTCGCGCGTCGTGTGACGCGCCTACGTCGCGAAGGTACGACTCGCGCGAAGCCAATCGTACCATTCGTCGAGATTTTCGCCGCTACGGGCCGAAAGGACGATCGCGCGAAGACCCGGGTTTACCGCGCGCGCGTGCGCGATACAACGATCGACGTCGAAATCGACGTACGGCAATAAATCGATCTTATTGATGATAAAAAGATCGGCGGCCGCAAACATGTGTGGATACTTTGCCGGTTTATCATCGCCCTCGGTCACGGAGAGGATCGCCACTTTCGCGTGCTCGCCGAGATCGAAGAGCGCGGGGCAGACGAGATTGCCGACGTTCTCGATCATAACCACGGAGTCGTCACCCGGGGCGAGGACGTCGAGCGCGCGACCGACGATCTGGGCTTCGAGGTGACATCCCGTGCCGGTATTGACCTGGAGTGCGCGTGCGCCCGCGGCACGGATGCGTGCGCTATCGTTTTCAGTCGCCTGATCGCCCTCGATCACGACCATCGGCACCTCCGCGCCGAGATCGCGAATCGTGCGCTCCAGCAGCGTCGTCTTCCCCGAGCCGGGCGAGCTCACAAGGTTGAGTGCGAGAATGCCGCGCAACGCGAACCACGCGCGGTTTTTCTCCGCGAGGGCATCGTTTTTCGCAAGCACGGCACGTTCTAACGTGACGGTGTGCGAGCGCGAACCGTCGGTCGTCGCGTCGAGCGGATCGCACGCCGGCGCGTACCCATCGGCGACGCCGAAGCCACGCCGTGGTTGCGCATGCGCGTGCGCGTCGTCGTGCGAATGCGCGTCATTCCCGTCGTGCGAATGAACGGTCCCATCGGCATGTGTATGAACACCCGATCCCACGAGGACCGCGGCTTGGGTATCGGAGCATCCACACGTCACGCACATTTCAAGCTGCCTCTAATTCCATCTCTTTGACATTGAGCTCACCGCCCGCCGTTCGATCGTTCTCGCGCGAACCGCAAGGACACGGCGCGCCGAGTCGTGGCTGGGCAAAATCTGCACCGCACGTGCGACAACGCGCGCGCGCCGCGATCTCGCGAATTTCCAGCAAAGCGCCCGCGCAAGCCGTGCCCTCTGCGACGATGGGAAAGCAAAATGCAATCGCTTCCGCCATCACGCCCGAGAGTGCGCCGACTTCGAGCGTCACACGCTTCACGGGCGTCGCACC
Source organism: Rhodospirillales bacterium (assembly GCA_043743145.1). Lineage (GTDB taxonomy): Bacteria > Vulcanimicrobiota > Vulcanimicrobiia > Vulcanimicrobiales > Vulcanimicrobiaceae > JANYGA01. The sequence goes on from JAYTXC010000035.1 coordinate 14,003, forward strand.
CGCGCGTTCGCAGACGATTGCGACGATATTGCGCGCGATGCTCAATTCGTGCATCAGCAGATCCGCGGTAACTGTTCGCCGACGAGCATATCGACGATCCGACTGCCACCGAAAATCGTGCGCATCGTGACGCGCCCCGCCTCACCGCGAATCACGTGCCCGATCGTGCGCGCATCGCGACCGTACGGGTGCGCTCGTAACGCGGCCACGGCACGCTCGGCTTCTTCTGCGGGGACGACCGCCACGATCTTCCCTTCATTTGCGAGATAGAGCGGATCGAGCCCAAGGATCTCGCAGAACCCTTTGACCGGCTCGCGCAATGGCGTGAGCGCTTCGTCGATCTCGATCGCGACGTCGGATGCGAGCGCGATCTCGTTGAGCACGCTCGCAACGCCACCACGCGTCGCGTCGCGAACGAAGCGCATGTGCGGTGAAGCCATAATGAGATCCGCGATGAGACCGCCGAGCGGCGCGCAGTCGCTTTCGATCGGTGCGTCGATCGCCATATCGCCACGAGCGGCGAGAATCGTCGCACCGTGGTCGCCGAGATAACCGTTGACGACGATCGCATCGCCTTCGCGCACCGAGCAGACGTCGAGATCGAGGCCCTGGCGAATCACGCCGATCCCCGCCGTGTTGATGAAGATCTTGTCGCAGGCCCCGCGCTCGACGACTTTCGTATCGCCCGTGACGATCGTAACGCCCGCTTCGAGCGCCGCCGCCGCCATCGATGCGGCGATCTCGCGCAACGTATCGACGCGCAAGCCTTCTTCAAGGATCACGCTACACGAGAGATAGAGCGGGATCGCGCCGCCGACTGCAAGATCGTTGACCGTTCCGCAGACCGCGAGCTTGCCAATATCGCCACCGGGGAAGACGATCGGATCGACAACGTACGAATCGGTCGTAAACGCCAGCCGATCGCCGTACGTCGCAAGCGACGCGAGATCGAAGCGCGCCTGATCGTCGCCCGTATCGAGATGCGGGTTCGCGAACGCGCGCACGAAGACGTCGTCGATGAGATCGCGCATCGCCTTGCCGCCACCGCCGTGTGCGAGTGTTACCGACGGCACGGCGATCGTGCCGAGCCGCCGCCGCACGCCGCTTAGAATAGCGGCACCGCTCTTGGTGTGACCATTGGCCGACGTGCCGTTCATCGCGAGCCTGCATTTGCTGGAATGCCACCATACTGATAGTACGCCGCGCACGCACCTTCACTCGAAACCATGAGCGCGCCGAGCGGCGATTCCGGCGTGCACGCCGTTCCGAAGATCCGACACTCCCACGGCTTGAGCGTGCCTTTAAGCACCTCACCGCATTGACACGCGGCCGGATCGAGCACGAGCAACCCCGGCACCGCGAATTTCACTTCGGCATCGTAGGCCGCGTACGCATCGCGCATGCGCAGTCCCGAATGCTCGATCGAGCCGAGGCCTCGCCACTCGAAATGATCGCGTACTTCGAAGACGGCCGCGACCGCTTCCATCGCCATGCGGTTGCCGTGAGTCGGGACGACTCGCGCGTATTGATTCTCGACTTCGCAGCGGCCATCCGCGAGTTGCTGCAGCACCATATAGATCGAATGCATCACATCGAGCGGCTCGAAACCCGCAACCACGATCGGCTTGCGATAGTGCTCGGCGATAAAGTCGTATGGCGTCGTGCCGATGACCATACTCACGTGACCGGGCCCGATGAAGCCGTCGATCTGCAGATCCTTCGATTCGAGGATGGACCGCAGCGTCGGCACGATCGTGATGTGATTGCAGAAGAGCGAGAAGTTGGTGATGCCGTCGGTTTCGGCTTGCAAGACGGTCAGCGCCGTCGACGGCGTCGTCGTTTCGAAGCCGAGTGCGAAGAAGACGACTTCTTTCTCGGGATGCTTGCGCGCGAGCGCGAGCGCATCGAGTGGTGAATACACCATGCGCACGTCGGCCCCGTCGCCCTTGGCCTGCAAGAGACTCTTCTTCGATCCCGGCACACGCATCGCGTCGCCGAACGTCGTGAAGATCACATCGGGACGCTCGGCGATCGCGACGCAATCGTCGATGCGACCCATCGGCAGAACGCAGACCGGGCACCCGGGGCCGTGCACGAGTTCGACTTCTTTTGGGAGCATCGCCTCGATGCCGTAGCGGAAAATCGCGTGCGTGTGCCCGCCACAGACTTCCATGATCTGCAGCTTACGACCATCGACGATCGGGAGGCGCGGCACGAGCGCCGCCATCTCGCGTTCGAGCACGCGCGCCTTTTCGCCGTCGCGAAACTCGTCGACGTATTTCACGAAACGGCTCCGCTATTGCGCATGGCCATGAGTTCGGCTTGCGCTTCTCCGAGTTCGGTAAGGATCTTAAGCGTCTGTGCGGCCTCACGTTCGTCGATACGGCTCATCGCAAAACCAACGTGCACGAGAACCCAATCACCGATACACGATTCCGGCGGATGCGCCTCATCTACGATACACGCAATATTGACCTGACGCCGGACGCCGGAGACGGCCACGGTTGCGAGCGTCTTGCGCGAAGGATCGAGTTCGACGATTTGGCCGGGGATGCCGAGACACATGAGCTGCCTTCTTTACGGGGTTGGCGCGAGGAGAGAGGCGGCGGCGATCGCCGCTTGACCGAGGGCAATCCCGCCATCGTTTGCGGGAACCTGGGCGTTGCAGAGGACGCGAAAACCGGAAGCTTCGAGCCCCGAAGCGACCGCTTCGAGCAGCAACGCGTTTTGGAAACAGCCGCCGGAGAGGGCGACCGTATCGGGCTGCGCCGCATCGGCATATTCGCCGCTCGTAACCTGCGCGGCCATGGCGACGATCGCGCGCGCGAGACCACGATGAAAACGCGCGGCAATCGTACCGATCGGTGTCTGTAAGACGAGATCGCCGAGCAACGCGCGCCACATGCCGAGTGGCTCGAGATACGGCAACCCACGACCACCGATGCGTGGAATCGGAAACGGGTAGTCGTATTCGCTCGACTCGTTCGCGTACACGTCGCGATCGACCACGGCCTCGAGCAACATCGCGGCCTGCCCTTCGAAGGTGGCACGATCGCGCGCGAGACCGAGTGCCGCTGCAACCGCATCGAAGAGCCGACCACACGAACTTGCGCGCGGTGCGTTGATGCCCTTCGCGAGCATCGTATCGAGCGTCGCGCGCGGCTTTTGCACGAGATACGCGTAGAGTTCGAGTTCGTCGAAGTTCATCGCAAACTCGGGCCATCCCATCTCCGCGACGAGATGCGCGTACGTATTGCGCCACGGCTCCCGCATCGCTTGCGCACCGCCGATGAGCGCGACGGGCTTGAACGTGCCGACGCGTCGAAACGCGTGGTAATCGGCGATGAGAAATTCACCGCCCCACAGCTCGCCATCGTCACCAAAGCCGAGGCCATCGAGAGCGATACCGAGCACGGGCGCGGCGCCGAGCGGTCGGCCATTTTCGGCCAGCACGCTTGCGATATGCGCGTGATGGTGTTGCACTTCGATGAGCGGCAACGCCTCACGCATCGCGCGATCGCGACCGTATTTTGATGAGAGATACTCGGGATGCCGATCGACCACGAGCGCTGCGAGCGGGCGATCGAAGAGCCCTTCGTACAGCGCGAGATTGTGCCGGTAATCGTCGAACGTCGCGGTATCTTCGAGGTCGCCCTGATGCTGCGAGACGACGATCGCGCCATCGACGATGAGTGCGAACGTCGATTTGAGTTCGGCACCGAGGGCGATCACGTTCGGCGCACCGTCGAACCCCGGCGGCAACGCGATCGGCGCGGGTGCGTATCCGCGCGCGCGACGCAAGATGCGCGGCGCGCCCGCGGTCACGCGCACGACGGAATCATCGACTCGGGTTGCGATGCGGCGATCGTTGGTTAGCGCGTAGTCGGCGATCGCGCCGAGGCGCTCGCGCACGGCGTCGTTCTCGGTGATTTGCGGCTCGCTCGACCGATTGCCGCTCGTCATCACCACGGGGCGCCCCATCCGACGCAAGAGCAACACGTGCAGCGGCGTCGTCGGCAACATGAACCCGAGCGTCAACATCCCCGGCGCAATCGCATCTGGCAAACGCTCGGGTCCATTCGCTTCGAGCAAGACGATCGGCGCGGCCGGCGATACGAGCAGCGCTTCTTCTTCGGCCGTTACGGTCGCGTATCGTCGGATCGTCTCGATATCGTATGCCATCAAAGCGAAGGGCTTATCCTCGCGAAATTTCCGCGCGCGCAGCGTCTCGACGACGAGCGAATTCGTCGCATCGCAGGCCAAATGAAAACCGCCGATCCCCTTGATCGCGACGATCGCGCCTTTTTGCAACAAACTCCGCGCGGCATCGACGTCGTCGAGCATCGAGTGCATATCGAACGTGACCACGGCACCGTCGGTGCGCGATAGGGTCGCGCGCGGACCACAGCGATGGCAGGCGATCGGTTGTGCGTGGAAGCGGCGGTCGATCGGATCCGCAAATTCGGCCGCGCACTCGCCACACAGCGCGAACGGGGCCATCGTCGTCGATGGCCGATCGTAGGGGATGCGCTCGAGAATGGAAAGACGCGGCCCGCAATGCGTGCAGTTCGCAAACGGATAGCGATAGCGCCGCTGGAAAGGATCGAGCACTTCGTCACGGCACGTCGCGCAAACGCTCGCGTCGGGGGCGATCGCGGTACGTGCGCTTCCGGCGCGACTTTCGAGGATGCGAAACGCGTCCGCATCAACGGGACTCCTCGCCGGTCGCGATTCGATCGAAATGATCCGCGCGAGCGGCGGCGCGTCGCTGCGTACGAGCGCGGTGAAGCGCGCGATATCGCTCGCATCACCCATTGCATGGATGAGGACCCCCTCGGCATCGTTGCACACGTCGCCCGTGACCGCGCACGCATGTGCGAGTCGCCAGACGTTGGGCCGAAAACCGACGCCTTGCACCGTGCCGCGCACGCGTATCTCGATCGCGACGCGCGAGCCGATCATGCGAGATCCCACAACACGACGCGACTGTTGCCGGAGTCCGCGATGACGAGCGTCTCCTCACACGCGGAGACGCCGTAGGGCCAACACAGCGAATCGCGCACCGCAAGCGACCACCGATTATCGCCCTTGGTCAAAAAGTCGGGCTGGCCGACGAGCGCATACGCCGAAGCGTTCGATTGCAGATCGTCCAAATGCCACCCGACCAAACGCGAGTTCGCCGTGTCCGCGACGACGAGCGTATCGGCCGCGATCGTGCAGCTATACGGCATGTTGAGCGTCGAAGATGTCGGCCAATACGTGCCGCCGTTATGATCGCCGCCGCGTGTGTCGCGTTGCCCGAGAATGGCATCGCATGCTGCGCCGTTTTCCGCCGGCATCGCATCCCACACCATCAACCGATTGTTGCCCGCATCGGCGACGACGAGTCGCCCGTCGCAAACCAGAAGCGCGTGCGGCCAACGCATGCCGACGGCACCGATTTCCGCACCCGCATTTTCATCGCGCGTGACGAAATCCGTCTGGCCGAGCACGCGATCCGCGGGCGCGCCGTCATGCTCGGGAAGCGTATCCCAGATGAGGACGCGTCGATTGCCGGTATCGGCAACGAGGAGGCCGCGTTCCGTAAACGCGACGCCCGAACACCAGTACATCGTATCGCGACCGACGGCACCACCACGGTTGAGCAGCCCCACATCGCGCGTCGCTTGTCCGAGAACGACGTCGGGCGGTACGCCGGAGTGACGCGGAATCGTGCGCCACACGAGCACGCGGTGGTTCCACGAATCGGCAACCGCGAGCATGCCATCGCGCGTCGCGACGCCGACGGGCACGTTGCACGTCACGGCCGAGACGTCGCCGCGCGCATTTCGACCCTCACTCGAAAAACTCGGTTGTCCGAGCACGACGTCGGCGGGTGTGCCGTCGCGTTCGGGCGTGCGATGCCAGATGAGAATACGATGGTGGCCCGTATCGGCCACGACGAGCGGTCCACCTGGTGCGGCGAGAACGGCACCGCGCGCACCAAAAAGCGTCTGCGCGGCGGGCACGATCGGCCGCGAAAACTCGCCTTCGAGGCTCGTCTCGCCGCCACCGAGCACCACACGAGGTCCGACCGGGCTCGCGAGAGCAACGGCTGCGGGCTCGGCAGCGAACGTCGCGAGCGCCCGGGGATCGCGGGGTTGCGCGAGTGAGACTTTCATTGCGTTAACGCGAGAGACGAACGTGCACGTCGTCTCCCGTCACGCGAACCGCGTGCGTTCGCAATTGTACGCCGCGCGCCGTCAGACACTCACCCGATGCGAGTTCGTACACAAATCCATGATGCGGGCAGACGATCGTCCCATCAACGACGAGCGCACCGTCGAGCGGAAAGCCAAGATGCGCGCATGCGTTTTGGTAGCACGCCACGCCGTCGGTCGTTTTCGTGAGGACGACCGCCTCGCCGTCGACCGACGTATACAACACGCCCTCGTCGGGAATCTCGACGAGCTTTCCCGCCGCATGCCAGCCGTCGGATTCGAGCGAAGCGAACGGACTAATGTAGCGCACGCCGCCGGCCGTGGGTGCGGAACTAAGGCCCTTGACTTGCCGCACATCGGTAATCTCGGGGCAGCGATCTTCGAGTGCTTTTTTCACGCCGAGTGCAAACGTCGTGACCGATGCCGGACACGATTCGCACGCGCCCGTAAATCGCACTTCGATTGCGGCCGGCGGAATCACGCGCACGAGTTGCACGTCACCACCGTGAAGGGCGAGCATCGGTCGCACCCCGTCGAGGGCTTCTTCGACGCGTTCTTGCAAGCTCGGCTTCACGAGCCCGTGATGGCGCAAGACGGCATAGACGAGATCGTCTTTGGCGGCGAGCTTCATTGCCGCAAGCGCGCTCGGATCCGCGCGCAGCGCCGCGATCATGCGCCGAAACGCTTCGGCGTTGAGCGCGTCCGTCGCACCGCGATATGCGAGCACCGTCGCGCCATAGGTCGCGTCCCAGCCGCCGACGATCGCTTCGAGTCGCTCGATATCGGCGACGAGCCGTTCCGCGTGCGCGCGCGCGTCCACGAAGTCGCCGGCCGCGTCATCGAGGCGCGGTTCGAGCGGTACGGCAATCTTCAGCGGATGCGTCTGCACCATGCGCTACCGGAACTTGATATCGCGAAAGAGATACGGCATCGCATAGCCACCCGCGCATCCGGCGATCGCCGCCGAGAGCCAGAGCGGAAGCGGCGTGTACGCGAGCGCCACGAGCAAGACGGCGGTGCCGAGCGCACCGATCGCGACGTGTTTGAACGCGGTCCCTTGATCGGCGAAGAGTTTATTTTCGACGAGCAATTTCACGGTATCGCGGGTCATATCGAGCATGACGATCTCCTACGAACGCGCGGTGATGATGGAAACGGCGACGAGGCCCGCAACGACGCCCGTGAGTCCGGCAGCGGGACCGTAGAGCATGCCGAGGTAGCCGGCAAGATCACGACCGATGAATTTTGCGGCGAGCGCGTTGCCGCCGAAGAACCCGCCGACGGCGGATGCGGCCCCACCGACGACGACGGCGGCCAAGAGATCGAGTGCGGAGTAATGAGGCATGAGGTCTCCTTTACGAACGCGTGCCGAAGAGGCTCGAGGTCTCGACGACCGAGTCGAGTTCGGCCTCGATCTCGTCGATTGCCGCCGTGACGAGTCGCGCTTTTTCGTTCTCGCCGTGGCCCGTAAAGATCGCGCGCGCTTCTTTGTACGCGTCGCACGCGCGACCGAGGTTCGCGGCGTTCCCGTCTTCGGGTCGCTCGAGATCGTCCGGAAGATTCGCGAGTGCGTTTGCGCGATTGGAAATCGTGTTTGCGTATTCGAGCGGTGTGGCCGAAAGCGTCCGGACTTTGAGCGCTTCGTCGTACGCATCGAGCGCACGTAGATTGTTTTCCGCGCGATGGCTCGACGAACTGTACTGCAATGCATTCCCGAGATTATTCTGGAGCATCGCGTATTCGACCGGTTGGTCGATCATATTGACGACGCGAAGGCCCTCTTCAAACGATTGCACCGCGAGTGCTTCGCGCATCTTCGACCGCTCGTCGGTGAAGGGGATGGAGAGAAACGCCGCTGCCAGATTGTTTTGCAAGATCGCGTATTCTTGCGGAAATTTCGTCTTATCGAACGTGAGCAACGCACGTTGGTACGCGGCGATCGCATCCGTAATTTTGGCGCGGCCGACGCTCGCGAGTGCCTGAAGCACGAGTCCCAAATTAAGATCGATCTCGGCACACTCTTCGGGCACGCCGCCGACGCGCAACACCTTCGATGCGGATTCGTACGCATCGCGCGCGCGCACGAGTTCGGCTGCGCCTTCGCTCGGGATCGCTTGCAGCGCCGTTCCCATGCGCGCACGGATGCGTGCGACCGTAATGACGTCGTCCGGTTCGCAGAGCGCGATCGCGCGTTCGTAGAGTTCGACGGCACCGATGAGTTGCTCGGGGTTTTTCGGCCGTTGCTGCAAGCCCATCGCGATCTCGACCAGCATATCCGCACGTTCGTGCGGCGTCGCCGTCTCGGCGTCGGCTGCGGCGAAGGCTGCGGCGATGAGTCCTTCGATGCTACTCGTCGCCATCGTTAAACGTGCGCTCCAAAAGCTCCGGTGATGACGAGCGCCGCGACATCATCGCGCCATGCCACGTCGAGGATGCGGTCAAGGGAGTCATCGAGGTCGTGCTCGCGAAAAAAATCCTCAGCATGGACGACGCGGTCGCCCGCTGCAGTGCGCCGTTTGCAGAGATAGCCACCGAGTGCGGAATCTTGCAACGGAATGATGTACAGGTCGTCATCGCGACGCACGAGCGTCACCGCTTCCCGCGCCGAAAGAAAGCGATCGAATGTCGCCGCATCGAGATAGAGACTGCCGCCACGCAAGCCGACGTGCGCGTTCACGCGAGTGCCGAATCGTCGAGGCGATGGTAATCCGCAACCATTCGCTCGAGTCGGCTGACGACGGTCTCCACCGCCGTTGCGACCGGGCTACTGAGTTCGAGTCCGAAATCGGTCGAGGCGACCTCCACGAGTAACACGGTTACCGTCTGCGGAAATGCCTCGCCGTATATTCGCTTGCCAGCAGCGAGGGCGTGATCCCAACGGAAATCGTGCAGATTGAGCGAGGTTGCGTAATCGCGAGCGACGATGTCGCCCGGAACTTCGTAGATCGCTCCCGCTTCGACGCCCGTCCGCGACGCATCGACGATGACGAGCGTATCCGATCCGCGCGCCGCAAACATCACGGCCATACCGTCCGTGCCGGCATCGAAAACGCGCACGTCGTCGCGACCGCGCAGGGCAACGTGTTCGCGCATCCGACGCGCGACGACGGGGCCGAGCCCATCGTCTCCGCGCGTCGGATTTCCACACCCGATGATCGTGAGCACGCCTTCGCCCGTCCCGCGCCTATGCGGTCCGGAAGCGCGCGAGTTCTTCGCCCGTCGTCGCATCGTGCGCGTGCACCGTGCAGACGAGACACGAATCGTACGATCGGCAGACGTGCCCGACTTCCACGGGATCGCTCGCATCGGCGATCGGTGTGCCGATGAGCGCTTCTTCCATCGGTCCGCGTTCGCCGGCCGCCGACCGCGGCCCGACGTTCCACGTCGTGGGCGCGATGATCTGGTAGTTCTTGATCTTGCCGCCTTCGATGTCGATCCAATGGCAGAGCGCGCCGCGAATCGCTTCCGTCGCGCCCCAGCCTTTGCCGTCTTTTTCGTGCGGCTTGATGTACCACTCGTCGCTCAAACGGAATTCTTTGACGTTGCGCTCGGCCTCGCGGAAGAGCTTGATCCCTTCGTGCATGCGCGCGAAGTGTCGCAGCAGGACGCTCGCCCCACCCATTTTGCGATACATGTCGAGCACGAGTGGGTCTTTCCACTGCCACGATTGCCCGTGGTCGCCGCCGGCGACGAGCTGACGCGCGAGCGGTCCCGCTTCGAGGCGACCGTTTTCTTCGTGCAACACCGCCGTCGACCACGAATATTTGCCGTCGAATTCGATCGTATTTTTTTGGATCGGTCGCGTCGTGCGATCGAAGGGATGCACGATCTCGTCTTCTTGATACCACGCGTGCTGCATGTCTTCGCGCGTGAACGCTTGGTCCATGAGCTTAAATGTGTCGCTCTTGCCGTCGTAGACGCCAGACTTCATGATGAGCGCGGCGTTGCGGCCGTCGATCGTCGGCTTGTTATACTTATCTTCGTGCGGCAAGTAGCCCCACGTGATGAACTTTCCGTGGCCCTTGCCGTACTTATCGAGCCCGATATCGAGCCCCATCCTCCAATAAAAGCCGAGATCCGAATCGCGGTGTTCGGGCTTCTCGTCGAGCCATTTTATAAAATCGTCGTACGAGTGCACCTGTTCGAATCGTTCGAGCGTACAGCCGAGCCACATCGACTCGAGCCAATTTTTGCGGAAGTGATCGAGAATCGCGGTCGCCCGCGTCATATCCGAAAGCGTAGGCGCGCACATCACGCCGCCCGGCACCATAAAGCTCGAATGCGGCCACTGTCCGCCGAGTAACGCGTAAATTTCGACCGGACGTCCGGAGATCGAGATGCCGTGTTCGTAGTGCTTCCCGGTGAACGGTGCGTACCGCCGCACGGCTTCGTCGTAGAACGAGCTCTTCGCGTAATTTTTGTGCGTTGCATCGATCATGAAGAGCCCGTAATGATGTCGCGGCAAACTCTGCAAGCTCTCCACGATCTGGCCGAGATTACGCGCGAGGATCGCGTTGCGCGGGACGGTCGTGCCCCACGCCGTATCGAGCGCCCATGCCGCGCACGTAAGGTGCGACGCGCCGCAAATCCCGCACGCGCGCGGCGTCACGACGAGCCCCGCCTGCGGATCCTTGCCGCGCAAGATGACCTCGAAGCCACGAAAGAGTTCGGCCTGCGTCCACGCATTGACGACGACGCCGTTCGAAATATCCACGCGAACATCGAGATCGCCCTCGACGCGCCCGACGGGAGAGATATCGATCGTCTGAGTCGGAGGAGCTGATGTCATCGCCATATACGTTGCCTCACGTCACTTAAGTACGAAACAAACCAATAGGACTGATGCGTAGCGCCAGTCCGGCGCCCGCAAATTCGAAGGGAGCGTTCGTTTCGTCCGAATCTAAACGGAGTCGGGCGGAACGAACGCGGCCCTAGACGACGAACATGTCGTCATCAACCCATGCGGGAGCCGTCGCCTTCGCGGCGGCCGTGAGTCGGATGTAGCCGGGTTTTGCAGAGCCCGACGGAAGATCTTTGGGAACGCCCATGACGGTTTGCGTTTTGAAGACCGT
>JAYTXC010000036.1:0-3429 GCA_043743145.1 Rhodospirillales bacterium
CAGACGGCCCGCACGTCATGCGTATTCGCGCGGTCGACGGGCTCGGCACCGTGGGCGTTCGTCGCATCGATTTTACCGTCGCCAACGGTCCCGGCATCAGCGTCACGGGGCTGAGAAATAACAGTACGATCGCCGGGACCGTCGAGTTTAACGTCAACGCATTCGGCGCGCGCGAACCTTTCGACGCCCATCGCGCCGAATCGCTTAATCCGATTCCGGTCTGGGTCTTCGTCGTCATCGTTACGATCGGCGCGTGGGGCACGTGGTACGGCATCGAGAATTTCCCCACGCCGGCGGCACTCGCCGCAACGCCGACGTATGCGACCGATCCCACGAAGATCGCCGCGCTCGCACCACCCGATTCCGGCGCCGCGCAGAATGCGCCCGCCGCATCGGGCAAATCCCTCGCGGGCTTCGACTACGGTAAGACGGGGCCGAGCGCCTACGCCGCCAACTGCGCGGCGTGCCATGGGGCTGCCGGAGCGGGCATACCCGGTGCGTTTCCATCCCTGGTCAACGATCCGGTCATCGTTGCCGCGGACCCGAAGACGCACGTCGTAACGATTCTCAAGGGCCTTCACGGCAAGAAGATCGGCGGCGTCGCATATACGTCGCAGATGCCCGCATTTCCCCAACTCAGCGACGCCGATATCGCCGCAATCGTCGATCACGAACGCACGTCGTGGGGCAATAACGCACCAACGATCACGCCGGACGACGTCAAACGCTCGCGCTGACGGCCGGTGGCGTGATCCGGCAACGCTCGTCGCGCGTGTGCGAGATACGCACGTCACATCCATAGGAGATTTTGTGAAGCCTTACCGTCTCGTCGCCCTTGCGGGAACGATCGTCGCATTCGCCGCTTGTAGCAATTCGCCGACCGTTCTCACCCCGCAGCCGAAACCGACCGCGACCCCAACCGCGCCGCCGCCGCCCGTCGGTAGCCTCGGTTCGTATCAAACGCTCGCGACGATCGGCTCGACCGTCGATCCAGGGCCGGGCCCAGGCGCGGGCGACCAGAATCCCTACGGCCTCGCGATTGCGACCGCGACGTCGGGATCGGAAGTTAAAGGCAATCTTCTGGTTTGTAATTTCAACGATGCGAAGAACGTCCAGGGCGCCGGAACGACGATCGTCCAGCTCACACCGACGCCCGGCTCGACGCCGACGCGCTTCGCGCAATCGTCTTCGTTTGCCGGATGCAACGCGATTGCGATGGCACCCAACGGCAATCTCTGGCTCGCAGATTACACGGCCAATAACAACCCGATCGTCGCGCCATCGGGCACGATCAATACGACGTTTCCGCAAAATACGTGGTACGGGCCCTGGGGCCAAGCGTTTAACACCGGCACGGCTTCGCTGCCGACGTTCTTCGAAACGAACGCCAAGAACGGCACGGTCACGCGCATCCACATCATGCCCGGGCCAACGTTCTCGTTCGATACCGTCCTCTCCGGACTTTCCTACAACAGCGGCATGCCCGGCAACATCCTCGCGCCCGCCGGACTCACGTACGATAAAGCGACGGACTCGCTCTACGTCGTCGATTCCAACGCCAATCGCGTGATCAAAATCGCGCAGGCGACGACGGCCCCCGCCAGTTCCTACGCGACGAGCGGCGCGGGCTTCACGAGCCCGAACGTCTCGGTCGTCTACAGCGGCGCACCGCTGAGCGCACCGATCAGCTCGGCGCTTCTCGCAAATGGCCATCTCGTCGTCGGCAACACGGGCGACAACAACCTCGTCGAAATCGATCCCGCGCTCGGTTCGGTCATATCGACCAAACTCGTGGACACGGGCGCCGCGGGCGCGATCTTCGGCATCGCGACAACGACCGCACCCGACGGTACGCAATACGTCTATTTCAACAACGACAACACGAACACGGTCGTACGCCTCTCGCCGTAACGTCCGTCAAGCGCAACGCATCAGCCGATCGTCCTGGGCAACGCATGAGCGTGCGCGAACGATCGGCTGTTTCGCGTTGTTACCTATTGCCACATCACTTATCCGGTAGGACGATTCGCAGAAGCGGGTGCCCCTCGATATTGCGGAGCGGAAAATAGAGTCGGTGGGCGCCATCGATACCAACGACGTGCGCATTTGGCGCGAAAAACGCTTGTGCGATTCGCACGAATCGTCCGGCACGTACGTCGAACGAACTCACGATGCCGCTCTCCGACGCAACGTAGAGTCGATGTCGGACGGCGTCGAGGGCGAGCACATCGACTCCGATTCCCACACTTTCCCGCGCGGTCACACGGCGCGCGCCGCGTAAATCGAGTCTGACGATGGTCGCGTTCAGTTCGCAAGCCACGTAAGCGGCATTCGCATCCACATCGATGGCGACGCCATGCGCGTGGAGGCAACCCGGAAGATCGTACCGGCCGACAACAGCGTTCGTACGCGGATCGATCTCGACTAATTGATCGCGCGTCTGGACCGCGACGAAGATATGGCCGGAACGCGAGTCGTATTGGGTATTGCCGGCCTCGCCACCGATATCGACACGCGCGACGATCCGATTCGTCCGCGTGTCGATCACGGTGTCGCGGCCTCCGCTCTCATCGGACACGAACACGTGCTTCGTATGCGGATCGAAGGCGAGCCCGTCGACATCGCCTGCGCCCGAAATCCGCGCGACGATGGCGAGCGTCCGTTCGTCGATGACGACGATTTCGCCCGATCCCGCGGCGGCGGCATAGACGTATCCGAGTTCGGGCACCGCTAAAACGCCGCGAACGGACGGTGTCCCGTCGACGGTCCCGACGACGCGTTGGGCGCGCGTGTCGAAGGCGATCACACTGCCCGCGCCGAGGTGCGCGATGAAGAGCCGATGCGTCCGTGGATCGAAGCTCTCATAGTCGAGTCGCGAGGTGTCGCCGGGAAGTGGCACGTTTGCGAGGACTTTAAAAGCGAGTGATGGTCCCGTCGCGCGGGCGAGCCGCCAGCCGATCGCGAGCAGGGCGCATGCGAGCACGACGACCACCGCGATGAATACGCTGTGACGATTACGTCGCATTTATCGGCCCGGACTTGCAGCGTAAACGATCCTGCGACGCGGCGCGCGCACGCAATTAGCCGATCGTCCCGAGTAACATCTCCGTGCGCGGGAATCGATCCGCCGTCTCGAGCGAGGCGCGTTCGAGCATGACGTGAATCGTCGTACCGCGGTCGAGCGCGTCACCGTCGGTAACGAGCACGTCGAGTGCGTCGGACGTCCGCTCGAGGACACCGGGCGAACGTCGCCCGGCAACACCGCGCACCCAAATCCGATAGACGAAGCCCGAAGGCGGCTCGGGCAGCCCGCGTACGATAAATCCGCTCATGCGACGACCGTCGCCGACGATCGCGCGACCGGATGCTCCGGAACGTCCGACGAGTGCGACCTCGCGTGGGCCCGACGCGAGCATCCGCGCGATCTCC
>JAYTXC010000037.1:0-5474 GCA_043743145.1 Rhodospirillales bacterium
CCCCGGTATATCGCTCAAGCTTACGAACCGGACGCAGATGCAAGCGACGCGTAACCGACGCTCGCGTTTACGTACCGAAGCTCCACTGATAGGCGTTCCACGTCTCGACGATGCCGTTGGGTCGGAAATGCGCGAGATCGGAGCTGACCGCTTCGATCTGTCGCGGCCACCAGAGATACACGAAAGGTGCGTCGCGCGCGAGGATCTCTTGGACGGCGCCATACGCGCGGCGACGCGTCGGAATATCGTAGTGCGTGAGCGCGGCTTGTTCCGCCGCATCGAGCGCGGGATTGCAATAGCGCGACCAGTTGTATCCACGCGGCGGTCGTTCGCTGCACAGGAGCTGTGTCGAGTCGTCGGGATCGATGCCGGCATACCACGTTTCGAGACTCGCATCGTACTGGCCGTTCGCGAGAATGCCGTGTTCGGAATATGGTCCGTAGAGCAGCGCGGTCGTATAGCCTTTGAGGACCACGTCGATGCCCACATCGTGCAACATCGATGCGATGACGACACCACGATTACGGTCAGTGATGCTGTCGGTTCGAAAGGCGAGCCCCATCGCGAGGCGTCGACCGTCGCTGACGCCGATGCCGTCCGAACCGATGCGATAGCCCGCAGCCGCGATGAGCGCGCGCGCGCCCGCGAGATCGCGTTTGGTCGTCCCCGCGTGCGGGTTGTAGGCCCACATAAACGAGGGGATATCCTCGGTTGCCGGGACCGTCGTGCCGTAGGTCGTTTCGTCGACGAGTTTGCCTTTATCGATCGCGAGGCCGACGGCGCGGCGTAAACGTGCATCGGAAAAAGGGGCGTGCATGGTGTTGAAGATGATCGAATCGGCACCATTGAAGCGCACGAGCCGCACGTTGTACCCGGCGATCGCGTGGAGTTGCGGGTACGTCTTCGGCGTCGCTTGCAAGAACCAATCGAGTTCGTGCGCGCGCAATTGGTTCACGACCGTATTTTCATCGGGCACGAAATGCGCCACGATCTTCGGGATTCGCGGCTTGCCGAGGTAATAGCGCTCGTTTGCGACGTAATCGATTCGCTCGCCACGGACCCAGCGCGCGATGCGGTATGGTCCCGTACCGATCGGTTTGGAATTAAACGGGATTTTGTTGAGATCGCCGTAGCGCTCTAAGAGATGAGCGGGGACGATCTCGATCGGCGAATCGCTATGGGCGAAGAACGTATGAACGGCGGGTGCGAAGGGGCCTTTGAGGCGGAAGATCGCGGTGAATGGATTCGGCGTCTCGACGCGCTCGATGCGATCGTACCCGTGACGCGTGGCGGTCGCGGTTTTTGGATTCATGATCGCACGCCACGAGAACGCAACGTCGCGACTCGTGAAGGGGGCGCCGTCGTGCCAGAGCACGCCGTGCCGAAGATGATAGGTGATCGATCGACCGTCGCGAGCGATATCGCCATTGGCGGTCGTCGGTACGCGCGCGGCGAGAATGGGCACGTCGTGGCCTTCGGGATCGGTCGCCACGAGCGGCTCGAGGGCGAGCGAGATCAGCTGCACCTCCACTTGCTGGGTCGCAAGGAGTGGGTTGAGCGTATTGGGCGAGCTCGAAACCGCGATCCGGAGCGTGCGCTGCGGCATCGAGCTGGGGCGAGCAGCGGTGCCGGTCGCATGCGTGGCCGGGCTGTCCGCGGAGTCGAGATGCGTGCACCCGGAGCCGAGCGCAATCGCTCCGATTGCGAGAAGAATCCGAAATCGATTCGCCATGGCGCGTGTATCGCGACGAACGCGTTCGAGTCATTCAGGACAGTGACACGATGCTGGCACACCGGCTCCGTATCGTTGGGGCATCGGAGCGCGACGTGCGCCCGCATTTCCATCAAGAACGAGGTGCTCCATGTCGATCGAGTCCGTTCCCGACCCCCGCGATCGTGCCGCTCGCGACGCGGCGCGTGACGTTTCAGACGATCTCGCCGAGATACGTTACAGCCTTACGGCTCTCGGCGAAGCGCTCGTCACCGACCGCATTCGCACGCGTTTTCGTGGCTTCGGCCCCTGTCCCGTCGCGAAGATCAAGGTCGCTGGCTAGACACGAGTCGGCCGGCCCCGTGCACCGGCGCCCGCCACGTTGACGCACGAGACCCCGGCGTGATAAGCTCCGGTGGTTCCGGCCCACGGCGTGGGGCGGAGTTTGTGCGCGTTCCGTTCGTGGAGCGCCCGTCACTTGGAGAGTCCGTGCCGACTATCAGCCAACTCGTCCGTCATGGACGCGCGAAGATCGAGAAAAAGGTCAAGGCCCCGGCTTTGCGTGTCGCGCAGACCGGACCGAAGCCGGGTCACCCCGATCTTCCCTTACGCACGTTCGAAGTTCGCGGAAATCCATTCCGTCGTGGCGTGTGCACCCAAGTGAAGACGATCACCCCGAAAAAGCCGAATTCGGCGCTCCGTAAAGTCGCGCGCGTGCGCCTGACCAACGGCGAAGAAGTCACGGCGTATATCCCGGGCGTGGGTCACAACCTCCAAGAGCACTCCGTCGTTCTGATCCGAGGCGGCCGCGTCAAAGATCTCCCGGGCATCCGTTACCACATCATCCGCGGCACGCTCGATACGTCGGGCGTCGCGAACCGCAAGCAAGCTCGTTCGAAGTACGGAGCCAAGCGCTCCGGCAAGAAATAGGATAACGCATGCCACGTAAGGGTGCCGTTCCCAAACGGCCGATTCTCCCCGATCCGCGCTTCAACTCCAAAGTGCTGTCGCGCTTTATCAATAAGGTCATGCTCGCCGGGAAGAAATCGACCGCCGAGAAGATTACGTATGCCGCACTCGAGATGGTCGGCGAAAAGCTCGGCCGCGATCCGATGGACGTCTTCACGCAGGCGCTCGGCAACGCGATGCCGCTCGTCGAAGTGCGTCCCCGCCGCGTCGGCGGCGCCACCTACCAGGTCCCGATGGAAGTTCGGCCGGATCGTCGTCAGGCGATGGCGATGCGTTGGCTGATCCAGTACGCGCGTAAACGCCCCGGTCATTCGATGGAAGAGCGTCTCGCAAACGAGATCATGGATGCCGCGAACAACGTCGGCAACTCGGTCAAAAAGCGCGAAGACACGCACAAGATGGCCGAAGCCAACAAAGCTTTCGCCCACTACCGCTGGTAAGCTGAGATGGCATTAGTCGCACGCGAATACCCCCTCGACAAGACGCGCAATATTGGTATTGCCGCGCATATCGACGCGGGTAAAACCACCGCAACCGAACGGATCCTCTACTACACCGGCCGGACACATAAAATCGGCGAAGTCCACGATGGCGCAGCCACGATGGACTGGATGGTTCAGGAGCAGGAACGCGGCATCACGATTACGTCTGCCGCAACCGCCTGCACATGGCGCGACACCCGTATTAATATCATCGACACGCCTGGCCACGTGGACTTCACCGTCGAAGTCGAACGTAGCCTTCGCGTGCTCGATGGCCTTGTCGCGCTCTTTGACTCGGTCGCCGCCGTGCAGCCGCAATCTGAGACCGTCTGGCGTCAGGCGAATAAATATAAAGTCCCGCGCATCATCTTCGTCAACAAGATGGATCGCATGGGCGCGAACTTTTTCAATTGCGTCGACAAGATCCGCGAGCGCCTTGGCGCGCGTGCCGTGCCGATCCAAATACCGATCGGCGCGGAAGCTGATTTCCTCGGCGTCGTCGATCTCTTTTCGATGAAGAAGATCATCTATACCGACGACCTCGGTTCGGTGATGGATTCCGGTCAAGAACTCGACGGCGAGCTGCTCGAAGTCGCGAAGAAGTGGCGCGGCGAGCTCATCGAAGCAATCGCGGAACAAGACGATGCCCTGCTCGAGATGTATTTCGCGGGCGAAGAGATTCCGGTCGAGCGTCTCAAGCTCGCACTCCGCAAAGCGACGATTAAGGGCGACGTGCTCCCGATGCTCTGCGGCTCGGCGTTTAAGAACAAGGGCGTCCAGCCGTTGCTCGATGCTGTTGTAGAGTTTCTTCCGTCGCCGATCGAAGCGAAGACGATCATCGGCATCGATCCCAAGACGGATCTTCCGATTCAACGCGTTGCCGACGACGATCAACCGTTCTCCGCACTCGCGTTCAAAATCGCGACCGATCCGTACGGAAATCTTACGTATTTCCGCGTCTATTCGGGCACGCTCGAAAAAGGTTCGTACGTCTACAATGCACGTTCGGGCCGCAAGGAGCGCATCGGTCGCATCCTGCGCATGCACGCGAATTCGCGCGAAGATATCAATTCCATCGGCGCGGGCGATATCGCGGCAGCCGTCGGCCTGAGCGACACGCGTACGGGCGACACCCTGTGCGACGAGAAGCAGCCCATCATCCTCGAGAATATCGTGTTCCCCGAACCCGTGATCTCGCAGGCGATCGAGCCGAAAACGAAGGCCGACCAAGATAAGCTCGGCACGGCGCTTTCGCGTCTCGCGCAGGAAGATCCGACGTTCCGCATGCGCACCGACGAAGAGACGCAGCAAACGATCATCGCCGGCATGGGCGAACTCCATCTCGAAATCATCTTGGATCGCCTCAAGCGCGAGTTCAAGGTCGAAGCCAACGTCGGCAAACCGCAGGTCGCGTACAAAGAAGCGATCACCAAGACCGTCGAAAAGCAGGGCAAATTCGTCCGGCAGACCGGTGGTAAGGGTCAATACGGCGATGTATGGCTCCGCCTCGAACCCGGCGAGCCGAACTCCGGGATGGTCTTCACGTGGGCCGTCGTCGGCGGTACGATCCCCAAAGAATACTCGAAGGCGATTCAGGAAGGTATCCGCGAAGCGTCTGAAAACGGCGTGCTCGCGGGTTACCCCGTCCTCGATTTCAAAGCAACGATCTTCGACGGCAGTTATCACGATGTCGACTCTTCGGAAATGGCTTTTAAGATCGCGGGCTCGATGGCGTTCAAAGAAGCGAATCGCGCGGCCGGTCCGATCTTGCTCGAGCCGATCATGAAAGTCGAAGTCACGACGCCCAAAGACTACCTCGGCGCGATCAACGGGGATCTCAATAAGCGTCGTGGTCTGATTCAGTCGAGTGAAGAAGTCACCGGCGGCGCATCGACGATTACGGCCAATGTTCCGCTCTCGGAGATGTTCGGGTACGCGACCGACATGCGATCCGCAACGCAAGGGCGTGCGACCTATACGATGGAGTTCTCGCACTACGAGAAAGCGCCGAAGTCTGTCGAAGAAGAGATTATCGCCAAGAATAAGGGCAAATAGCCCCGAGGTTCGGCCCGCCGCAGGGCACACCAGTTCCATTACGACTGAACAATAATCACACTACCCGATGCCCGACCCGTGGAGATGAGCCGCGAGCGCGGCGAAGGGGGGCATCGGGGGGTTAACCGCCCCGATTTTTAAGAAAGATTAGCATGGCGAAGGCAAAATTCGATCGCAGCAAACCGCACGTTAACATCGGCACGACGGGTCACGTCGACCACGGCAAAACGACGCTCACCGCGGCGATCATCAATTGC
>JAYTXC010000038.1:0-8016 GCA_043743145.1 Rhodospirillales bacterium
TTTCGAATCCTCACTACCTCGGGTCGCAATTTTTCTTCGGTCACGGCGGCTGTTTCGGAGCACCGGGGCACTGCGAACCCGTCGACCGTGACATCTTCGATCTGCGTCCGAAACATCACTACGCTCCGGTCAAAATTCGTTTGAACGTTACGGAACGTTTGCGGGCGTCGATCGCACAGTTCGGGCCACACAAGGTCGGCATCACACTCGTTGCCGTCGGTTCGGATAGTAAGGAACTTTCGGACCCAGGGCTTCACTTCGAAGGCATGACGTTCGTGATCCGGTAATCGGTGAAGCGCGAGTGATGTGGTACTTCCCGCGCTTTCGAGCAGTCCTGCCGGTGGCGACGGATCGGTTGGAGCGCTCGTGCACTCTGTGACCTCGGGTGCGATCGCGGCGATCGTTCCGATCGATACGATGCGCGGGGGATTCGCACGAGCCGAATTGCGATTTGACGGTCTCGTGCCACCGACCACCTCGTTCGAAGTTCGGGTTTTCGTCAACGAAGCGCGTGCGAACGCGAAGACGCCTACGATCAATAATCCACGCTATCTCGGCTCGCAATTCTTCTATGGAGTCGGCGTCGATGAAGACGCACGCACGAACAGACGCCAGCAATTCGCCCCGACGCAAATACGTCTCAACGTAACGTCTACACTAGCCGGCTATCTCGCTCATACCAAGCATCCAACGGTAGAGATCACGCTCGTCGTCGTGGGTGGCGACGGCGATGAAATCATGCATCCAGGGCTAGCATTCGAATCGCTTTCGCTCGTTACGACGTAGGCGATGACGCTCACAAGCATTCGCAATCTCACGGTCTGTGCCACGGAATCGGTTCTGATTGTACCGGACGATCGCATTGCGCAATGGTTACATTCTCAGTCTGCAGCGCTGTAACGTCGGCGTCAGCGAGATTCAGACGGTCCCAATGCCGCGTCGACAATGCGATCGGCGAGTAAAGCGAACCGAAATTTCGGGAGTCCCGCTGGTCCAGTTTTCGGGTTGAGGCTCGACCACGACGGCATCGGTAATGCGTGTTAAAAGCACGGTTGCTCGCGAGTTTCGGTGCGATTTTGTGTATTCTAGGCCCATGTATGACTGCGAGTACGTCGTCGTCGGATCGGGAGCGGGCGGCGGGACGATCGCCGCTCGGCTGGCGGAATCGGGAAAAACCGTCGTTCTGCTCGAGGCAGGCGGCGATCCCAAAGAACTTTCGGGCGGAGATCGCTTGCAGCCGAGCGTGGACCGTTTGCCGTGCGACTACGACGTGCCGGCCTTCCATGCATTCGCTTCCGAAAACGACGCAATGACGTGGGACTTTTACGTTCGGCACTATGCGGACGAAGAACGTTCGCATCGAGACACGAAATTCGTCTCCGAAGTCGACGGCAAGAAAGTAGACGGCATTCTCTATCCGCGCGCCGGCACGCTCGGCGGATGTACCGCGCACAACGCGATGATCTTCGTATATCCCAACGACGATGATTGGAACGACATCGCTCGTCTCACCGGAGATGCAACGTGGACGGCGACGGCGATGCGATCGCACGCGCGCCGGCTCGAGAAGTGCCGACATCGTCCGCTATCGCGCTGGCTTGCAAAATTCGGCATCGATCCGACGCGCCATGGGTGGGACGGCTGGCTCGACACCGAGGCCGCCTTTCCGGGTTCCGTTCTTGAAGATAAGACGCTCATCTGGACCATCTTGCGATCGGCTTTCGAGGCGGCGCGAGCCGACGGTCGCTACTGGCAACGGCTGCGCTGGCTCTTCCAAGGCGGCTTCGATCCCAACGACGGGCGACTGCTCCAAGACAACGCCGTCGGCATTCGGTACACGCCACTCACCACGCGCAATCACGAACGCGTCGGCACGCGCGAACGCGTCCTCGACGTCGCACGCCGCCATCCCGGCAACTTAAAGATCGTCCTCAACGCGCTGGTAACGCGGATACTCTTCGACCAACAGAATCGCGCAATCGGCGTCGAATATCGCAAGGGCGAGCGCCTCTATCGCGCACACACGAAGCCGAGCGACGCCGACGGCTCCGTAGAAACGATCTCGGCATCACGCGAAGTCATCATCGCGGGCGGCACGTTCAACACCCCGCAACTGCTCATGCTCTCGGGAATCGGGCCGCGCGAGCACCTCGAAAGCCATGGAATCGGCGTGCGCGTCGATCTTCCCGGGGTCGGTGCGAATCTCCAAGACCGGTACGAAATCGGTGTGGTCAATCGCATGGCGAAACCGTGGAAGGCGTATGAAGGGGCGACGTTTACGACCTCCGATCGTCAATTCGCAGCGTGGCGAACGCGTCGTACCGGCGTCTACACGAGCAACGGCTCCGTCCTGACCACGTTCCGTTCTTCGCCGAACGCGAAGGGTGCGCCCGATCTTTTCTGCATGATGTTACTGGCACGCTTCAGCGGTTACTTTCCGACGTACTCATCCAAGCTCGTAGAGAGTAAGGACCATCTTACCTGGGTCGTGCTCAAAGCGCACACGCGCAACCGGGCGGGCAACATACGTTTGCGCTCGGCGGATCCGCGCGATATGCCGCTCGTCAATTTCGCATACTTCACGGATGCCGGCAGCGATGAAGATCTCGACGCCGTTGTCGATGGCGTGCGGTACGTGCGGCGGCTTGCCGCGCCGCTCAAACGTGACGGAGTCATCGCCGAGGAAGAGGTACCGGGGGAGTCGGTTCAGAGCGACGACGAGCTTCGCGCGTTCGTTCGCGCCAACGCGTGGGGCCACCATGCCTGTGGCACGTGCGCGATCGGGCCGCGTGAATCGAGCGGCGTCCTTACGAGCGATTTTCGCGTCCACGGCGTGCAAAATGTACGCGTCGTCGACGCGTCGGTTTTCCCACGCATCCCGGGCGTCTTTTTGGCGAGCGCGGTGTATCTCATCGGGGAGAAAGCAGCCGACGATATTCTCAACGGCTCATCGCGGAGTTGACATCCAAGCGGCTTTTGCTTAACTTACATCAGTCGTTAAATGAGGATCTCAACGTGCCTTTGGACCGAGATCAGCTCCTATCCATGAGTCAAGCGCAGCTCGATGCGCTTTTCACGGCGAGTGAGCCGGGGGCTATTCCCAACGGCCAGGCAAAGGGGACCGCGATCATCGCGCCTGGGACCACTTTTAGCCATGAAATCGCCGAAATCGTCAACGTCTTTGCGTGGCAAGGCAAAACGTTCGACGGTCCGCACGGCGTCTTGACGAATCGTATCCTTCCCTTCGGTATCAACGCCATTGTCGCGGAGGTGTATCCGGACACGAGCTGGTTCGATCAAAAGCCATGCATCGCACTCGACTACTCGAAGACGTCGATGCTCGCGCACTGGATTCGCGACGAAATTCGCTGTGTCGGACCAAACCTCTATCTGGGCATCGTCTTCTGGGAGAAACGATGCCTGATCGATTTTTGCCTTGAATTCGAACAACCATAGCGCGGAGCGTCTTCCACCCGCATCGACCGGGAATCCGATCTTGGATTGGCTCGCCAATGCCGGAACGAGCTTCTTGCAACTGGAGCGTCGCTTCGATCCGTTGTTTCGTCCGGCATTCGATGCGCTCTTTCGCGAATCGCTCGCCGGAGCGGCGACGCGACTGATCAACCGCGGACGACTGCCGGAAGATCTGGGGCTCGCGCAAGAGCGCGTGTTGCCGGACGAAGCCGCGTATCTCGACGACATCATCGCAACGATGGGCGCGCAGATGCGACAACTGAGCGCGCCGGGGCATTTCGAACGCGGCGGAAACACGAAAACACACGGTATCGTGCGCGGAGAATTCGTCGTGCGCGACGATCTTCCAACGCAGCTCCGGCACGGCATCTTCGCGAACCCGCAAACGTATCGCGCTTGGGTCCGGTTCTCCGGACCGGGCCCGTACGTGACGCCCGATATCGACGACGTCGGCTTCATGAGCATCAGTATCAAACTCATGGGCGTACCCGGGCAAAAGCTGCTCGACGACGAGAAGTTCACGCAAGACATGCTCGGCGTGACGACGCCGACGTTCGTGACGCCCGATACGAAAGCGAACGCACAGCTCCAACATTGGAGTATCAAAAACGCACAGGCGTTCTATTTCCTGAATTTCCAGCAGCCGCACGTCTTGGATTTTATCATGCAAGCGCTCTGGCTCAAGACGCAGAGCAGCCCGCTCGAAGGATCGTATTTTAGCTGCGTACCATATCTGCTCGGCGACGGACAAGCGATGCAGTATTCGGTGCAGCCGCGGCGCAAAACGCGGACACCGGTTCCGGGACTGCCGGGGCGCCCGCCCAACGACTACTTACGGGATGCGATGATCGCAACGCTCGCCGAGCGAGACGTCGAGTTCGATGTGTCGTTGCAAGTGCAAACCGATCCGCATCTGATGCCGATCGAAAACAATGCGGTGCTGTGGCCGCAGAAACTTTCGCCGCGCCTTCCGGCAGCGACGTTACGAATCCCGAAGCAAACGTTCGCTTCCCCCGAGCAATTTGCGTTCGCACGCGTGCTCTCGTATAACCCTTGGCACTGCTTACCCGAACATCGCCCCCTCGGCAATCAGAGCCGTGCGCGGTTGCGCCTCTATCGCGAATTATCGCAGTTGCGCCAAGATCAGAACGGCGTCCGGCATATCGAGCCGACCGGCGACGAAACGTTTCCGGGATGACGCCGCAAGCGAGCTTCACGATCGTGGCGCCGCTCGATCGCGAGCGCGCGACCGAATGTCGGAAGCTTCTCGCGACGATGAACGATCGGCCCGGCCGCGCCGATCCGGCGAATGCGATCCTGCCCTTCGGCGACTTCGACACCTTGCACTTCGCGCGTGTGTGCGTCATCGACGATGCGACGCTCGACGATATCGCGGTCTACGATCTTCCGCGTCGCGACGAACCGCTCTACCTCTGTTTTCTCGGCGACGTCGACGGCGACGCGCATCAATTTTTGGAAGACCTCGTGCGACGCGCGCAAATGGGTCTGCGGACATTATTCTCGTTTTGCCTCGACTTCGAACCGGGCGACGACATCCTGGCGTGGATCGTCCGTCACCTCGTCACACCGAGCGCGAGCTATGGCAATTGGCGCGGGCGCACGGTGCGACAGATCCGCGAAGAGGCGAGCCTCTACGAGGCGTTGCGGGGCTACGTCGCTGCGAATACGACAAAACGGTCGGCCCGCGAAATTCATGAAGGCGCGCGCGCGTTCGTGGAGCGGGAGCGCGCCGGTGGAAGTCTGAGCCTCTCTCCGGAAGCGCCGACACCCGCTGCCTGGCGATGGGCGAATCTCGCACATCTCGTTGCCGTTCCCTTGCTGCTCGTCGTGGTGGCGATTCCGCTCGCGATCGTCGCAATCTTCGTCGCGATCCGATTGCGTGCACTCGAGCGCAGCGATCCGGAGCTCTGCGATCGGCCATCGGCCGATCATGTCGCGTCGCTTTCGGTTTTCGAAGATCACGACGTCACGAACGGCTTCAGCGCGATCGGCTCGCTCAAGCCCGGCGCGCTTCGTTTGTGGCTCGCAGCTTTCGTCTTATGGATCGTCGATTACACGACGCGGCATATCTTTACGCGGGGTCGTCTCGCTCGAGTGCATACGATTCACTTCGCTCGATGGGTCTTCATCGACGGTGGTCGGCGGCTCATGTTTTGCAGCAATTATGACGGCAGCCTCGATAGCTACATGGACGACTTCATCAACAAGGTCGCCTTCGGCCTCAACCTCGTTTTCAGTAACGGGATCGGCTATCCGCGCACGCGCTGGCTGGCGCTCGACGGTGCGAAAGATGAGGGTAAATTCAAGAATTTTTTGCGCCGTCATCAGTTTCCGAACGACGTGTGGTACAACTCGCATCCCGGGCTCACCGCGTTCGATCTCCAGCGGAACCAACGCGTTCGTGCCGGTATCGAATCCCGGCTCGGCGACGGTGAGGTCCACACGTGGGCGGCTCTGCTATGACGGTCGCGGCCGCATCCTCGGTCGATTACGCCGACGTCCAAGGCCTCGTACGCTTCGGTTACAAGAACATGACCGAGGCACGATACGTGTTGCTTCGAATTGCGAATCGTACCGGGGCACGTGCGTGGCTTCGGTCCGCGCACGTGAACGACGCGGTCGCGCGCGATCCAGCGCCGACGCGTGCATTACACGTCGCATTTACCGCGGATGGCTTGCGCGCGCTCGACGTTCCCAAGGAGCTTATCGCTGCATTCTCGCCGGAATTTCTCTCGGGTATGGCGGCCGATGAAAATCGCTCGCGCCGTATCGGCGACGTCGGTCCGAACGCACCGTCGTCGTGGCGCTGGGGCGTTGCGGAGCGCGCGCCGCATCTCGCGGTGATGTTCTTTGCGGCGTCGGGAGAGCTCGAGACGCACGTGCAACGTGAAACGAGCGCATGGGGTGACGCCTTCGAAATCGTGGAACGACTCGACACGTCGGATCTTCACGGGTACGAGCATTTCGGATTCACGGACGGCATCAGCCAACCGCTGCCCGATTGGGACGAGCGCCGAGACGTCTCACACGAACAAGACGCCTACGGCAACGTGGTCTCACTCGGTGAGTTTCTGCTCGGCTATCCCAACGAATACGGTAAATATACGGAACGCCCGTTGCTCGATTCGAACGAATCAACGAGCGAGCTTTTGACGGCGAACGACGTTCCGATCAAACGCGATATCGGACGCAATGGCACCTATGTCGTCATACGCGATCTCGAGCAAGACGTCCGCGGGTTCTGGCGCTTCGCTCTCGAGCGAAGCGGCGGAGATCGCGATCGAGCCGAAGCGCTCGCATCGGCATTCGTCGGCCGCACGCGTTCGGGTGAACCACTCGCTCGCAACCGTACCGCCGGCATCGCGGGCATCGGCGCGCGCCCGGACGACGAGCGTCTCAACGGCTTTACGTTCGACGACGATCCGACGGGATCGCGATGTCCCATCGGCGCGCACGTGCGGCGCGCCAACCCACGCAATGCCGACACGCCGCGCCCGGCGAGCAATCCCGTGATGCGTCTCATCGCGACGCTTGGGCTCGCGCCGCACCGTTTCGGCGAAGATCTTTCGTCGTCGACACGCTTCCATCGCGTCATGCGACGTGGCCGCGAATACGGGCCGGCGCTTCCCACGCCGCAAGCGTTCGAGACCGCACCGGAGGGTGACGCAGCGCGGGGTCTCATTTTTATCTGCCTCAACGCGAACATCAAACGGCAGTTCGAATTTCTACAAAACGCCTGGCTGATGGGCACGAAATTTAACGGCCTCTTTAACGAAAGCGACCCGCTCCTCGGAAACCGCCAGCCCGTAGCCGGAATGCCCGCGACCGATGCTTTCACGTTGCCGCGCGTCGGGGACGTTGCAGAGCGCATCGATGGATTACCGCCCTTCGTTACCGTCCGCGGCGGGGCGTACTTCTTTCTCCCGAGCTTACGCGTTCTTCGTTATTTTAGCGACATCGGCGCATCCAACGAGAGGAACAGCACGTGAAACGTAATCTCAGTTTCCTCAGCTCGGTCGTTATCCTCGGCGCGCTTGTCGCAGGCATTCTTTCAGCCGCGAATGCATTCTTTCCGGGCCACATCAAGGATGAGGCGTTGCAGGCCGGCCGAACCGCCGATTCGTTTCCCGCCGCGACCGAAGACTATTTCCACGAAATGGATGGGGCCGCACCGCTATCGCAAGCCGAGATTGCGGGCCGTAACACCTGGCTCGTCTGGACCGGTGGCAACGACCGACTTTGGGACATCTTGACCGTAAGTTCGTTCGGCACGCTCGATTTTCTCAAAACGATCTCTTCCTATCCCGGCTTGCCGGCGAATCGCGACAACCGATGGTCGTACCTCGGCGTCGTGAACGAACCGTGTTTTGAAAAAGCGACGAGTCCCGATCCGACGCGGTACGGATTGTGGCTCGACAAACGCATCGTCTCGGCATCATGCCCGCCGGATCCGTTTGAAAACGTCGCGAAATACCCGGGAGTACGATTTGGCGCGCGCGGGAAGACAAGCGATGCCGGTTC
>JAYTXC010000039.1:0-16580 GCA_043743145.1 Rhodospirillales bacterium
CGATGATGTCGGCGATGACCCAGATGGATGGCGCGATGGCCGCGGCTCCGATGACGGGCGATCCCGATCGCGATTTCATCGCGATGATGGTGCCGCACCATCGCGGCGCGGTTGCGATGGCCGAACTCGAGCTTGCGTCCGGCCACGATCCGCGCTTGCGCCGACTCGCACAAGAGATCGTCGTCACGCAAGGTTCCGAAATCGACGTCATGCGCGCGATCGCGCGCGACCTCACCTCAAGCCCCATGAAAGTAAAGAAATGAAGTTTCTTCCCATCGTAACTGTGGCGACCGCGCTCGTTCTCGCGGGCCCCGCAAGCGCGGGTCAGGTGCCGGACGCGGCCTCTGCGCCGAACGTCGCCATCTCGTCGCACGATCGCGTCTACCTTTCCGATCAGTCGTCGAACACGGTCTCGGTCGTCGATCCGAAGACGGAAACGTTGCTCGGCGTCATCCGCCTCGGCCTCACGACGCCGGCCAATCTTAGCCCGCTCTACACCGACCAATTGCTCGTTCACGGGATGGGCTTTTCCCCCGATCATAAGACGCTCGACGTCGTATCGATCGGATCCAATTCGGTTGCGTTTATCGATACGGAAAGCAACCGCGTCAAGCACGTTACCTACGTCGGCCGCTCGCCGCACGAAGCCTTTTTCACACCCGACGGCCGAGAAGTTTGGGTGACGGTCCGCGGTGAGAATTACGTCAGCGTTCTCGACGGCAAGACGTACCGCGAAACATCGCGGATCGTCGTTCCGAACGGTCCGGGGATGACGATCTTTTCTCCCGACGGCAAGTACGCGTACGTGTGCTCGAGTTTCTCGCCCGAAACCGTCGTGATCGATCGCGCGACGCACGAGATCGTCGGCCACGTCAAGCAAGATTCGCCTTTCAGTCCCGACATCGCAGCCACGCCCGACGGCACGCAGGTGTGGCTGACGCTCAAAGACGTGGGTCACACCGAAATCTTCAATGCAAAACCACCGTTTAACGTGATCGCGAGCATCGATACGGGCCCGATCACGAACCACGTCAATATCGTGCGCAACGCGCGCGGGCAATTCGCTTACGTGACCGTCGGCGGCCTCAATGAAGTCAAGGTCTTTACGACGACGGCGACGCCGAAGCTCGTCGCGACGATTCCTACAGGCGCGCTCCCCCATGGCCTATGGCCCTCGGGTGATGGAACGCGCGTCTACGTCGGACTCGAAAACGCCGATGCCGTCGCCGCGATCGACACACTGAACAACACGGTCGTCGCGACGATCCCGTCGGGCCAAGCTCCACAAGGCATGGTGTACGTGTCCGGTGCCGTGTCGAACGGTCCCGGAACCGAGAATCTCGAGCCACTCGGCGCGGCCGGCCTCGCCGATCACCTCACCCTGGGCGCCCCGGGGACGACGCGCGCCGCGACGACCGTGACGGTCAACAATCAAGGTCTCGTGGATATCCTCGAAGCGGCCGTCACCGGCCTCGAGCCGAAGCACGCCTACACGCTCGCACTTGCGAACGAAGCGAACGGCTCGGGAACGCTGCAACCGCTCGCCGGATTTAAAACCAATCCCGCGGGCGCGGCGATCGTTTCGGCGGTCGCACAATTACGCGTCGCGCTCGCAACCCAGACCGCACGGCCTTCGCGCCGCTATCTCGTGATCACGGACGCGACACCGGGTGCGGGCGCGACCGTGATACAGCTTCAGCGATAGGATTCGCGATGTCCGACGTCCGCGCCACCGACACGCTTGCGAACGAACGGACGTTTCTCGCCTACGCGCGGACCGCGCTTGCGTTCATTGGATTCGGGTTCGTCATCGCGCGATTCTCGCTCTTCACGCGTGAATTCGAAACGATCTCACATACGCATCACACCTCGGGGGCGAATTCGTCGGTCTTCGGCACGGCGATGTCGCTCGCGGGGATCGCCTGCGCGCTCTACGGCGCGTACCGCTACGTCGCGACGGCCCGGGGCCTGCGCGCGGGCGAAAATCGCCCGATGCCCGATGTCGCCGCGATCATCATCGCGGCGATCGTCGGCATCATCGGTGCCGTCGTAACCTGGACCCTGTACGCATTTCGCTGAACCACGAATCGCGATACACACTATCGCGCTTCGCGATGGCGAGCCCGAGCGTTTTTGGGCGTTGCACGGGTTAGGCGTAACGTCACGGAGGCCATGTGATCATCAAACAATTCGTCGCCGACGGCGTCGGCGATCGCTCGTACCTCGCGATTCACGAGCCGACGCGGCGCGCGATCGTCATCGACGCGCAACGCGACATCTTTACCTATCTCGATGCGGCCGAAGCCGCCGGCGCGACGATCACGCATGCGTTCGATACGCACGTGCACAACGATTTTGTTTCGGGTGGCTTCGGCTTATTCGAGCGTGCGGGCGCCGTCGTCGTACAGGCCGCCGAAGCGCGCGTCGCATATCCGAATCGCGGCGTGCACGATGGCGACATCGTGGAGATCGCCCCGGGCGTCGTCGTGCGCGCGCTTCACACACCCGGTCACACGTTCCATCACATGACGTACGCGCTCGAAGAAAATGGCGTGACGACCGCACTCTTTACGGGTGGGAGCTTGCTCGTCGAGACGATCGGTCGTACGGATCTCGTATCGCCCGGCTCGACGGAACGGCTCGCTCGCGAGCAACGATCCTCGCTACTCCGGCTCTTCGCGTTTCCCGATACGACGGGCGTCTATCCCACGCATGGCGCCGGCTCGTTCTGCGCCGCCGGTGACGCCCCTGATCGCGACACGACGAGTATCGGCCGAGAAAAGCGCGACAACGACGCCGCGCGAATCGCGCTGTCGGAGAGTGAAGATGCGTTCGTGCGCTTCGCGCTCCACGGGCTTACGGCGTACCCCGCGTACTACGCGCACATGGCGCCGCTCAATCTCGCCGGAACGCCGGCGCTCGCGACCCTTCCACCGCTCGAACCGCTCGAACCCGGCCAGGCGTTCGAATTACAGCAACGCGGTGCGGCGCTCGTCGACGCGAGAAACTCGATCGAATTCGTACGCGGGTTCGCGCGAGGTTCGCGGTCGATTCCGCTCGGCGACTCGTTCGCTGGATTCGTCGGCATGGTCTTGCCGTTCAACGACGCGCTCGTGCTCGTGCTCGCGAATCACGATGATTGGCGCCGCGCACAGACGCAGCTCGTCCGCATCGGCTACGATCGCGCCGCCGGCTTCGTTCGCGGTGGTTTCTCCGCGTGGGACGCCGCCGGTCTGCCCGTCGATCGCCTGCGCGCGATAACGGTTCGGGAGCTCCACTCGATCCATAAGGACGATGCGGCGACGATCGTCGACGTTCGGTACGATCCCGAATGGCGCGCCGGACATATCGCCGGGGCGTCACATCTCGCGCTCGGCACGTTGCCGTCGCGGCTCGGCGACGTTCCGTTCGAACCCGGACGCGAAATCGTGACGATGTGCGCGCACGGGTCGCGCGGCACGCTCGCGGCAAGTATCCTCAAACGCGTCGGTTACGATCCGCTCGTCGTCGCCGACGGCGGCTACGAGAGTTGGGCCGAACACGGTTGGCCGACCGCAACCGGCACGTAATTTTTTACCGAATGCTCTGGAGATCGCCGACGTGAATCACTTTACCCCGATCAGTGCCCTCGCGGGAGGCGTGCTGATCGGAACTTCAACCGTCCTTTACCTTTGGTTGACCGGACGTTACGCCGGTCTTAGCGGCATTCTCCGAGGCGCGGCCTTCGGCGATCCCGATCGCAAAATGGATGCGCTCTTTCTCGTTGGGATGCTCGCCGGCGGCGGCCTCTGGTTTGCCGCGGGGCGACACGAGCCGTACCCCGCGTCGGTCGCGAATCTGTGGATCGTCGCCGTCGCGGGTGTCCTCGTCGGCTTCGGAACGTCACTTGGTCGGGGATGCACGAGCGGTCATGGCGTGTGCGGCCTGGGACGGCTCTCCGTGCGATCGCTTCTCGCGGTCATTGCGTTCATGAGCACCGGGATCGCGACGGTGTTCGTCGCGCGGCACGTCTTGGGGATCGCATGATGCGCCTTTCGCTGACGGCACTCGGATGCGGTGCGCTCTTCGGCCTCGGGCTCGCGGTCTCGGAGATGGCGATCCCGCAGAAGGTCCTCGGCTTTCTCGACGTCGCCGGAAATTGGGACCCGAGTCTGCTCTTCGTACTCGGCGGGGCAGTGCTCGTCACCGTCGTCGCATTCCGCTTCGTCTTGCGTTTGGAAAAGCCCCGATTCGATGCATCGTTCGAACAAACACCGCGCGAGCGGATCGATGCGCGCGTGCTCGGCGGTGCGGCGATCTTCGGCATCGGCTGGGGCCTTGCGGGATATTGCCCGGGACCGGGGATCGTTTCGCTCGCCCGCTTCGCACCCGACGCGTATGTGTTCGTCGCCGCGTTCGTCGTCGGCTCGCTCGCGTATCGAGCGTCGCTACGCGCGGGCCGGTCGTCCGAGCCGCGCGCGACGAGGTCGCCTGCCGCTTAGCGGCTTTCGGCTTTAGCGGTCGTGAGAAATTGCCGCGCGGCGGCAACCTGCGGTAAGCCGGGATCGGCTTGCTTCCACAGCGCGAGGAAACTCGAGAAGTATTTCGTCGCGGTCGGTTTGTCGCCGAGTTGTTGCGCGGCTTGCGCGATGCCGTAGATGGACATCGGCCGCCCCGGCGTGCGCTTGAGCGCCGCGAGGTAGTGCGCCTCCGCGTCTGCCGGCTCGTGCATCGCGAGGAGCATGTCGCCCAACAATTCGTTTGCCGGTACGATCGGGTAGGGCGGTTGCGAGAGACTATCGATCGAATTTTCGATGCCGATCGCATCGTTCATGAAATCGAGCGCCTTGCGCCGATCGCCTGCGGCGGCCGCGGCACTTGCGGCGGCTTCTTTCGCCTGCATCGCGATGATTTGAGCCGCAAAGGGCTGTTGATTCGGTTCCATCGCAAGCGTCGCAATCGCATCCGCGTAGCCTCGTGCTGCGACGGTATCACCGCGTCGTGCAGCAGCCATCGTCTGGATTTGAAGTTTCATCGCTTTGAAATCGCGCGAGGGTGCGACGAGGGGAATCGAATCGGCCTCGGCCCAGTCTTTCGTCTCCACGATGTAGCGCGTTAGCATATCGAAATAGCCATACGCGACGCGGTCGGGCTGAGCGTAAATCGTCCGACCACGAACGTGTCGCGCTTCGAGCAGCGGCGTATCCGGTGCCGTCGTCTTGTCGGCCGTTTCCGCGTACTGCTTGGCGATGATATCGGTCGCGCGTTTGGCATCTTTAAAGCGACCGGACTCGAGATAGGCGTATTGCATATAATTGAGCGAGTGAAAATCACGGTACGCGCCCGACTCACCAGCGCGTTTGACGTCGGCTTCGGACGTGCGCCACGCATTTTCGTTCGTGAGTGCGGACTCAGACCAAAGACCGAGACGTGTGAAGATGTGCGACGGCATGTGCTGCGCGTGCGGGACCGCCGCGGCCGAGGTTGCGTACGCACGGGCGGCCGGAAGGCCTTGCTCGGCATGGATCGGATCGTCGTTGACGTGGATGAGATAGTGGAGGATGCCCGGATGCGTCGGATCGACGGCATAGACGTTCTTCAACAGGGCTTCGGCCCGATCGATCTTCTCGAACCCTTTGGCACCCTCGGGAATCGAGCCGTAGATCGCGAGTGCGTCGAAGAGCGTCGTTTCGACGTCGGGATACTTGGCGTATGCCGCCGCCATCGCATCTGCATAGGCGTTATCGCGATCGGCCTTCTTGCCGATACCGCCGTCTTTAAACAGCGCTGCCACGGCATCGAGATACATTTGCTCGCGCGGAGATCTCTCCGTTGCGGCGAGGCCTTTCCGCACGTAGGCCCACGCCGCCGCTTCGTCCGCGGCGGTCGGCGCGTCCCACACGGGATGGTTGTAAGTCATCGCCGCTCCCCAGTACGCCATCGCGCACTGCGGGTCGGTCGCGGAAACTTCGTCGAACGCGCGTAGGGCGCGGGCGTACCAAAAATTGTGGAGCAGGGCGAGTGCTCGATCGAATTTCGCACCCGACTCTGGTTTGCACGAAGTCGCCATGTGAACGTTCCCGAGTCCCTGGTCCGGGGGCGCGTAGGAGGCCGCGCTCGCTTCGCTCGCCGCGAGGCTCGGACTCGCGAGCGTCGCGAATGCGAGGCCGGCAGATAAGATAAATGGCCTAACGGTTGATAGCTTAAATGTTTGCAACGGATGGCAGGGCATGCTTTCTCCTCAGTCGCTCACGAGAGCGCAAACGTTTATTTTTATTCGCGCGAACGCTTCATACGAACGATCCGTCAAGCTCTTCCGCGCATCATGAGATTCCAATACATCCAGGGTAGCCCGTGGCACTTGAGCACGTACATGCTCCACCGCTCTTTGGTCGTATCGATAAGCGGCACGGACGGCGTCGGGTTGCCATCGTAATCGAATTCGGCGAGGATGAGTTTTCCGTACCCGGTGACGAGCGGACAGGACGCGTACCCATCGTATCCGCCCTTGACGGGCGCACCTCGCATGATGGCGAGTAACCCTGCGACGACGATGGGAGCCTGTTTGCGAATCGCCGCCCCGGTCTTGGAATTCGGCGTGCTGCCCGCATCCCCGAGTGCGAAGACGTTTGGGTATTGCGTCGATTGGAGCGAACCCTTATCGACCTTGACGTACCCTTTCTGCGGTCCGTCGGTTTCGGCGAACGGGCTCGCTTTAATAAAATCTGGCGCGCTCTGCGGCGGCACGACGTGCATCATATCGTATGCGATCGTTTCGGTCGCGCCGGAGGGATCGCCGACTACGGAAAAAGTCGCCGTACGTGCCGGACCGTCCACGGCAACGAGGTTGCGATTAAATTTCGTCGAGATCTTATAACGTGCGATGACGCGATCGAGCGGTTTTTGATACGCCTTAATGCCGAAAATTGCGGGCGCGGCCGATGCGTACACGACCTTCGCTTCGATCTTGTGCTTGCGCCAATAATCGGCCGCGAGATACATGATTTTTTGCGGCGCACCGGCGCATTTGATGGGACCGGCCGGAAAGGTAAAGAGCGCCGTCCCGCCCCGAAACTCTTTGATAAACTGCCACGTAAGGGGAGCGAGATCGTACCGGTAGTTGCTGCTCACACCGTTCGTACCGAGCGTCGCTTCGAGGCCATCGATCCGATTCCAATCGACTTGGATGCCGGGCGCGATAACGAGAAAATCATACGAGACGCGGTTCCCCGTCGCGAGCACGACGGCGTCGAGTTCCGGTTCGAACGTCGCTACGCGATCGCGAATCCACGTTACGCCGGCGGGAATGTAGTCCGCTTCGGCGCGTTCGCTCTCTTCTTTCGCGACGATCCCGCCGCCGACGAGCGTCCAGAGCGGTTGGTAGTAATGTTTATCCGAAGGCTCGATCAAGGCGATGTCGTTCTGCCCGGCGGCGCGTAAGCGCGCCGCGACGGCGATTCCGGCGGTGCCGCCTCCGACGATCAGCGTGCGGAAATGACGTTCGGCCCGGGATCGGTGCGAATGCGATTCGATCGATGGTGAGATAACGGCCATGGTGCGACCTCTTCAGGTGACGATGAGAAGCTTTACGCTCCTTGGCCGCTACGTACGACGATCGGCATCTTGAACACATGGTGCCCGCTATCTCGATTTGTGATTAGCGCTATCGACGTCTCGGGACGCTACGTGGCGCTCGACGTCCCGTCGAACTTTCGTGCCAACCACATTTCGAACGTTGCGAGAGCCTCGCTTGTGGGGCGGTTGTCCGGCACGACGAGTGCCAGTTTCCGTGTGAGGTCGACGTCGCCGATGGCGACGAGCGCGATCGGCGCGACGGACGCCCACTTCTCCGCAACGCGGGTCGGGAGCATCGTGAGGCCGAGCCCGGCTTCGACGCACCGAATGAGTGCGTCGTTGCTCGAGAGCTCCAAGCGCACGTCGAGTGCGGGAAAGCGTTCGCCCAAGCGTTCTTCTAAAAGCGCGCGAACGCCCGATCCTCGATTGAACATCACGAACGCTTCGTTTGCAATATCCGCGAACTCCGTCGTCCCGCGTGTGGCGAGTGCGTGCGAAGCCGGAACGACGAGTACCAGCCGATCTTCGGCGAAAACTTCGACTCGAAAGCCTTTCCCATTGATCGGCAACGCGACGAGGGCCGCATCGACTTCGTCGCCCGCGAGGCGTCTCTGCGCGTCTTCCCGATCGCCGGCTATCACATCGAGCCGAATCTCGGGATGACACGTTTTGAAGTCGGCGAGGATCCGCGCGAGAATCGTGTCGGAGACCGTTCGTGTCGATGCGATGGTGACGTGCCCGAATTCGGACACGACGGCCAGTTCGCGCTGGAGTTGCTCGATGAGTCGTAAGATCTCGCCGGCGCGACGGTAGAAGATCGTGCCCGAGGCCGTAACCTGCCAACGCCCGTGAACCCGTTCGAGAAGCGGTGCGCCTGCGGCGCGAGCGAGGACGGACATCTGCGTCGAAACTGCGGACTGCGCGATGAAGAGCGAGCGCGCCGCAGCCGAAATGTTACCGGTTTCGACGACGCGTACGAACGTCGCGAGGATTTCGCAATCGATAACCGACGGTAAGGTGTTTAGCCGCTTCATCGAATCGTCATTTGGTACGTGTTGCGATCGTGCCTCGGTCGCGCACGTCGTATCTCCGGAAGAGATGGCGTCTATCGCGAACGGCGCGAACGGTACGCGCCTCACGCGATGGAGGCACTCGTGCGTATAGGGTATCGTTGCCGTAACCTTCGCAGGCGTAATCGGTGCGAAGCGCGCGACTGCGAAACCTGCCGACGCCATCGGCCAGTGCGATAGGCGGTATCGCACGCGCTCATCGATGACGCGACATACGAGCGACGTCGCACGATTCTGGAGGTCTCTATCAAGGCTCTCGCCGCCCCGATCTTCGCTCTCGTCGTGCTCGCTCGGGCCCACGCCGGCGTCGCGAGTGACGTCGTCCCGGTCGCAACGCCGAACTTCCACGGGCCACCTTGGAGCGCGCGCGACCCGCAACAGTTCGACTTCACGATTCCCGGAATCGATAACGTTCCGGACTTGCACGGGACGCCGAGCGGCGCGGATCTCGTCGTGTTCGCCGCGGGCAATCAGTTTATGGTCATGCCCGATCTCGTCCGCGCGTTTCGTGTCGCGCATCCCGAGATCCGACGGATCTTCTACGAGACGCTGCCTCCCGGAATCGAAGCCCAGCAAATCGCACGAGGATCGCTCGAAATCGGCAATCTTATCGTCGACGTCAAACCCGATGTTTATATGTCGGGCCTACGGCGTATGACGACGGAGCAACGCGAGGGCGTCGTCGCCGACTTCCGGCAATATGCGACGAACACGCTCGCAATCATGGTGGCTGGCGGAAATCCGAAGCACGTCGTTACCCTTGCGGATCTCGGCCGCGACGACGTGCGCGTGTCGATGCCCAATCCCGCGTGGGAGGGCATCGCGTTCCAAATCGAAGCGTCGTACGTCAAAGCCGGGGGCGAGGCGCTCGATGCGAAGATTATGAAGACGAAGGTCGCCGCCGGATCGACCATCCTCACGCATATTCACCACCGCGAGACGGCGCTCAATCTCCTTACCGGCAGAGCCGACGCGGGGCCGGTCTGGCTCTCCGAAGCGTTGTACCAAAAACGCATCGGCAATCCGATCGACATGGTCGCGATTCCGGCCGCGGAAAACGCGACGGCGGTCTACGTCGATGCGGTCGTCCGCGACGCGCCGCATCCCGTCGCGGCGCGCGCCTTCTACGATTTCGTCTCCAGTCCGACGGCCGCGGCGATCTATCGCTCGTACGGCTTCTCGCTACCGACCCCGAAAGGTTCTCTATGAAACGTGGTTCGTTTATCGGCTCGAGCGCGCTCGGCGCGACGGGCATCACGCTCGGCCCGACGCTCGTCGCCGCCGCGACGACGCAAGCCGTTCCTGGCGGTACCGAATTCGTCGAACGCCGCGCTGCGTTCGATATGGCGACCTTCGACCGCATCGTCGGACGGAACGCACAGTACCGCATGCTCTTTCAGGCCGTCGCCTACGTGCCGGCGCTGCTCAATAACGTAAAGAACTCGATCAACGGG
This sequence comes from Rhodospirillales bacterium, assembly GCA_043743145.1. Lineage (GTDB taxonomy): Bacteria > Vulcanimicrobiota > Vulcanimicrobiia > Vulcanimicrobiales > Vulcanimicrobiaceae > JANYGA01. The sequence goes on from JAYTXC010000039.1 coordinate 10,079, forward strand.
CTCGAGTTCGGGTTCGGCACCGACCCGTCGCGGGTCGTAACGGTGGTCGCGGGGCACGGCCCCTCGAGTGCGTATACGTACAGTGACTACGTGTGGCAGAAATACCGCATCGGCGAATACTTCGCGCTCAAAAATCCGACGGGCGAACTATTGACCAAAAACGTTTTCCTCGCCAAGCGCGCGACGTCGAGGTCGTCGAATCCCGACGACGAAGCCGGCCCTTTTCAAGATACGTCGGTCGAAGGGTTGCAGGCGCGCGGCACGACCTTTTTAACCTGTCACACCGCGGTCGAAGAACAATCGCGGGGCATCGTCAAACGAGAATTCGCGCCCGCCGGAATGACGGCGAGCGACGTCGCGGCGGATATCCTCACGCACCTCGTGCCCGGCGCACTCGTCGTGCCGTCGATGGTCGCGGCGATCGGCGTTTTGCAGCAACGATACCACTACGCGTACTTGACGATCCAGTAAACGCAATTGCGGCGAAGTGCCGTACGGCGCACCGCCGAACGACGATTTCGCCCGTATCCGCAAACCGTCTCAAACGATCGTTACGTCGACCAACCCCACTTTTCGAAAATCCGAGCCCCATCGGCAGACAGCACGAAATCGTAAAACGATTTGGCAAACGCGTTCGTAAGCCCGCGCGCGGTCAGCGCGATACCGGCATCGCGGTAGAGCGCGAACTCAGGTTCGATCGGCACGACGGTCGCGACGTCGGGATGCGCGACCTGCCAGATGTTGTAGATGATCCATGCGTCGGGCGGGTCCGCACCCGTCCACGCCGTCAGTGCGACGGCCGAGTTTGCGGCGTACGTCACGATATTCTTGCGCAACGCGCGAACGTTTGCGAGCGCGTGTGGACCGCGGCCGGCGAGGTCTTCCCACATGCCGGTCTGGCCCGCGCCTTGTACGATCATCACGCGGATACCCGGTCGGAAGAGATCGCGCAATCCCGCGATCTTTAAAGGGTTACCGCGATGTACGAGGATGCTCGCCGGCCGGACGTACGCCGGCTCGATCGTCGTCTCGGCGATGAGTCCGGGGAGTTGCGTCGTGAAGTCCGTCATCATATTTTCCGAGCCGCTGAAGATCGCGTCGGCATCCTCGAGTGCTCGTGCCTTCCACATCGGCGTCGGACCCGCGACGAGCTCGACGTGCGTGCGCGTACGCGCTTCGAAGTCGACTGCGACGGCGCGCATGGCCGGGGCTGGTCCGCCGGGGCCGTATACGTGAAGTACCGTCGTTTCGGCAGCGTTCGCGACGCGCGCGGTCGTCGCGAGGTAGACGAAACTTGCGGTACCGGTAACGAACGATTTTCGATCCATGTCGCGAGGTATTGCGTTACCGCGGACGTTTCCTCGGGCCGTAAGATAGGCGCTATCGCGATTCCCGATACGCCGTTGCTGGGTCGTACTCGCGCCGATCGGGAAACGCGGACGACGATGTTTCACTACGAAAACGTGCTGTACGGTCTCGCGATCGGACTCGCACTCGGGCTCACCGGTGGTGGCGGATCGATCGTCACGTTGCCCGTTCTCGTCTATCTCGTCGGGGAGGCGGTGCATCCTGCGATCGCAACGTCGCTCGCGATCGTCGGCGCGATCGCGGCGCAAGGCGCGTTCGCGCAACGGCGGATCGTACGCTTTCGGATGGGCGCGATGCTCGGTGCGTTCGGGCTGCTCGGCGCCGTACCGGGCGCCCTTCTCTCGAAGCACGTTCCCGGAAACATCTTACTGCTGCTCTTCGCGGGCACGATGGTCGTCGCTGCCATCGCGATGCTACGGAACCGTACGAATACGGACGAAGTGGATCGCGCGCCGAAGCGGGCGGTCGTCATCGCATCGGGGTTCGGCCTCGGTTTTCTTACGGGGTTCCTCGGCGTCGGCGGCGGTTTTCTCATCGTACCGGTTCTCGTCTTCGTGCTCGGACTTTCGATGCGCGCTGCGATCGCGACGTCGCTCTTCGTCATCGCGCTCAATAGCGCGTCGGGACTCGCGACGCACGCCTTCGACGGGTCGATCGATTGGTCGATCGTCCTGCTCTTCGTCATCGGCGGGATAACCGGCAACATCGCGGGTCTCGCAATCGGCAAGCGGCTCGAGCAACGGCAGCTCAAAGCGATCTTCGCCGTCTTCGTCCTCGGCGTCGGCATCTTCACCGGTGCGAGCGCTTCGGGCATCCTCCCCTTCCACGTGAAATGAGCCTCGCATCATGAAGACCACCATCAGCGTTCACCAAGCCTTCGATCGCATGCGCGCGGGCGCGGTGATGATCGACGTTCGCGATGCGGACGAATACACCGAAGCGCACGTCGCCGGTACTCGACTCGTACCGCTGCCCGAACTCGATGTGCGGCTCGCCGAATTTCCAAAAGATCGCGAACTCTTGTTACTCTGTCGTTCGGGCCGTCGTAGCGGGCTCGCGCAAGACGCCCTCATCGATCGGTTCGGTTACACCGACGTAGCAAACGTCGAAGGCGGCATCCTCGCCTGGGAAAAGGCCGGATTACCCATCGTAAAAGTAAAGGCTCCCCAACCCATGTTCTTCAAACAATTCTACCTCGGTTGTCTCGCGCACGCGTCGTACCTCATCGGTTCGAACGGCGTGGGCGCGGTGGTCGATCCGCAGCGCGACGTCGACACCTACGTCGATGCGGCGCGCGACGCCGGTCTCGAGATCCGCTACATCTTCGAAACGCACGTCCACGCGGATTTCGTGAGCGGCCATCGCGAGCTCGCGGCGCGTACGGGCGCGTCGATCGTCTTCGGTCATCGCGCGGGCGCGACGTTCGACCACGTTGCGGCACGCGACGGAGATCGCATCGATGTTGGATCGCTTCGCTTCGACATCCTGGAGACGCCCGGGCACACGCCCGAGGGTATCTGTATCCTCGTTACCGATACCGCGAACGCATCCGAACCCGTGCGCCTCCTCACGGGCGACACGCTCTTCATCGGCGACGTCGGTCGCCCCGACCTCATCGGTTCCAAAGGCTTTTCCGCAGCCGACATGGCCGCGATGCTCTACGATTCGTTACACGAGAAGATCCTCAAGCTCGACGATACCGTCGAAGTCTTCCCGGCGCACGGCGCGGGTTCGCTCTGCGGTCGGAGTATGTCGACCGAACGCTCGTCCACGATCGGAGCACAACGCGCCACGAACCACGCATTGCAGTCGATGTCGAAACCGGCGTTTATCGAACTCATGACGACGGGTCTCCCCGAACAGCCGGCATATTTCGCGCTCGATGCGGAAATGAATCGCAACGGCGTCGAGGCGCTCGGCGATCTGCCGAAGCCACGAGCGCTCGATGCGGCGGACGTCAAAGCGGCGATGGCAAACGGCGCGCTCGTCCTCGACGTGCGCCCGTCGGAGATCTACGGGCCCGAGCACGTACCGATGTCGATGAACGTCGGTCTCGACGGGCAGTTTGCCGCGTGGGCAGGGGCGCTGATTCCGTTCGCGCGCCGTATCGTCGTCGTCGCACTTGACGAGAGCGGCGTGGCCGAAACGGTGACGCGGCTCGCACGCATCGGAATCTCGACGGTCGACGGATATCTCGCCGGCGGTTTCGCCGCTTGGCGAGCCGCGGGTTTCGCTACAGCCTCGATCCCGCAGATCTCCGTCGACGAACTCGCGGCTCGCGTCGAGCGAGGCCTCGACGCGCAACTCATCGACGTGCGCCGCGCGGCGGAACACGAGACGGGAGTCGTTCGGGGCGCGATTCCGATCCCGCTTCCGACGCTCGAAGCGTCGCTCGAGCGGATCGATCCCGATCGTCCGATCGTCATCGTGTGCGGAAGCGGCTATCGCTCGAGCGCCGCAGGTTCGATTCTCGAATCGAGCGGTTTCAGAAACATCACGAACGTCGATGGCGGCATGAACGAATACAACGCGCACCATCACCCGACGGTCGTGCTCGCCTCGGCGTAGCACGACCCGAACGCATTGCGGGAAAATGGCTCGTTATCTCACCGATCGCGGCTATCGCGTTGTCGGATGTCGATCTGTAACGATAGCTTGCATTCGTCATGTAGGAAAGCAGACCGGTATGGGCGACTACGATGGCACGCCATTGCCCGCGATGCCATTTATCGATACGACGAAAGAACGTTGGAGCACGTATATGCTCGAACGCCGCGGCCTTTCTTGGATGTATTGAAATCTCATGATGCGCGGAAAAGCGTAAACATGTTTTCGCGATCGACGCGCTTTGGACGCGTATGCAAACACGAAGGCGACGGTGAGGCTCCACTATGATCGACCGCAATGAGAGCGCGGAACTCAAGCGCGCCGTTATCGAACGTTTTGGCAACCTCGCCATAGCGCCAGGCACCGAAGGTCGCTTCGAGGTCGGCCCGACGAGCGCGAAGCGATTACGGTACGATTCAGCGACTATCGACGCACTCCCGATGAGTTGTACGGAGTCATTTGCCGGAGTTGGAAATCCGCTCGCCATCGGTCCGCTCGGAGTCGGCGAACGCGTCGTCGATTTCGGTTCGGGGGCTGGTCTCGACGCATTGCTCGCGGCCAGAGCTGTCGGCAACGGTGGCGCGGTGATCGGCGTCGACATGACGCCTGCGATGGTGGAGAAGGCGCGCGTGAACGCCCGGATCCTCGCGCTTACGAACGTTCGATTCGAGATAGCGGATTTGGAAGCGGTACCGATCGCATCGGGATGGGCGAACGTCGTCATTTCGAATGGCGTTTTCAATCTGTGCCATAATAAGCCCAGGGTAGCAGCCGAAATGCGTCGCGTTCTCGCGCCGGGCGGGCGGCTTCAAATAGCGGATATGCTCTTAGAGGCGCACGTTTCGCAAGAGGAGCTTGCCGAACTCGGTACCTGGTCGGATTGAGTGGCCGGCGCGCAGTGGGAGCGGTCGCTCCTCGAGATCCTCACCCAAGCCGGATTCGTCGACGTCTCCCTCGTCGGTTGGACGGGTTACCGTACGTCGCACGCGACGCAAGGCGCGCTCCTACGCGCTCGCGCCTAGATCACGCGCGCGATTTCTTCGCCCGCCGCTTCCCAGTCCATCGGGCTTAAGGCGATCCGCGTCGCATCGAAGCCGCGTTCGCGTAAGTACGCGACGGCCTCGTCTGCGAAGATACAATACGGACCGCGGCAGTAGGCGACGTAGCGTTTCGATTTTGCAAGCACGAGCTTTCCGCTTTTGAGCGTCTCCAGCGGTGCGTTGATCGCACGAGGCAGGTGACCGGCCGCATATTCTTCCGAAGGTCGCGTATCGAGCAACGCGACGTGTGGATCGGCGATGAGCGCGCGCACCAGGTCGAAATCCGAGATGCCCGCGTCGCGATTGCCGAGGTGCTTCTTTACCGCCGCTGCGACTTCGGCGTCGTTTCTTTCGGCGACATCGCGCATGCTCTGCAACAATCGGTAGACGTTCGTGCCCGCGGCTCGGTAATATGCGAAAGTCCCGCGCCGCTCGACCGTGACGAGTCCGCATTTCGCGAGAACTTGCAGGTGCTGTGAGGCGTTTGCGACCGAGAGCGCCGTCTCCGCTGCGAGATCGGCGACCGTGCGCGGACGCTGCGCGATGAGCTCGAGGATTTCGAGCCGATGCGGATTCGAAACGGCTGCGGGAATGCGAGCGAACGCCGCGTAGACGTCGTCTTTGAACCGCCGTTTCGCGACCGGTCCCATGCTTCGAAACTTCATCGTCGTTGCGAGCCTTTTCGGCTCGCTCGTGGCTTCCTTCCGCAAATGCATTGACGCGGTGGTTCATATTCAATATATTTCTTGAATATGAAACCCAACATCGGAGACGATCGTTAGCGTGGCGATCACGCGACTCGGCCTCGCCGCAAATCGCGGCCAATTTTGGTTGCTCGTCACCGTCAACGCGTTCGTCGGCACGATGGTCGGCATGGAACGCGACGTGTTGCCCCTCGTCGGTACGCGCATTTTCGGTCTGCGGTCCGACCTCGCCGTGCTGTCGTTCATCGTGACGTTCGGCTTTACGAAGGCGGTCGCCAACCTCTTCGCCGGTCGCAATGCCGACCGCACCGGGCGCAAGCCACTGCTCGTTGCGGGATGGCTCGTCGCGATTCCGATTCCGTTTCTTCTGATGTACGCGCCGAACTGGGCTTGGATCGTCGTCGCGAACGTGTTGCTCGGGATCAATCAAGGCCTGTGCTGGTCGATGACCGTCGTCATGAAGATCGATCTCGTCGGACCCAAGCGGCGTGGCTTCGCTATGGGACTCAATGAATTTGCGGGTTACCTCGCCGTCGGCGGCGCCGCCTTCGTTTCGGGCGCGATCGCCCAGGCGTACGGTTTACGGCCATGGCCCTTCGCGATCGGCGTCGCTGCCGTAGCGGCCGGGCTCGTGCTGACGATGTTTTTCGTGCGCGAGACGCACGCGCACGCGCGCTTGGAAGCCGCGGAGAAGCGCACGGGTGCGATGGATCTTGTCGCAACACCCGCATTTAGCGAAATCTTCGCGCAGATGTCGTGGCGGGATCGAACGTTGTCGTCGAT
>JAYTXC010000040.1:0-9448 GCA_043743145.1 Rhodospirillales bacterium
AAGTTGCCGAGCGATTTCGACATTTTCTTGCCATCGAAAAGTAAGAGGCCGCCGTGCACCCACGCGTTGGCCATCGGTGGCGGTACGAGCGATTCGGTCTGCGCGACCTCGTTTTCGTGATGCGGGAAGATCAGATCGTAACCACCGCCGTGGATATCGAAGGGCTCGCCGAGCAACACGTGCGACATCGCCGAGCACTCGATGTGCCATCCCGGTCGCCCCGCGCCCCAAGGCGATGGCCACGATGGATCGTCCGCTTTGGCGAATTTCCAAAGCGCGAAATCGAGTGGATCGCGCTTCCCTTCGTCGGCGGCGACCCGTGCGCCGATGAGAAGTTCGTCCGTGTTGCGGCCCGAGAGCGACCCGTAACGCGGAAACGACGATACCGAAAAATAGACGCCATCGGCTGCCGCATAAGCGTTGCCCGCATCGACGAGGCGTCCGATCATCTCGAGGATCTGCGGTACGTATTCCGTCGCGCGCGGTTCGTGGTCGGGAACGGCGAGATGCAGCCGCGCCATCGAGCGGGTGAAGCTCGCAAAATATCCCGCCACAACGTCGCGCCACGGCTTACCCGTCGCACGCGCTTCGGCGATGCTGCGGTCGTCGATGTCGGTCACGTTGCGAACGTACGTAACGCGGTACCCGCGGTGCACGAGAAAGCGCCGGAGCACGTCGAAAAACATGAACGAGCGCGCGTGTCCGAGATGCGCTTCGGCCGAAGGCGTGAGCCCGCACACGTAGATGCGGACGTGATCGCCTTCGAGCGGAACGAACGGCTCGACGGCGCGCGTGCGCGTATTGTACAGTCGCAAACTAAATGACCGGGAAGGCGTCGTCGAAGATCGCCGCGTTGATCTGCGCCGGGCGCGATGGCTGCGTAGGATTTCCGAGCTCGGCGAGCTTCGCTTCGAGTGCGGCGATGCGCTCGGCGAGTTGCTGGATCACGAGCCCTTGCGGATCGGGCATATCGACGAGCGTCGACGACGCAGCAACGGGTTTGCCGTCAAGGAGCACGACGCGGCCGGGAATTCCGACCACGGTCGATTTCGGCGGGACGTCGCGGACGACGACCGATCCCGCGCCGATGTGCGAGCCATCGCCGATCGTAATCGCGCCGAGAACCGACGCATTCGTGCCGATCACGACGTCGTTGCCGATCGTCGGATGACGCTTCCCGTGTCCCAAACTCGTCCCACCGAGCGTGACGCCCTTGTAGAGCGTGACGTCGTCGCCGATTTCGGCTGTGGCACCGATGAGGACGCCCATGCCGTGATCGATGAAGAACCGTTTGCCGATTTTCGCTGCTGGGTGAATCTCGATGCCCGTTGCGAAGCGCACCACATTTGAAAGTAAGCGTGGCAAGAGCGGAACACCGCGCTTGTTGATTTCGTGGATGATCCGGTGGGCGGTGACCGCGTGAAAGCCCGGATACGAGAGGATCACGTCGAGATACCCGTTGGCCGCGGGATCGCGCTCGACGGGGACTTTGAGATCGCCCACGATATCGGAGAACAGGCTCACGCGAGGTCACTATCGGGCCGACGACCGACGATCGTCGCGAAGGGTTTTCCATCGGGACCGAAGGGAATCGTTTCGAGTCCGCGACCGTGGAGGACGTGTGAGTTCAGCGCGCCGATGCGCATCATGATCCGATCGTGGCCGAGCAGGGGAAAGAGCAGATCGAGCGGCGGGCCGGTCGTCGCACCGGTGAGCGCGACGCGCACGGCCCAGAGCGCGTCTTCGGGTGCGACCCCAAATTCACGCGCCATCGTCGCGATATCGACATCGATCGCAAGGCCGCGGAGTTCGGGCTGATCGTCGACGTATTGGCTGACGGTGTCGAGAAAGAACAGCACTTGACGATTGCGGAGCTTCTCGAGTTGCAACGCGGGTACGATCACGGCCTCCGCGCGCAGATCGGCGACGATCGGCATCGCATCGCCCACCGTCGTGAGCCCCGTGCCATACGCATCCACGAAGGTCTCGATCCAGCGCAGCGCCGCGGGCGGCGCGGGCGTTTCCAGGAGTCCACACGCCTGCATCGCCTCGCCGATGGCATCGGCGAGCGACGCACGCGACAACGCGGGCGTGACGGCCGTGGAGAACGGTGGTGCGGAGAGATCGACGGACATGGACGCCTTTACGGTCGGACGAGGGCAGCGACGGCGTAGGCGGCGATTCCGGTGCCATCGCCCGTGTACCCCATGCCTTCGCTGGTTTTTGCTTTAACACTCACGTCGCCGATTTCGATGCGAAGCACCGTCGCCAGATGTTCGCGAATTGCGGGAAGGTGCGGGCTCAGCTTCGGCAGCTGCACGACGACCGTGACGTCGACGTTGGAGATTTCGAAGTCGAGTTCGCGCGCCATCCCGATACACGCTTCGAGCAGCCGCATCGAATCGACGTCCTTCCAGGCGGGATCGGTATCGGGAAAATGCTTGCCAAGATCGCCAAGCGCGCACGCCCCGAGGATCGCATCGGAAAGCGCATGGGCGAGTACGTCGGCGTCGGAATGTCCGAGCGGCCCCGTAGGATGGGGAATCGTGATACCGCCGAGCACGAAGGGACGGCCCGCGACAAGGCGATGTGCGTCGAAGCCATGGCCGATCCGAATTTTTATGGCGCTACCAACGCGCGTTCGCGCAAAATCGCCTCGGCAAGATCGCGATCGCCCGGCATCGTGACCTTAAAATTTTCTCCGCTCGGGCGAACGACCAGCACCCGATGCCCCGCGCGCTCGAGGAGCATCGCGTCGTCGGTGGCGTCGCCGCCAACTCGTTCGGCTGCCGCATGAGCAGCGCGGAGATCGGCGAGCGTGCCGAATTGCGGCGTCTGCGCGGCCCAGAGTTCGGAGCGATCGAGCGTGCGCGTGACGGTGGCGCCGTCGGCTGCGACGACCTTGATCGTGTCGACGACGGGCGCGGCCAAGAGCGCGCCCGTCCCCGGCCCAACGAGCGCCATCGCGGCACGAATATCGGCGGCACGCACGAGCGGCCGCGCCCCATCGTGCACGAAGACGGCATCGCACGCGGGTGGTACGGCGGCGAGAGCATTACGCACCGAACCTTGGCGTGTCGCACCGCCCCGCACGACCGTCGCGTGCAGCTCAGGCGCATAGGTGCGCGCGAGATCGGCCATCGTCGTGAGATGTTCTTCTTCGGTTGCGATGATGAGTGCGCCGAGTTCCGACATCGCCCCGAATGTCGCGAGGCACCAGGCAACGAGCGGACGTCCTGCGACTTCGATAAGTTGTTTTTGGCGCCCGAAGCGGACGCCACGGCCCGCCGCGACGACGATTGCGGCAAACCTCACGGATTCCCCACACCCGTCTTCGCCTTGATCTTCGCGAAGATCATCCGACCCGCGACCGTTTGCAAGACGCTCGTCACCTGAACGTCGATCTCCTCACCCATGAGTCGACGACCGTTTTCCACGACGATCATCGTGCCGTCATCGAGGTAACCGACGCCTTGATGCGGCTCTTTGCCATCGCGCACGATCATCACGTGCATCTCCTCACCGGGCAAGACGGCGGGTTTGACGGCGCCTGCGAGTTCGTTGATGTTGAGGACGACGACGCCTTCGACGTGCGCGACGCGGTTGAGATTGTAATCGTTGGTCACGAGTTTCGCGCCGCGATCGCGCGCCAAACGCACGAGCTTCGCATCGACTCCGGCGATATCGGCATAATCTTCGTCGACGATTTCGAGGGTGGTTAACTCCTGAAGCTTTGCGAGGACTTCGAGCCCGCGTCGCCCACGCGTGCGCTTCATCGAGTCGATCGAATCCGCGATGAGATGCAGTTCGCGTAAGACGAATCGCGGCAAGACGAGCGGCCCTTCGAGAAATCCGCTCTCGACGATCTCGATGACGCGGCCGTCAACGATGACCGATGTATCGATGAGTTTGGGTTGCGCGGGCGGCCGCGCCGGTACGATGCTCGCTGCATTCGCGTTCGCGCGTGTTGCGCCGCCGAGACGCTGTTTCGCGCCGAGTCTCGCTCCCAAAAACGCGGCGAACACGCTGAGCACGATATAAGCGACGTTGGCGATATAGCCACCAGCCCGGCCTGCCGTCGCCACGGAGTCCAGCAGCAGGCTTTTGATCAAAAAGGCGACCACGAGCCCAAGGACGAGACCCAGCGCCCCGCCGAGTACCTCACCCGGCGCCAGGCGCTCCATCGTCGTTTCGACGGCGCGCAGTTCGACTTCGAAGAGCGATTGCACGATCGGGGCGATGAAGAGTCCCGCGACCGCGCCGATCACCGGCACGATGATCGTGAGCGCGATAAGCCAAATCTGGCTCGCGACGTGGAGCGATATGAGGTGCACGTAGGCTTCGCGCCCGAGCAAAAAGCCCGTCACCGCAAAGACGATCATAAACAAGACGCGCAGGAGCGTGGTCGGCACGATCTAGTCCGCCGGTGCGACGAAGGCGCCGCAGACGTCGTTTGCCAGGAACCGCCCGCGCGGTGTCAACGCGACGCGCGCAGGCGTGACGTCGAGCGTCCCCGAGCTTGCTAAATCGTTTAACACCACGCGATAGTACTCATGAAAGTCGACGCCGTATCGTTCCGCAAACGACGCGACATCTACCCCTTCGCGCGTGCGAAGCGCGAGCATGACCGCTTCGCCCAGCATCGCCGCTCCTTCCAGATGCTCGTCGTCGCTGGGAATGACGCGGCCTTCCAATGCGGCGTCGCAATATGCCGCGAGGTCACGTGTATGGACCGAGCGCGTTCCATTCCGGTACGATGCCGCACCGACTCCGAGCCCGAGATATTCTCCGTTGGCCCAGTAATTCGCGTTATGCGCGCAACGCCGCCCGGGCTTGGCGAAATTGCTGATCTCGTAGTGCTCGTAACCCGCGGCGCCCAGCATTTCGATTGCGATCGCGTAAAGATCGCCCTCGAGATCGTTCGGCGCAAAATCTTGCGGCCGCCGCGCGTACCACTCCGCAAAGGGCGTATCGTCTTCGATCGTGAGCCCATAGGTCGAGATGTGCTCGGGCTCGAGCGAGATCGCGTACGCGAGCGACGCGCGCCACGTCTGCGTCGTTTGCAGCGGCGTGCCGAAAATGAGATCGAGCGAGATATTGTCGATCCCCGCCGAGCGCGCGCGGGCGACCGCCGCGCCGACGTCCTCCGGCGAATGGCGTCGACCGAGCGTCTGCAATTCCGACGCCACGAACGATTGCACGCCGAAAGAAACGCGCACGATACCCGCCGCGCGATATGCAGCGAAAACGTCGTGCGTGCAGAGATCGGGATCGGGATTCATCTCGATGCTCGTCTCCGTAAAACCGCCGGGTGCGAAACGGTCGCGCAACCGAGCGACGATCGACACGATGTCGGCGGCTTCGTACGTGTTCGGCGTCCCACCACCGAAAAAAAGCGTCGCGGCATCGAATGCGGGCGCCGCGTCGATCTCGGCTGCGAGCGCGCCGAGATAGCGTGTTGCCTGCGAGCGCCGCATCGGCCACTTCGCAAAGTCGCAATACGGACACACATACGGACAAAACGGCAAATGGACGTAAAGTCCGCCGCGCACCACGAGCGCCGTTACGCTTCCTTACTTTCGCGTACATCGGCCGGCACGACGAGTTCGCCGATGCGTCCGATGACATCTTCGTTCACTTCGGCGACGGCCGCGCGGATCGCGCTGCGCACCGCGGCGCTGTTCGCGCGGCCGTGCGCGACGATGCAATTTCCGCGCAAGCCGAGCAGCGGCGCGCCGCCCACGTTATCGTAGCTGAGCCGGTCGCGCACGCGCATGAGCGTCGGTTTTACGAGCAGTGCGCCGATTTTCGCCGCGATACTGCCGGACTTGATCGCATCGAGAACGATGTCGCCGATCAGGGCGGCCGCGCCTTCGGAGAGCTTGAGCATCACGTTGCCGACGAAGCCGTCGGTGACGAGCACATCGGCGACGTTTGAGAACAGATCTTTCGACTCGACGTTGCCGACGAAATCGGCACCGAACGTTTTTTCGAGCAGTTCCGCCGCTTCCACGGTGAGCGCGTTGCCCTTGCCCTTCTCTTCGCCGTTGGAGATGATCCCGATTTTCGGCCGTTCGATGCCGAGGACCGCGCGCGCATACGCACTCCCCATCATGCCGAACTGGACCAGCCATTCGGCGCGACAATCCACGTTCGCACCACTATCGAGCACGACGACGCTGCCCTTACGCGCGGGGTACACGACGGCGATTGCCGGGCGGGCGACGCCCTTGATCGTGCGGAGTCGCACGAGGGCGATCGCGAGGAACGCACCGCTATTTCCCGCAGAAACGACGGCGTCGGCCTTGCCGTCGCGGACGAGATTCACCGCCATTCCGAGCGAGGTGGCATCGGAATTTCGCAGCGCGAGTGCGGGTGTCGCATCCATGGCGATCGCACTCGGTGCGTGCACGACTTCGATCTTGGTTGCGCCGGCCTTTTCGAGCAATGGCCGGAGGCGTGCCTCGTCACCGACCAAGATCATGTGGCCGAGCCCCTCGCGATCCGCGAGAATGGCGCCGGCGACGATTTCGTCCGGCGCGTGGTCTCCGCCCATCGCGTCGATGGCGATGCGGGGCCTCGAACCGTTCAAAAAGAGCTCACAATCTGGAGGTGGGGCTGGCCAATTTCCCGCGGAAACGACCGGCGATTTCGCAGTTATCCGGCGCGTGACGCGGTCCTCTTTCGCCTCCGGGTCCGGAGAAGAACGATCGGCGGCTCCCGACGTTGCGCCCGAGGCACGGGCCGTGGTATAGTCCGGGGGTTGTGCCGACCGCGTTTGCGTGGAGGCACAGTCTTATGCTGCATTACGACAACCAGTAGGATAGTAAATATCATGGCCAAGCGCTGCGACGTCTGTGCGAAAGGTCCGATGGCGGGCAATAATGTCAGCCACGCGATGAACAAGACCAAGCGCCGGTGGTTGCCGAATTTGCAGCCGGTGCGTGTTGACGAGCGCGGAACGCACAAAACGCTCAAGGTTTGCACGCAGTGCCTGCGCTCACGCCGAGTCAAGCGCGCGGGCTAGGTCTGACGTGCGTGCGACAGGCGCGCCGTGTTTCGTCGTCTCGGCCCGAGCCATCACGCTCGGCCTTTTTTTTGTTCTCGTCGCCTGCGTGCCGCCCGACCGGCACCGGATCGCGAGTGACGCTGACCGCGCAGCCGGAACCGGTCTTTTCACCTGGCTCGTCGATCACGACCCATCGGCGCTCGTGGCTTGGCACGTCGACCCGGAACGCTTGCGGCCGCTCGCACCCGACGCGTCACCCGTGGTCGTCGCCGCATCGAGTTCGCCGTGCGCGCAAGCAAAGGCGCTCCATGCTGCGCTCGTTTTGCTGGCGAGCGATCGGACGCCGCAGGGTCGGCTCGACCGCGCAACCGCATTCGATTGTGGAGCGGCGATCTTTCACGATCGCGGGGGAATCGTCGTCGCGCCGCGCTAGGTACGCTGGCGCGCGAGATGATCGAATCCGTTGGCGACGAGGTCGCGAGCCACGGTCCCCTCTGCGATCCGCAAGCCGAGCTCTGCCGTGAGGGTTCCGACCCGATGGAGCGGTTTGCCGAAGTGCCGTTCGTACGCGCGCGCGACATGGGCAAACGCGCGTGGGGCGATCGTGACGATGAGCTCGAAATCTTCGCCGCCGTCGAGCGCATACGCGCGGGCTTCGCCGCCGGCTGCGCGCGCGACGCTCTCGGCCGCGAAATCGATCGGAACGTCTTCGATGACCGCACCGCACCCGCTCGCACGTGCGAGACGCGCAAGGTCGCTTGAGAGCCCGTCGGAGCAATCCATCATCGCGCGCACGTTTGCCGATGCCGCAAAAAACCGACCCTCGGCGATGCGTGGGATTGGCATGGCGAATGCTTGCGTCGCGCGCGCGCCGGCTTCGGCTGCGATTGGCCAGGCGTGGTTGAGGAGTTCGAGACCCGCGCGGCTCGCGCCAAGCGGGCCGGTTACCGCGATGACGTCGCCAGCGCGACCACCGCTTCGCGGTTTACACCGCGTGCGCGAAACTTCGCCCACGACGGTGATCGCGAGCACGAGCGCCGGGGCGCGGACGATATCGCCTCCCACGATGCGCGCCCCGAAACGTGCAACGAGCGCGTCCATCGCGCGATAACACGCGATGACCCACGCTTCATCTGTCTCGGGCGTGATGCCGAGCGCGATCGTCGCGAGCACCGGGCGTGCGCCCATCGCGGCGATATCGGAGAGATTGGCAGCCATCGCGCGATGGCCGATTTCGCCCGCGTCCATCTCCGCCGTGCGGAAATGAACGCCATCGACGAGCGCGTCGGTCGTAATCACCGAAAGATGTGACCGCGATGGCTGCCATGCCGCCGCGTCGTCGCCGATGCCGAGCACGATCTTTCGTGGGCCCGGCGATGCGTCGCTCGTGCGCGCTTCGCATATTTCGCGAAGCGCCGCGACGAGCGAGTCTTCGGTCATCGCGCTACGCGCGCGCGCCCACGGGCTGGGGCTCCGCGAGCGCACGCAACGCTTGCAATTCCGCGGCGGGGTCGGCTGCGGCGAAGATCGCCGAGCCCATCACCACGACATCGGCACCAGCCGCGCACACTTCGGCGATATTCGCGCGACCGATGCCGCCATCGATTTCGAGTTCGCATGCGGGATTGTACGCATCGATGAGTGCCCGCGCCTGACGCACTTTTTTCAGCGCGTTCGGAATGTATTTCTGACCGCCGAAGCCCGGGTTCACGCTCATGATGAGAATGAGATCGCAATCTTCGATCACGTCCTCTAAAAGCGCGACGGGCGTCGATGGATTGAGCGAGATGCCCGCTTTCGCCCCGATCGATCGAATGTACGAAAGGAGCCGCTGCGCGTGCACCGTCGCTTCGAGATGGAAGGTAATGATATCGGCGCCCGCCTTGCGGAAATCGTCGACGTATTTTTCCGGCTCGACAATCATGAGATGCGCGTCGAAAACTTTTTTCGTGCATTTGCGGATATCGCCGACGATTTTCGGCCCCCACGTGAGATTGGGTACGTAGCGACCGTCCATAATGTCGAGGTGCATATAGTCGGCGCCGGCGCGATCGAGCATCGCGATATCGTCGGCGATGTGGCTAAAATCGGCTGAGAGTAACGACGGCGCGATCTTCATACGAACGTCCTTTTAGTGGAAGATTTTTTGAAACAACCCGCGCCGTTCTTTTTTCGGTGCGGGTGTCGGTGTCGGTGGATCGGTCGACGTGATCGCGGGCGCTACGACCGCCCGTTTGTGCGCCAAGCGGTGATACGTCGTGGTTGCCCCCGGCACGACGATCGGAACCGTTCCAGAGAGCGCGGACGAAGACGACTTGACCTTTTTAGGATCGGGACCGACCTCCTGGCGCTCCTGAACCGCCGGTTCGACGCCGAGTTTCGTCGAGCTGATCAGCTCTTGGTTGACGAAGACGTCGAGCTCGGCCGTTCCGACCACCG
>JAYTXC010000041.1:0-5739 GCA_043743145.1 Rhodospirillales bacterium
GTTCGCGCGTCGATGAGGGACGCGACCGATTTGAGGCGTTGCACTTCGGCTGCGACGGGAATTTCGACGACCTTCATGTTTTTCGCGCGCGCGTATGCAGCCAATTGTTCGCGGCCGAGCGCGTTGCCGTGCAACGATGCGGCGATGCCCTGTTCGTGGCGGCGCGGCGTCGTCACCGCGATGAACAACGTATCGCCTGCGACGATCACGTCGCCACCATCGAGGAGACCCGGCGCTTCGATCCGGCCCACGATCGGGACGTTCGTGAGCGCGAGCGCGGCTTCGAGCGGCCCGATCTCCCCGCGACGACTCAGATCGCTTGGCCGCATGACGAACGCGCCATCGGGGAAAACAACCGCGCCATCGCCGCAGAATGCGCTCGCAGGCGTGCTCGCGATCGCCTCGGCTTCCACGATCTTGATGCCCCGCGCGCCGAGCCGCGTGAGAAAGACGGCAAATTGTTCGTGCGCGCGCTCGACGATCGCGTTCGATTCGCCGTATAACGGACGCACGGCAGCAAGCGCGGCCGTGGGACGCACGACGACGACGCCGCGCAACGTCCCAGCGTCGTTTGCGACATAAGGCGCTTGAAAGATCGGGCTTGCGGTGGTCACGCGATCACGGTTCGCCACCCCGCTCACCCGGAACTTCAGCGGACGATTGCGAGCGCGCGCGTATAGAGCACGCGTTGTTGCGCGTCGTAACGCGTGCGATCGAGCGTGGCTCGCCTGAGCGCGAGCGCGTCTGCACGACGCGAGAGATCGACCAGGCCCGCCGCGCGCGCAGCGTCGGCGTCGGGTGCGGATTGATTCGTTCGCGCGAGAAGCGACGCGATCGCGTGACCCTCCACACTCGACGATTGCGTTGCCGCAACGATCTGCGCGAAGGGCGCCACATCGGGAACGCTCGTAAAGAAATCACTCATGTCGGTTGCGAGCGCGTCGCCGAGTGAAAGCGCGGGCAAACCCAGCAGCTCCTCTTCCGTTTTGAGCACGCTGACCGTCGAGAGATGGCGTGCGCCGAGATAGTGTCGTTTTGCGTACGGCGAGACGACGATCGCATAGGTGCGATGCGCGTTGATATGATCGCGCGTCGACTGCGCGTCGTCGGGCATGATGAAAATTACGGTCGATTCCCACTGCGGAATGTGCGTGAGATACTCCACGATCTTTCCGAGTGCGCGATCGCCGTCGGCCACTTCCTCCGGCAAGGGCGGCACGTTCTTTCCGAAACCGCCGTGATCGCCCGGCAACCAGATGTGCGTGAACGCCGGCATCGCATCGGCCCGAACGAGCGGGTCCATGTCGCGCACGAACTCGGCGGCACGCCGCACGTCGCGAATGCGCAAGTTCCACCCCGGATAATTCGTGTCGACGTGGCCCGCGAGCGCCGCGAGCACGGGAACGTCGAGGGTGTAGAGTCCGCCGAGCCCTTGCGTCGGTGCCGTGACATCGTCTTGTGAGATGAAGCGCGGATCGTCGAGTTTGGGATCGCTCGCTTCGCCTTCGTCGTAACCTGAGACGCGTATGTAATCGCCGTAATCGCGATAGGTCTTTCCACGAGCCGCAAGCGTGTTGAAAATGTATCCCGCACGCGGGTAGTCTTCGGGATCCTCATTTTTGTTGACGAGCGGGCGTCGCGCGCTTTTGACCAGCAACGTTTTCTCCGCGTAGACGTTCGTGATACCCGCCGACACGAATTGATGGCCGGCATCGGATTCCTCGGCATCGGCGAAGATATTGGCCGCGAGACCGAACGTTCGCGCGAGCGCATGGAGATTCGGCGTCACCGATTCATCGAAGGCCACGTAACTCGGATCGCCCGGGCCGTACGGCGCGCCCAGGCGATCTTTGAGATCGCCGAGCATCGCGTCGTACGTCTTATTTTCTTCGAGAATTAACACCACGTGTTTGATCGCGTTGCTTCCCGTTCCGTCGAAATTCTGCGGAACGAGTGGATCGATTCTCGGCGGATGGATCGCGCGGAGATACGAGAGCGCGAGCGTCGTCGACGCGTGCAGATCGACGTTCGTGAGATCGATCCGCTCGAGCGTCGACCAGATCGCATTACTGTCGGCGAGCACGCTTGCGACGTGACCGCGCGCGTCGACAAAGCGCGATTGATCGCCCGTGAAGCCACGATCGTTTCCGAGGCCTTTGGCGTTTGCGACGAAGAGCTTCTTCCCGTCGGATGAGAGCGCGAGCGCCGCGGGAAACCAGCCCGTCGGGATGAGCCCGATGCGATGCGGGTGGAGCGGATCTTTCGTATCGAGAACGGCGATTGCGTTGATCCCGGCGAGTGCGACGTAGAGCCGTCGTTCGTCGCGCGAGAGCACCATGGCGTCGGGCTGCGTGCCGTACGGCCCGCGATCGAAGAGCCGCAGTTCGGTACCGCCGACGACACGCGGAACTTTACCCAGTCGCACGGTTGCGATGCGATCCACGTTGCTCATCGCAACGAACGCATACGGTTTCGCGCGCATCGCGACGATTGCGGCGGGATGCACGCCGCCGATCGCGCGGATGCCGTTGGGGCCGCGATCGAGTGGAACCGACGAAACGTTGACGCCCAACGCATCGGTATCCCTCGCGACGAGCGAGAGCGACGACGCACGTTCCAGATCGACGGGCGGCGTGGCGAACGACGGGATCGTTGTGGGTGTCGTCAGCACGCCGTAACGAGAGAGCCCCTCGTTCGCGACGAGTAATCCACCGGGTACGGACGCGGCCGCGAGGGGAAAGAATCCAACGGGCGTCGGCACACCGACGACGGTGCGCGTCGCAAGATCGATCCGCACCACATCGTTTGCGAGATTGTCGACCACGTCGACGAAACGGCCGCCGGGTGCGGGCACGATCGTGGAGGGAAACGCGTGGCCGCGATTGGCGAAACGCTCATCGGTCGGTGTGGGGATCGCGATCACGTGATGCGGGTCGGGCGTAAGCTTTCCGTCGCTATCGATGTCGAAGGCATAGACCGCATTACTCCCGCCGCCACTGGCGAGAACGAGCGTGTGCCCGAGATTGCTCGGATCGGCAATCGCGAGCACGCCCACGAAGAACGACTCCATCGGATCGCTATAGCGCGAAACGACGGTCATCGTTTTCGTATCGACGACGGCGAGCGTGTAGCCGCCGGTCGAGAGTCCGTCGAGCGTGCTCGTCGTTTTCGCTTGACGTTCGTCGTCGTTACTGACGATCGCGAAACGGCCGTCCGGCGAAAGAGCGATGCCGAGGGCGTTCATGCCCGTGACGACACTGCGACCCGTTGGATGGAGGATACGCCCCGACGGCAACACCCGGCCGAATGTATCGCCGATCGACGTTGGGCCCGCGGGGCCACTCGCCGGCGCTTCGAAGACGACGGGCGACGGCGTTTTCGCGCGCGGCGAATCGGTCTGTGCGGCAAGGAGTGCGAGCGTGGCGAGGAGCGCGACGTAACGAGTGGATGGCACCATCCTCACGACGTGAGACGAAGCCGCGCGCGGGTCCTGTTCTCGGCGCGATTCAGGTCGCGGCGCGCTTGAGTGCGCGAGCGAGCCGTGCGACGGCATCGCGCATCGTCTCGTCGTCGAGATCGCCGAATCCGAGGCGCAGCGCAGCGGGACCGCTGCGCGTGGGATACCAGGGATCGGCCGGCATCACGAGCACGCCTTCGCGCGCGCACGCATCGAATGCCGCTTGCGTCGAAATGCGCGCCGGCAAGGGTAGCCAGAGCGTCGTGCCTGCGGACGGCACGGCGACGTGCGCCCACGGTAACGCGGTCTGCAACGCGTCGACGAACACGTCACGGCGTGCGCGATAGAGCGCGCGCGCCGCACGGAGATGTTTGGGGTAGGCCGCCGATTCCATGAATCGCCAGAGCGCGCGCTGCGAGAGCGTCGACGTGAACGAATCGGCACGCATCTTCGCCGATTCGAGCGGTGCGCGCAGACTTCCACGCGCGAACACGTAGCCCACGCGCAATGCCGGAAAGACCGTCTTGGAGAGACTTTCGATGAGCACCACGCGACCGTCGACGTCGTGTGCCGCGAGCGGCGCGGGCGGTTCCCCATCGTAGGTGAAAACCCAACCGGTTTGATCTTCGAGGATGACGACGTCGTACCGACGCGCGAGTGCGACGATCGCTTTCGCACGACGTTCGGGTAAGATCGCCCCCGTCGGGTTCTGCGCGAACGGGTTGACGTAAAAAAGTCGCGGTCGATATTCGGCAAAAACGCGCTCCACATCGTCGACGCGAATGCCGTCTGCGTCGGCGGCGATTTCCACGTACGTCGATCCGCGCGCGTCGAAGATGCCGAGTGTCGGCGCATACGATGGCGATTCCGCCGCGACGACCGCGCGCGATTCGAGGAGCGTCGTCGCGACGATATCGGCCGCTTGTTGGGCGCCGGAACAGACGACGATATCGTCACCGGTCGCGGGCACGCCGCGCGCACGGAGTTGCTTCGCGAGCGTTTCGCGCAAATCGGCATCACCGTTGCCCGATGCGTACTGCATCATCTCCGCGGGGTCATCCGCGAGCGTGCGTTGCATGCATCGCGCAAATTCTTGCATCGGAAACGTTTGCGGCGCGGGATGACCCGTTGCGAGACTAATCGCGCCCGCAACATCGGCGCGCGAGAGGCGATCGAGCACGCCATCCATCCGCGCGCGCGTAAAGCCCCCGATATCGGGCTCCCAGCGTCGCGCGAAAGGTTCGGTCGGTGCGGGCGGGCGCGCGACGTACGTGCCTTTGCCGACGCGCGTGATCGCACGCCCGCGCGTGACGAGTGAGTCGTAGGCTTGCGAAACGGTTACGAGCGCGATGCCGAGGCGCGACGCGAATTCGCGCATGCCGGGGAGCCGCTCGCCTTCGATGAGAGCGCCGCGTTCGATACGTGCGGTCAGTTCGTCAGCAAGTTGGGCATAGAGCGGGCGTTTATCGCGCGGATCGAGCGTGACGTCGGCGAGCGACGCTCCGGCGTCGCGGCCGGTCACGGTGTATCCAGGCGATACCCGATGCCGCGAACCGACGAAATTTGCAGTGCCGCGCCGACTTCGCCGAGCTTCTTACGCAACGCCGCAACGTGCACGTCGACGACGCGCGTCGGCACGCCCGAAACGTCATTCCAAACGCGTTCGAGAATCTGCGCGCGCGTGAGGAGCCGACCGTCGGCCTCTCCCAAAAACCACAACAACCGGAATTCGAGAGCCGTGAGACTTACCGACCGGTTCTCTTTTTCCAGTGTGTGCAGATCGCGCACGAGCGCGGCGTCGCCGAGCTGGAGCCGACCGTCGTTATCACGCAAGCGCGCGCGTTCGCGGCGGCGCAAAAACGACCCGATCCGTGCGACGAGTTCGTTCCCCGAAAAAGGTTTGCTAATGAAATCATCGGCGCCGAGCCCGAGCCCGGTGAGCTTGACGTCTTCGCCCGAATGACCGCTGACCATGAGAATGTACGCATCCGCCGTCTCGGCAATCGTCGTGCACACATCGAGCCCCGACATGTCGGGTAATCCGATATCGAGCAGAACGACGTCGGGCTTGAACGACTCGACGAGTTCGAGGCCGTGTTTGCCCGTCGCTGCGATGCGCGTTTGATACCCGGCTCGTGTAAGCATATTCTGCTCGAACGACGCGATATCGGAATCATCCTCAATGATAAGGATGCGGGCTCGTGGATCATGAGTCGTCATCAAATCCGGGTGCGCTTCAGACAGGAGTGGGGATTTCTTCGCCTTCGGCAACGGAGAGTTGC
>JAYTXC010000042.1:0-3414 GCA_043743145.1 Rhodospirillales bacterium
CGTCGCCTTGCGGGAGGTGTCCGTTGCGTTCGGTAGCGACCGTGCTTGCGAACACGTGCTCGTAACGCGCGATGACGTTTGGCCACGCGGCGACGTCGCGGGCGTAGGCGCGGCCGTTGAGCCCCAGCCGAGCGAGATCGGCGTCCGGCGCGAAATCGACGTCGTTCAGCGTCGATTCCCACGACGCGATCGAATCCGCGAGATAGCCACCCGCGGAACGCGAAACCGCCGTTTGCGTTGGGAGACAATTGCGGTGCACGATGACGGGTCGACCGTGTGCCCACGCTTCGTAAATCACGCGCGAGTAACTCTCGTTGAGGCTCGGTTGTGCGAGCGCGCGCGCGTGCGCCAGGAGCGCCGCTTTTTCGCGCTCGTTCACCGGACCGAGATCCACGATCGCTTTACTCGAGTCGCCGTATGAGACGGGCCGCTCGCCCGCGAGCACGAGTTTCATCCGCGACGTCGGGTTGCGGCGCTTGAAATCGCTAAAGGCCTGAACGAGCGTCCCGACGTTTTTCGCCGGATCCTGGCGGCCCAGATACAAGACGTATTTCTCGTGTGCCGGAACGAACGTTCCGACGCGCGCCGCAAACTGTGTCGGATCGATATGAAGATCGACGCCTTCGCCGACGACGGTCGCTTTGCCGTAGATGCCCGGACCGAAGAGCCGTAGCGCGAGTTCGAATTCGCCCTCGCTATTGAGCAGAAGCCCGCGCGCGCTATGGACGACGTCTTCGACGCGCGAGAGATAGGCGTACGCTTCGTCGTGGAGGCACGGTTGCACGTACGCACGATCGGCGACGAGCGGGAGCCCCTGGAGCGTCGTGCCGTAGAGATACGGCAGAAACACGAAGCGGTCGTAACGCGCGCCATCGGTTGCGAGATAGGCGTTGAGCGCGGCGCTATTGATGTTGTGCTCGTAAAACGTCCGCGCGTCGTCGTCTCCGAGTGGGCTTACGGAGCGATGGAGCTTGGCGACGTCGAGGCTTAAGAGGATCGCGTTGACGCGTTCGAAGGCACGGCGGTCGCGCGGCGAGACTTTGAAGCGGCGGACCGCGATATTGTCCTGACGTTCCATGCCTGATGAAAAATAATTACGTCCCCAATCGTGGTTGAACGACTGACTGCACGTCGTGAGAACGTCGACGGCATGGCCATCATCTGCGAGTTGGTGCGCGAGCTGCCACGCCTGCTGTTCTGCGCCGCCGTGAAGATCGCGACCGAACCACGGCGTGACGATCGCGATGCGAGTCAATGCTCGCGCTGATCGTTCGTCGTCGCCTTGAGCGCTTCGATCTCACGACGCAAGAGTTGGATCTGTTCGATGAGGTGACGGTTGAGGCTCGTCTGTTCGCGCCAGGCCGCTACCAGCGCCGAGTTGACGTGCCGCTGATCTTTGAAGAGAAACGCAAGTGCCTTGAGGCTGAGATCCCGGATGCGCGGCACGCTGAACGGAAAGGTCGCACCGATATTCGAGGGCCAGCGCGTCCGGATCTGCAGCTTTTGATCTGCGATGTTCGTGTACGCTTCGAGTGAGTTGATGAAGACGCTCGACCGTAGCGAAAGCGCCCCGATCGATACGTCGGCGCCGGGGTTTTGGCGTAAGCTTTCGACGCGTTCCCGCAACCGGGCCATCAGGCTATCTACGTCGACGTTGCCGCTTGCCGACTCGATCATCTCTGCGTCTTCGTGTTCACGAGCGCGGCTTTCCCCTTTTGCGCACCGATCAACCGGCACAGATCGCGGGCGGCCTTCACGTCGACCCGGGAGCGCTCGACGTAGAGCTTCCGCCAATGCGCGGATCCCGCCATCCGCGCGATGAGGTCGGAGACTTCGGTCGCGCTCGTTACACCCGCGTACGTTCCGACCCGCACCGTTGGCGTCGAGCCGCCGAGACCGAGCGGCAAGCGATGCATGAGCTGTTCCTGGGAGTCCGACCAGACGGCATCGCCGTAGCGCGCACGCAATTCCGACGCGCACGCCTCGAAGGTGGGGAGGTCGGTCTCGCTATTGAATTCGGCGACGAGGGCGTAGAGTGTGTCGCGATCGCGAACCGCTCGCGCGGCCGGGCTCGTGGCGAAGCGGAACGATTCGAGCACGCGGAAATCGTCCCAGGTAAGGAACTCGTCGATCGGGTCGAGCGCGCGCGGATCGGGCCACGTCTCGCGCAGTGCTGCCTGCAAGATCCGTTCGAATTGGCGCGTCGTGTGGTGAAAATAGACGGTCGAGAACATGAGGTACCGCGCGAGCACGAACGATTCGAGCGCGACCACGCCGCGAATATCCACGCCGAGCGCGAGCGTCCCGCCCGTTTCGTATACGCGGAGCGACGCGACGAGCTGTTCGCTATCGAACGAACCGCCGACGGCGCCCGTAAAGTAGCTGTCGCGCAAAAGATAGTCCATGCGGTCGGCGTCGAGGTTGGGGCCGCTGACGATCTCGCGCAACACGGGGTAGCGCCCACGCGGATCGCCGACGACGAGCGCGAGCACGTCGGCGGGATCGACCTCGAGTCGCGCGAGCGCGGTCCCGATTTCGGGAAGCGCAAGGATATCGGCCGTGCGTTTCTCGTGCGGCAAGCCGAGCACGGCTTCGCAGGCGTGACTAAAGGGTCCGTGCCCGACGTCGTGCAGCAAAAGGCTCGCGCGCAACAACCGACGTTGCGCATTGAGATCCGCCTCGTTTGCGAAATACGAGGCGCTGTGCGTGCGGAGGGTCTCGAAGATGCGCTCGCCCATTGCGAGTGCGCCGAGCGCATGTCCGAAGCGCGAGTGCTCGGCTGCGGGAAAGGCCAAATAGGCGAGCCCGAGTTGCCGCAGGCGTCGCAAGCGTTGCACGGGCGCCGTATCGAGCAGCGCGATCTCGTTTGCATCGAGTTCGATAAACCGATGGATCGGATCGAAAATCCGCTTCATTGTGCCCGATCTTCGCGTACGCGGGCACGGCCTCCGCGCGACCCGAAGTTCGCACCGTGCTCATCGTTCTCAAATACGGCGGCAACGCGATGGCGGCGCCGGATTTTCCCGACTACCTGCTCGACGACATTGCCACGCGCGTCGGCGGCGGCGATCGCGTCGTGCTCGTGCACGGTGGGGGGCCGCACATCGATGCCGCCCTCGCCGAACGACGCATCGTGACCGAGCGCGTCGGCGGCTTACGCATTACCGACGCCGCGACCCTTGCCGTCACCGAACACGTGCTGTGCGGCACGGTGAACAAAGCACTCGTGCGGGCGCTGTGGATGCGGAACGTCCGTGCGAGTGGGATCAGCGGGCAAGACGGGCGGCTCATCGTCGCACGCCGGGTCGCTCCCGTCGGCGGCGTTTCGCTCGGCTTCGTCGGCGAAATCGTGCGCGTCCATCCGGCCGTCATCGAGGGATTGCTCGTCGCAAATATGGTGCCCGTCATCGCGCC
>JAYTXC010000043.1:0-8751 GCA_043743145.1 Rhodospirillales bacterium
CCGACAGCGAGATCGTAGAACGGGAACTCGGGTTCCGTACATCCCAGACACGGCATGCCGGCGCGCGTCTTCGACGATTGGCGATTCCAGAGAATGCGATTGCAGGGCGAATGCGTCATCGGTCCGCGGCACCCGAGATCGTAAAAGAGGCAGCCTTTACGCTGACCGAACTCGGTCGCCGAGGATTTATACGCGAATTGGATGTTGCGCGTACAACCCGTCTGGGTGAAGCTCGTAAAGAAGGTCTTCGGGCGTTGCAGATCGTCGAGGCCGATATCGCCCGCACGACCCGATGCGACGGCCACGAGGATTTGCGTCACCCAATCCGGGTGCGCGGGGCAGCCCGGGATATTGATTACGGGCAGACCGGATTTTGCGGTGAAGCCGCCACCGAGAAATCCACCGTGCGCTCGTTTGAGAAATTGCAAGCCGTTGGATTCCGAGGGATTGGGCGCCATCGCGGGGATGCCACCCCACGTCGCGCAATCGCCGATCGCGACGACGAATTGCGAGACCGCCGAAAGTTGACGAACCCATTCTTTCATCGGTTTACCAGCGAAGCGATTCCATTCACCCGTGCCGCCGGGCGCGTTGACGACCGTGCCCTCGAAAACGAAAATGTCGAGCGGTATCGCGCCCGACAAGCAGTCGTTTAAAAGTTTTTTCAAGCCGTCGCCGAGCTCCATGCCGAGCGACGGATGCCATAAGATGTTGATCCCGAAATCGGTCACGAGATCGCATGCACTCGGCTCCTCGGCATTGAGGAACGACATGGTATTCCCGGAACACGCGCCACCCTGAAGCCACAAGAGATTAGGCATGGGAACCGCTTTTCTGAAGGCACGATGTCCTTCAAATGGGTTTTGGGCAGGACGTCGTTCGAATTAGAATTTTTCTTCACCTCCGGTTTTTGGAAAAATCTTTCGTTATGAGATTATTTCTACGGATTATTCTTTCTGGCTCCGTGAGACGTCGTAATTCTTTAGCGCTACGGCTCGCCTGCCTACGGGCGGGGGCAGCCATCGCCGCGATAAAAAGATGTGATTATGACGCTTCCACCACGCCTGATCCGCATCGCGCTCGTCATTGGCGCCGTCGTCGACGCGACCGTCGCGACGCTCGCGATTTTTTTCCAGCCGTTGCTCGGGCCGCTCTTTGACGTGCCAACGAAAGATCCGGCGCTCACGACGATCGCCGGTGGCGAATACGTTGTCGTGACGCTCATCTATGTGATGCTGTTACGCGACTTCGAACGCTTCGCACCGTTGCTCTGGCTCGTCGCGCTCGATCAAGTCTTCGCCGGGCTCATTCCCGCATGGGAAATCTCGCGCGGCCACGTTGTGGCGACGTGGAAAACGATCGGGCCGATTCCGATCAACCTCGCCCTCGCCACGGTGTATGCGCTCGCCGCACGATCGCGAACGAGCGCATAAGCGAATCGTCGGTTCGAGCAACGCGCCGCCGGAAACCTCGATGCGCTGACCCGTAATCCAGCCGCTATCGGCAATCCCGTGCGGCGGGAGTGTCGCGAACGCGTCCGCCACCGAAGTCCGTCCCGACGGCGCCCGGAGCGATGGTGTTCGCAGAAATGTGTCGCAGCCCGAGTTCGCGCGCGAGATAGCGCATAAACGCTTCGAGGCAACGCGAGCAGCGAATTTCACGTGCGTGATGCAGCACGCGACGTCATGGACCTGCTCGTCGCCGGAATCTCGCACCTCGAACGACGAGGGGTCGGCAACGGCGCAACCGGAAACGAACAAACGATGGCTAAGAGCGACAGACGCGGCGCGCGCACGCAAAACGGCAGCGGGATACCGCTACAATCCGCCTACGACGAAACCGACGCACGCAACGCGCACGCGACACTCGGTGATGAAACGCCCGGTGCATTTCCGTATCTCCGGGGTATCCGCGCTGATGGCTATCGTGGGCGCCTCTGGACGATGCGCCAATACGCCGGATTTGCGACCGCGGCCGAATCGAACGCACGCTATCGCTACCTTCTCGACCGCGGCACGACGGGGCTTTCGGTCGCCTTCGATCTTCCGACGCAACTCGGCTACGATTCCGATACCGCGATCGCACGCGGCGAAGTCGGTCGAGTCGGCGTCGCGATCGATCACGTCCGCGATATCGAGACGCTTTTCGACGGTATTCCTCTCGATAGCGTGACGGTGTCGATGACGATCAACGCCCCGGCATCGATCCTGCTCGCGATGGTGCTGGCGGTCGCGCGTCGGCGCGGCATCCCATTCGAGAAACTCGGCGGTACGATCCAAAACGACGTGCTCAAAGAATACGTTGCGCGCGGGACGTATATCTTTCCCCCGAAACCCTCGATGCGACTCGTCACCGACGTCATGGCCTTTTGTGCGACCGACGTACCGAACTGGAATACGATCTCGATCTCGGGCTATCATATTCGCGAAGCCGGATCGACCGCGGTCGAAGAAATTGCCTTTACGCTTTCCAACGCGAAAGCGTATCTCCATTCGGCGAAAGAAGCCGGTCTCGACGTCGACGTTATCGCACCACGCATCTCGTTTTTCTGGAACGCGCACAACGACTTCTTCGAAGAGATCGCGAAATTTCGCGCCGCGCGTTTGCTCTGGGCGAAGATCGTGCGTGATGAGTTCGGCTCGAAAGATCCGCGGTCGCAGATGCTGCGCTTTCACACGCAGACCGGCGGTTCGACCCTTACCGCACAAGAACCCGACAATAACGTCGTCCGCGTGACGCTTCAGGCGCTCGCGGCCGTCCTCGGCGGAACGCAATCGCTCCACACGAACGGCAAAGACGAAGCGCTCGCCTTACCGACGGCCGAATCCGCGCGACTCGCCCTGCGCACGCAGCAAATCATCGCTTTCGAGAGCGGCGCGGCCGACGTCGTCGATCCGCTCGCAGGCTCGTATTATGTCGAGTCGCTCACCGCGCAAATGGTGGAACGTGCGGCCGCGCTCATCGCGGAGATCGACGCGCTCGGCGGGAGCGTCGAGGCGATCAACACCGGCTGGATGCAATCGCGCGTCTCCGAGTCGTCGTATCGCGCGCAACAGGAGATCGAACGCGGCGATGCGATCGTCGTCGGCGTCAATGCGTTCGCCGAGACGAACGAGGGACCGCAGATGGCATTACAAAAAATCGATGCGTCGATCGAACGCGACCAAATCGCGCGCGTCGCTGCGTATCGCGCCGAGCGCGATGCTGCCGTCGTCGCGTCACGTCTCGAAGACGTGCGGCTAGCCGCCCTCGGCACGGCGAATCTCATGCCGCGGTTTCTCGAAGCGGTCGATGCGGGCGCGACGCTCGGCGAGATCTGCGACGTGTTACGCGGCGTCTTCGGCAAGCATGTCGCCGAGGCCATCGCATGAGCGAGTCTACGCACGCGAGCGATGCCGACATCGCGACGAACGGCTGGACGATCGATCATGTCGCCATCGTCGTCGCCGATCTCGATGCGACCGTCGCGCTGTATACGGAGACGATGGGATTCACGCAACTCTACCGCGAGATCGTCGCCGATCAAGGCATCGAAGCCGTCGGCATCGCGGCGGGCGATTCCGTGATCGAACTCTTGCGACCGCTCGACGCGGGTTCCGCGATCGCACGCTTTCGGGGCGACGCAGCAACGAAAATGCATCACATCGCCTATCAGGTCACCGACATCGAAGCCGAGATGCACCGTTTACGGGCGGCGGGCGTACGCCTCATCGACGAGTCGCCACGCAAAGGCGCGCACGGAAACACCATCGCATTCTTACATCCCAAGAGCACGGGCGGCGTGCTGACAGAGCTCTGCCAACCGCCGACGACGCGTCCGCGCCGCTAGCGCTTCACGAGCTACCGCACGAGAGTTGGGGCGAGGCGCACGTCGATCTGCGTCTCGAAGGTGCGATCCCACGGAAGCGTGATCGTGAGCCCCACATTGCGATACTGCGGGTAAATCTTCGCGAGAAGATCGAGCGCGTACGGCCAAAGTTCGGCGCGATTGCGCGAGGCCGCCTCGCGCGCGACGTCGGGTAAAAGCAGCGTCGTATCGATGTCGCGTGCGCGCAGCACCTCGTTGACCGACGGCCGCACGAACTGGTGGAACGCGTAATCATCGATGTAGCGATCGAGCATGAACTGTGCGTGTGCGCGCGCGTCGTACCGTTTGGCGCGACGACCCGCGCCGACGGCGATCGCTTCGGGAAGTGCGGTACCGATCGTATTGGCATCGGTGTTCCACGACGCGAATGCATCGATTTTCCCGGCGATGCCGCGATCGATCAAGGCCTGCGTGAGCGCGCGTTGCTCGTCGCCGGGCTTGCCGACCAAAAACGTGAGATCGGCGACCGCGACGCTACGGCCGCGCGCGACGTCGGCGGCAATGCGATCTTCGAAGGCGCGCTCATCGCCTGAGCTCGTTCCTGCGACACGAACGTAGAGCGCGATATCGGCATCGTTCTCGACGCGCGTCGCGCCGCACGCGCGAACGATTTGCGAAATCGTCGTTTCGATCGGGACGTATTCGAGTTGATCGTTGACGGCGCCGCCATCGGGGCGCGAATAGACGAGCGTGACCGTGGGCGTCCAGCCGACATTCCGCGCGAACGCGCGCGCGAGCATCACCATGCCGAGTTCGTCGGCACCCGGTTCGATCGACGCGCGATCCCCGAGACCGTAACGGCGCGCATCGGCTTTGAGCGCGGCCACGTCCTTGAGATGGAGTCCCGTCGGCCCGGCATCGTCTTGACCGATCACGATGCGATCGAAGCCGCCTTCCGCTGCGAGTTGTAACGCCCAGGCATCGACGTCGCGATTGCGCGTGCGCGTCGTAAGATACGCATCGAGCGTCGCCGCACCAATCCGCTCGCGTAGCCGCATCGCTTTCCCCTGCTGTTCGGGCGTTTGCGGCGGATCGGGAAGGTTCGCATACGCCGCGATATCGTCGACGGTCTCGCCCGCCACGTAGTAGTTCGTCGCGCCGCCCAAACGTGGAACCCCCGTTGGTGCGAGGCGCATGATCGTTCCAAAGACGCCGACGTAGCCGATCGATCGTTCGGCTTTGAGACGCGCGAGATCGCGCAAACGCACGTAGGCTTCGCCCGTGCCGATCCCGGGAATACGCGATGCCACGAGCCCGCCGTAGGCGATCATATCCGTCGACGCAACGAGCGCCGCGATCCCTTGTGTTTGCGGTCCGCGTAACCAACGCGCAATCGCATCAGGATCGCCCGAACGTAAGTAGGTGCCGATCGCTGCATGCGGCGGCGTCACGATCGGTTGCCCCGCGATCGACCCGAGTTGCACCGGTAATTGATACGTGACCGGACGATCGTCGAGTGGGACGAAGGCGATCGTCGGCTGCGGAGATTCCGCCGCACGTGCAGCGCGTGCACCGATCAGGACGGTGGTGAGCGCGAACGCGATCGTTAAGATCGACGCTATCGATCGCGCCACGCTTACGAAAACTCGACCAGCAGATCGCCCGC
This sequence comes from Rhodospirillales bacterium, assembly GCA_043743145.1. GTDB lineage: Bacteria > Vulcanimicrobiota > Vulcanimicrobiia > Vulcanimicrobiales > Vulcanimicrobiaceae > JANYGA01. Next base: position 5,475 of record JAYTXC010000043.1, read on the forward strand.
CGAAATACGCGCGCCGACCGGTGTGAGGACGGCGGCAACGATCCCATCGGTCGGTGCGTGAACGACCGTTTGCATCTTCATCGCCTCGATCGTGAGCAGGGCCTCGCCTTTTCGAATCGCGCGCCCCTCGACGGCCGCGACCTTCACGATCTGCCCCGGCATCGGCGCGCCGAGATGGTGCGGGTTTCCAGGTTCCGCTTTACGCGGCAGCGCCTTCACGCCCGTGAGTCGACCGTCGAGCACGGTAACGGTGCGGGGCTGACCGTTGAGTTCGAAGTAGACCGTCCGGATACCGGATTCATCGGGCTCGCCGAGCGCGGCAAAGCGCACGAAAAGCGTTTTGCCACGATCGATATCGATCGCAATCTCTTGGCCAACATGCATGCCGTAGAAAAATACGGGCGTCTCGAGATTATCGACATTACCGTACGTGGCCTGATGTTTCGCAAACTCGACATAGACGGCCGGATACATCAGATACGATGCAAAATCGCGATCGGTCATCTCGCGCCCGACGAGTGCCTCGGCTTCGGCGCGAGCACCGACGAGATCGAGTGGCGGCAACGATGCGCCCGGACGCGTCGTGAGCGGCGTCGCGCCCCCGAGCACTTTGGCTTGCAACGCTTTGGGAAATCCGCCCGGTGGCTGACCGAGATCGCCATGGAAAAACTCGACGACCGATTGCGGAAACGCCACGACGTGACCCGGGTCTTCGACTTGCGCTTCGGTGAGATTGCTCGAAACCATGAAGAGCGCCATATCGCCGACGACTTTCGAACTCGGCGTTACCTTGACGATGTCGCCGAACATGCGATTGACCGCGGCATACGTCGTCGTGATCGTGGGCCAACGCTCGCCGATGCCCATCGCGTTCGCTTGCTCGCGAAGATTCGTATATTGCCCGCCCGGCATCTCGTGTTCGTAGACATCGGACGATCCCGCACGCATCTCGCTTTCGAACGGACGATAAAAACGGCGCACGCTCTCCCAATACGTCGATATCTCTTTGATCGCGCTCGCATCGATATGCGGATCGCGCGGCCCATTGCGCAGGCTCGCGACGATCGTGCCGAGATTGGGTTGTGAGGTGAGGCCGCTCATCGCATCGATCGCACCATCGACGGCATCGACGCCCGCTTCGATCGCGGCGAGCACGCTCGCGCCGCTATTCCCGCTCGTATCGTGCGTATGAAAGTGAATCGGGAGCGAGATCTCTTGCCGGAGCGCGTTGATAAGGACGCGCGCGGCTGCGGGCTTGAGCAAGCCCGCCATATCCTTGATACCGAGCACGTGCGCGCCCGCCGCCTCGATCTCTTTGGCGAGCCCCACGTAATACTTGAGATCGTATTTCGGGCGCGCGGGATCGAGGATGTCGCCCGTGTAGCACATCGCCACTTCGCAGAGCTTCCCGCTCTCGAGCACCGCGTCGATCGAGACGCGCATATTCTCGACCCAATTCAGCGAGTCGAAAATTCGGAAGATGTCGATGCCGGCTTGCGCCGCCTGGTCGATGTAGTACCGAACGACGTTGTCGGGATAACTCGTGTACCCGACGGCGTTCGCACCACGGACGAGCATCTGCAAGAGAATGTTGGGCACCGCGCTTCGGATCGCGCGCAAGCGCCACCACGGATCTTCTTTGAGAAAGCGCATCGCAACATCGAACGTCGCGCCGCCCCAACATTCCAGGGAAAAGAGTTCGGGCATCCGATGTGCGTACGTGGGTGCGATGCGGATGATATCGCGCGTTCGCATCCGTGTCGCGAGCAGCGATTGGTGCGCGTCGCGCATCGTCGTATCGGTAACGAGAACGCGCTCTTGGTCGCGCATCCACGCGGCGAACGCCTTGGGCCCGAGCCGCGTGAGCACGTCGCGCGTCCCGGGTGGCGGCGCGTCGATTTCGATCGGTGCGATCTTCGGCTCGACGCGCGCTTCGGCTGCGACCCGACCGCGAACTTCGGGATTGCCGTTGACGATCGTTTCCGCGATGAACGCGAGGGCACGCGATGCGCGGTCGCGGTAGCGACGCATATCGATGAGGCCGACGTTCTCATCGAGAAAACGCGTGGTGACCGTGCCATCGACGAATTCGGGATGCTCGAGCAACGCATCGAGAAACGGCACGTTGGTCGTGACGCCGCGTATGCGAAACTCGCGGAGCGCGCGAAGCATGCGCGCGCGCGTCTCCGCGAATTCCGGCGCCCAGACGGTGACCTTTTCGAGCAGCGAATCGTAGAACGGCGTGACGACCGCCCCCGCATACGCGGTACCGCCGTCGAGCCGAACGCCGAAGCCCGTCGCGGGGCGATATGCGACGATCTGGCCGTACGTCGGTGTAAAGTTGTGTTGCGCGTCTTCGGTCGTGATCCGACACTGCATCGCATAGCCGCGAACGACGATCCCGTCTTGCGCGGGAACGCCACTCTCCGGCGTGCCGATCGCCGCGCCCGCCGCGATGCGAATCTGCGCTTTGACGAGATCGATTCCCGTCACCATCTCGGTAACGGTATGCTCGACTTGAATGCGCGGATTGACTTCGATGAAGAAAAATGAATCGCTATCGAGATCCACGAGAAACTCGACCGTCCCCGCGTTGTCGTATTCGATCGCGCGCGCGAGTTCGAGCGCGGCTGCGATCACGCCATCGCGTAAGTGCGGAGCGAGATTGCGCGCCGGCGCTTCTTCCACCACTTTTTGGTGACGTCGTTGCACCGTGCAGTCGCGCTCGCCCAAATGGACGATCGTGCCGTGCGAATCGCCGAGGATCTGCACCTCGATGTGCTTTGCACGGCCGACGTACCGCTCGACGTAGATTTCGTCGTTGCCGAACGCGGCGGCCGCTTCTTGGCGCGCGAGCGTGAGTTGCTCGACGAGCGTCGCGGGATCTTTCACGATGCGCATGCCACGGCCGCCGCCACCCCAGCTCGCTTTGATCATCACCGGCAACCCGATCGCGATCGCCGCTTCGGCGGCTGCGCTCGGATCGATCGGGAGTGCGGCGCTTGCGGGTATGACGGGTACGCCCGATGCGAGCGCGAGCGTACGCGCCGATACTTTATTCCCAAAGCGTCGCATCGTTTCGGATCTGGGGCCGACGAAGACGATCCCGGCTGCGCGAACCGCATCCGCAAACTCTGGATTCTCGGAGAGAAACCCATAGCCCGGATGGATCGCATCGACGTTCGCTTCGACGGCGATCCGCACGATGTCGTCGATATCGAGATACGCCTGGACGGGCGACTTATCCGCACCCACGAGGTAGGTCTCGTCGGCTTTG
>JAYTXC010000044.1:0-10165 GCA_043743145.1 Rhodospirillales bacterium
TCGGCGCGACGGGATTGCGTCGTGCGGCCACGCTTAATCTCGAGCGCACGCGAGCGCTCGGCGACGCGATCGCATCGGTACCCGGATTCACGCGCGCGTTTGCGGCGCCGATCTTCAACGAACTCACGATTCGCGTTCCAACAGCAACGACGCCCGCGAAGGTGCTCGCGGGCCTGCAAGCGCGAGGCATCCTCGGCGGTGTCGATCTCGGGCGCTGGTATCCGCAGTATGCGGATTGTTTTCTCGCGACCGCAACCGAAGTCACGACCGCCCGCGAGATCGCAGCGCTCCGCGTGGCCCTCGCCGAGATCGCGAGCGAAATCGCCGTCGCTAGCGCGAACGAAAGCGCGATCGCCCGTGCCTAACGCACACGAAATCCTCGCAGCCGCGCACGACGAACCACCGATTTTCTCACTCGGAAAACCGGGGCGTGCGAACACGTATTTCGCCGCAGGTGCCACGGCGGAGACCTTCTTACCCGCGAGCGCCTTGCGCGACGATCTACCGCTGCCCGATAACAGCGAACTCGACGTGGTGCGGCATTACACGCGCCTGTCACATCGCACGTTTGCGATCGATCTCGGCTTCTATCCGCTGGGATCGTGCACGATGAAATACAACCCACGTATTAACGAAGCGATGGCGGCGCTTCCGGGCTTCAAAGATCTCCATCCCTACGCACCCGACGAGCTCGCGCAGGGCGCGTTGCAGGTGATGTACGATCTCGAACGCGCGCTCACCGCGATCTTCGGGATGTCGGCGTTCACGCTCAATCCGGCAGCCGGCGCACACGGCGAACTCACCGCGCTCTTCATCGCAAAAGCATATTTCGAGAAGCGCGGCGAGCACGAGCGGCGGACGGTCATCGTGCCCGATACCGCGCACGGCACCAATCCCGCCTCCGCCGCGATGGTTGGATACAACGTCGTCTCGCTCAAGAGCGACGCGCGCGGTCGCGTTGGGCTCGACGAACTGCGGGCCGCACTCGGCGACGATACGGCCGTCTGCATGATGACCAATCCCAACACGCTCGGACTCTTCGAAGATCACATCAAAGAGATTACCGATGCCGTGCATGCCGCTGGCGGCCTCATGTATTACGATGGCGCGAACGCAAACGCGCTCATGGGTAACGCGCGGCCGGGCGACATGGGCTTCGATCTCATGCATCTTAATCTGCATAAGACCTTTAGTATTCCCCACGGTGGTGGCGGCGCCGGTCACGGTCCCGTCGGCGTGGCGGAGCGGCTCGTGCCGTTCCTACCGCGCCCGATCGTCACGAAAGACGACGACGACGTCTACGCGCTCGTACACGATGGCGACGATGCGATCGGGATGATGCGCTCGTTCTGGTCGAATTTCGCGCACGCGGTACGCGCGCTCTCGTACGTGCTCGCAAACGGCGGGAACGGTCTCACGCGCGTTTCGCAACTCGCGATTCTCAACGCAAATTACCTCCGCGTGCAAGCGCGTGAATTTCTCGAAATGCCCTTCGACGAACCGTGTCGTCACGAGTTCGTCGCGAGCGTTGCAGCGCTCAAGCGCGAGACGGGCGTGCGCGCGCTCGATATCGCGAAGGCGCTCCTGGACCGCGGCTACCACGCGCCGACGGTCTATTTTCCGCTGCTCGTTCCCGAATGCCTGATGATCGAGCCGACGGAGACGGAATCGAAGGAGACGCTCGACGGGTTCATTTCCGCGCTTCGCGAGATCGTGGAGACGGCGCGCACGAATCCGCAGGCGATTCTCGACGCACCCGTCGCGACCGTCGTCGGTCGTATCGACGAAACGCGTGCGGCGCGCCAACCCGATCTGCGCTGGACTCAGCCGAGCGCTTAGGCGCGACTGTCGGACGACGAGAAGGGCGACGTCTTGCGACGTCGCCCTTGGTTTACGAAGACGGTGCGGTTATTTTGCGAGGCAGCGCGGATCGCTCTTTTTGAGGAAGCGCCCGTGCGCATCGCGGCAACGCGCTTTGTCGTTGCCGAAGCGGTGGTTGCGATGCATCGTCGTGTGGTTCGCCATCGGCATGCCGTTCATCGCGGTCCCGTTGGACATGCCATTTGCGTGATGGGGTTTGGCGAATGCGCCGGTCGCGAGCGATGCGGTTAGTGCGAATGCGAGAGAAGCGGAAAGAAAACGGTTCATCGAGGGCCTCTTTCAGAGTTTCGAATGGAAAATAAAAATAGCGTTCGAGATGATATGAATCTTATCGCAGAACGAGCCGCGATCGTTCTTCGTCTCCGAATGCGCGAAGTCTCGCCGATCTGGCGTCTCTGCCGGGTATTTGGCGAACTTCCCGCTCCCATCGCGACACGCTTTGGCGTCGGCGGGCGACGCGATGGTCGCAAGGGCGAAGGTGGCGATGATGGCGGTGGAAAGAACTGATGAAGGAAAACGTTTCACGGGTCAACCTTCAAGAACCATCGTGTTTCTGCGACGTTTCTCGGGGCCGCGTGCAGAACCCGGACGAGCTGGGTACCTGCCGAATGGCAACGGTGACGAGAAGGTTATTCCTCCTGGAGCTGTCGCCTCTTGGCTAGGGTTGCTATCATAGGAGCACTGGCGCTCAAAAGCGAGCGTACTTCGGCAACCTCGGGGGGAAGCCGTCACACGAAGAAAGCGGCAGATGCGGATCAAGTACGAGGTCTCGGCAGGCGGGCTCGTCCTCCGGCGCAATGGAGCGTCGCTCGATGCGCTGTTGATCGGCCGCGGCATGCCGCGCGTTTGGTCGCTGCCCAAAGGCCACGTCGAAGCTCGCGAGACGCACGAGATGGCGGCGCTTCGCGAAGTGCGTGAAGAAACAGGGTGTTGGGCGGAAATCTACGTCAAGCTCTCCGAAATTTCGTACTGGTTCTATCTCAACGGGACCAAGCACAAGAAATCGGTCCACTTTTACCTCATGAATTATCTCTCGGGTGATACGGCCAACCACGACCACGAGGTCGATGAAGCGGCCTGGTTCGAGATTTCCGTCGCAAAAAAAGCCCTCAAATACGTCAACGAGAAACGTCTGATCGATCTCGGGCTCGAGGAACTCGCGAAGTTGGAGGGCGACCCGATGGAATTGGAAACGCTCGTGGCCCGTCGGCCCGACGAGACGGTGCGGGAATCGGCGACGCGTTAACCCGGAGCGTGGCGTTGCGTCACGACAATGCCGAAACGACCCCGACGGCCGGATTAACCGTCCGGCTCGATGTCTTCGATGGTCCCCTCGACCTGCTCTTGCATCTCGTACGCGAGCAGCGGCTCGACATCGCGACCGTCTCGCTCGCGCGCGTCGCGCAGCAGTATTTCGAATACATCGCGGTCATGGATGCCCTCGACGTCGAGATTGCCGCGGAGTATCTCGTGATCGCGGCCACGCTCGTCTTCCTCAAATCGAAATCGCTCTTGCCGGCGATTCCAGCTGAGTTTGCCGCCGTGGGCGAAGAGTCGGCCGAGGAGGTCGAAGAGCGCCTCCGGCAACGGCTCATCGCGTATTCGACGTATAAAGGTGCTGCTGACGATTTACGCACGCGTCAGGCAGAGGCTGACTCGTACTACTTCCGCGAGGGTGGCGATCCGACGGCCGATGCCAACCAACGGTATCGGATCCTGCCCGAAAAGCTTGCGAAGGCCTTGCTTGCCGCGGTCCGAGCCGCAAAACCCGAGAAACGCACGATCGCGCGCGATCGCTTCTCGATCGCGCGACAGATGGAATTCGTGGTGCGGGTGGTACGCGAGCATGGCGCCGTCGAATTCATCGCCCTGTGTCGTGATTTCGACCGCGGCGGGGTCATCGCGACCTTCCTTGCGATTCTCGAACTGATCCGTCAACGTCGTCTCGCCTACGAGCAATCGACGCCCGAGGAGCCGCTGCGCTTGCTTCCCTTCGAACCCCTGGACGTGCATGCAAACTGAACTGATCGAGACGGGCTCGCTCAAGCGCTCGCTCGAGGCATTACTTTTCGTTGCAAGCGAAGCGCTATCGATCGATGCGCTCGTGAAACTCACGGGCGCGGCCCACGTGGAGGTTGCGGAGACCCTGCAGAGCATCGGGGAAGCCTACGTGGAGCGTGGCATCGTGCTCCGCGAGATCGCCGGCGGCTACCGCTTCGCCACGTCGCCCGCCGCGCGGACGGTGGTCGAGGCGTATCTCATGCCTGCGAAGACGAGTCTCTCGCCCGCCGCGATGGAAACGCTCGCGATCGTCGCGTATCTGCAGCCCGCCACGCGTGCGGAGATCGAAGCCGTCCGCGGCGTGAACGTCGATAGTGTCGTCAATACGCTCGTCGATCGGCGCTTCATCGCGGAAGCCGGGCGCCGCGACGTCGCGGGTCGACCGATGGAATATCGGACGACGCCTGATTTTCTCGAGTCGTTCGGATTGCGGTCGCTCGCGGAGCTCCCCCCGGTCGATCTCGAATCCGAAGCGCGTGAGCTGACGCTCGCGCTGCCGATCGCAACCGAGGTCGAGCACGCGGCCGCCCACGACGTAGCGATCGGCGTCGCACCATCAACAGAAGCGGAACCGGTAGCGGACGCGAACGGAGCTATCGATCCCATCGAGCGGCGCGTTGCTGCCGAGCCGACCACCGAAGACGAGACCGCGGGTGCAGCCTCCGATGCAGCACCAGCAGAAGAGGAAGCACCACCATCCCTAAAAAGTTAACGGCCAAACCAATCACGAAAAAAGCGGCCGCGAAACGAACGTCTGCGCCCCCTGCGAAGCTGCTTGCATCGAAGACGAAAGTCGCTGTAAAGCCGGTCGCATCGAAAGCGAAGGTAGCTGCAAAGCCGGTCGCATCGAAAGCGAAGGTAGCTGCGAAGCCGATCGCATCGAAGCCGAAGGTAGCTGCGAAGCCGATTGCATCGAAAGCGAAGGTAGCTGCGAAGCTGATCGCATCGAAGGCGAAGGTAGCTGCGAAGCCCGTTGCGTCGAAATCGAAAGTAGCTGCGAAGCCGATCGCATCGAAAATGAAAGTGGCTGCGAAGCCCGTCGCATCGAAGGCGGAACCGGCTTCGGCAAAGCCGAGGCTTGTAGCGAAAATGCCGCCTGCAATCGCCGAAGCCGCACGAGTTGTCCGACCGGAAATGACGTCTGCCGCAAAGGCGCTCGTCGAACCGCCGGTGCGGGGTCCCGAATCGCAGTCCCAAACGCCGAGCCAGCCGCGCGCGAACGTCGTTCCCATCCATCGTTCGGAGCCCAAGCGCCCACCGGTTATCGGCACCGCGCTCACGCCAATCTGGCAGAAAATCATCGCGAATGAAAATGCCGTCGCGGTCGCACACGAACTCATCCAGCCGGGTGAATCGTTTACGTTGACCGACGACCAAAAGGTCGCCGTCGATGCGATCTGCGATCGTCTGGCCGCGGGTGAATTCGAATTCTTGCTCAAAGCCCCGACGGGTTCGGGCAAGACCGAAGTCATGTTCCGCGTCGCGGTGACCGAGGCGCTGCGTAGCGGCGGGTACGTGTGTGTCGTCGCGCCGACGCGCGATCTCGTGCGTCAGGATTGTACGTATCTGCGCGATCGGCTCGAAGGCACGGGCCTCGGCGTCGGTGAGGTGCACGGCGGTATCTCGCCCGGCGAACGACGCGCGATGCTCGATGGGCTGCAAAGCGGATCGATCAAATTCATCGTCGGCAGCGCCATGATGATCGCGAACGCTCCGCTCTGGGACGTGCTCGATCGAAGTGCGCTCACGATCATCGACGACGTCAACGCTTTCGACGAGCGCGAACATTTGCGGTTGCTCGAAGATCTCGATTGCCCCTTACTCTTCGCGTCGGCCACGCCGCAAGAACTGCAGCGTTTTCTCGAACGCGTCGGCGCGTTCAACAACACGATCTCGATGCGCGCGATGCCCTTCGATAATCCGCCGACGACCGTCCATCGCGTCACGGGCGTTTGGGGCGAACCCGCAGCCGAGCAACTCGCACACGCAGAAGCGCTCATTCGCGATCACCTCGAGCGCAAATCACGCATCTTCGTAATCGCGCGAACGCGCGGCGACGTCCCCAAACTCGCGGCGCGACTCGAATCGACGTACAAGATTCCCGTGCAGCAATTGCGCGGCGATATGGCCGATAGCGCCGAGCACAAAAAACGCAATCGCCGAAGCGGCGTCACGGTCTACGGGACCTCGACGCGCGTGGAAGAGATGGCGGCATTTCGCGATGGCGCACCGGCGATTTTGGCGGCGACCAATCTCGTGGGAAGCGGGCTCGACATTCCCGCAGCCGACCTCATCGTCATCACCGATAGCGATGCGTTTGGTGAGAGCGAGATCGAACAACTCATCGGTCGCGTCGGTCGGCGCGCTCGCGCGTCGGATGCTGTTTTGCTCGTCGAAACGACGTTTGAGAAAAACCCGTCGCGCGCAATGGGCGCGAGCGGGCGAGCGCAGACGTTCATGCCGCGCGGCATGCGAGCGAACTCGTTCAAGTTCCGCCGCCGCTAGGTCGGATCGATGCATCTCGGCCTGCACGTGGGAACGAGCGGCGGTTACGACGGCACCGTCGCGTATGCCCAAAAGCTCGGGTGCGCCGCGATCCAGATTTTCTCAGGCAACCCGCGCACCTATCGCGTCGGGAAAATGGACGTCCCGGGCCTCGAGCGCTTCCGCGACGCGCGATCGGCGGCCGGCATTGCGAAGACGGCGATCCATACGTCGTATCTCATCAATCTGGCAAGCGAGGAGCCGAAGATCACGGCGGGTTCGCTCGGGCTCTTGCGCAACGATCTCGCCGTCGCGGCGGCGGGCGGCATCGATTTTGTCAACACGCATCTCGGATCGTACGGGAAGCGCGATCGTAGCGAAGGCTTCGCATCCGTCGTGCTGCTTCTCGAAGCGGCGCTCGAAGGTATCGCACCTGGCGTCGCGCTCGTTCTCGAAAATTCCGCGGGCGCGGGACAACTTTGCGGCGGGACGCTCGAAGAGCTCGGGGCGTTCGTCAGAGCCGTCGGCCATCCGCAACTCGGCATCTGTCTCGACACGGCGCACTCGTGGGCGGCGGGCTACGATATCGATTCGCGGGATGGCGTGGAGCGCTTCGTCACACTCGCTGAATCGACCGTCACGCTCGACCGCGTGAAGATGTTCCATTTTAACGATACGCAGATTCCGCTCGGCGCGCACAAGGATCGGCACTGGCACATCGGCGAGGGCAACATCGGCTTCGCGGGTTTTCGCGCGCTCGCCGCCCATCCCGAATTACGTGGTAAGACGGCGATCCTCGAGACGCCGGGCGATGAAGCCGACGACGTGCGCAACATGGCCTCGATCCGCATGATCTTCGAAGGCGCGGTCGGTTGAGCGCGATGGCAACGTTCGATCGTGTCGCGCTTGCAGACGCTTCCGAAGCGTACTGCAAACGTTTGCGAACGCGGTTCGGCCTCACACCCGAAGGGGCGCCGGCCGATCCCGCGGCGATGCCGGGCCTCGCGTATTGCGGCCGAGAATTTCGCGCATATCCATCGATGCGCATCGCCGATGCAATGCGCTTTTATGCAACGCTCCACGTCCGGTGGAACGACGTGCGGTTACGCGAGCAACTCGCGCTTACGGGGCTCGACGAACGCTTCGAAATTCGCCGGATGAAGCGCGCATTTCAGCGCGCGCTCGTGCTCGCGCTCGCACTCGCGAGCGAACCCGCCGTGCTCGTAGTCGAGAATGCCGAAGAGTTCGATGAAGAACGCTGCCGCGCGTTGCTCGAGCGCGCGATCGACCTCGTTCCCCATGCGATCGTGACGTATGGCGTCAGCGTCACGCACCCGCTCGCAGGCATGCCCGAAGCGATCGATGCGGTCACCTTCGATCCGGCGTTGCTGTGATTCGCGAACTCTCGCGCAAAGAATATGTCGCGCGTAAACCGCTTCTCGCCATCGGTTTCGCGCTCGTTCTCCTGGTCACGGCGGCGATGCCGTTCTTCTTTTCGTTCTCGCTCCAACGTGCGATTGCGAATCCACTCAACGAAAACGCGCAGAGCATTCTACGAAATTTTCGATCGTATGCCTACTTCGTCGAGTCGGATTGGCTCGCGAGTAATCTCTCGCATATCTTGAGTCTGCTCGCGCTCATCGCGGGTGCGGGCGCGATTGCGGGCGAGCGCGAGGAGAAGACGTTGCCACTCCTGTACACGTCGTCGATCTCACTGCGCAGCATCGTGGTCGTGAAGTTTTGCGTGATCGCGGCGTGGCTCTTTCTCGTGACGTTTGCGAGTCTCGGCGTGCTCGCGGCACTCTCGATCGTGAAAGGTCAGACGTTCCCCACACTCCCGATGATCGCGGCCTCGGTCGTCGCGTGGACGAACGCGCTCGCGTTTCTCGGTGTCGTCTTCGCCGCGAGTGCGTTTTCACGCCGGACGATCGTCGCCGCGGTGTGCGCGCTCGTCATCGGTTTCGCGATGGCCGCCGCGGTATCGCAACTCGGGCTCAACGGCACGGCATTCGCGACGAATATTTTTGCGGTCGACGGCAGCGTGCTTTGGCCGCAGGCGTGGAGCGACATCTTGCTCGCGCTCGCAATTGCGGGTGCGGGGTTGCTCGCGACGTTCGTCGAGGTCGATCGGCGCCGCGCGACGTAGGCGTGTCGAACCACGAATGGTAGCGCACTTCGACCTCGATGCGTTTTACGCAAGCGTCGCACAACTCGACGATCCGAGCTTGCGCGGGAAGCCGCTCGCGATCTCGGGTGATAGTCGGCGCTCGGTCGTGCTAACGGCATCGTACGAAGCGCGGCCGTTTGGTGTACGCTCCGCCATGCCGCTCTTCAAAGCGAAAACACTCTGCCCGCATCTCGTCGTCGCGCCGCCGAATTTTCCACGCTACAAAGAGCTTTCGGCGCAAGTCTTCGCGATTTACGAGCGCGGTGCACGCGCGATCGAGGCGCTCTCACTCGACGAAGCGTACGTCGAAATTGGAACCGACGATTTCGATGAGGCGGTCGCCTACGCGCATGCCGTGCGCGCGGCGATTCGATCGGAGATCGGGCTCACGGCGAGTGCGGGTGTGGCGTCGCAGAAACTCGTCGCGAAGATCGCGAGCGATGCCGCGAAGCCCGACGGCTTGCAGGCGATCGTTCCGGGCGACGAGCGCGCGTATCTCGCGCCGATGCCCGTCGGGCGGTTGTGGGGCATCGGTCCCAAAACACAGGCACGTCTCGCGCAGCGCAACATCGCGACGATCGGAGAGATCGCGGACCTCTCCGACGATCTCGCTTTCGCGCTTTTCGGACGCGGCGGGCGGGCCGTGCGCGAGATGGCGCGTGGGAATGACACGCGCGCGGTCGAGTCGGGTCGTGAGACGCGTTCGGTCTCGAGTGAATCGACGTTCGAATTCGACGTGCGCGATCCCGAGGTGCTGCGCGAGAACGTGCGCGAGCTCAGCGTCGAAGTTTCGCAACGCCTCCGCACGTACGGATTACGTGGTGCGACGATCGGCGTGAAAATCAAACTATCGAACTTTACGATTACGGGGCGTCAGACGACCGTCGCCGTTGCGACGGACGACGCTGCGACGATCGCATCGGCGGCATTGCATTGCCTCGAACGCGCCCATCTCGATGGTGCGGCGGTGCGGCTACTCGGCGTGCGGGTCGCGTCGATTACCGAAGAACCGATACGGCAAATTTCATTCTTCGAGGTGTGAGTCGGCTTCGAGGGCGTTAGCGGCGGAGGAGCCGCAGGTAGGCGCGCTCGGGAAAACTCGCATCGCTTTCGATGCGGCGAAATGTCTCATAGCGAACTTGTGAGACGAGGGCACGTTTGCGTTCGAGCGCTGCGCCAAGCTCGCGATACGTGTCTTCGAGTTCGTCGCCATCGAGATCGACGAGCGCGCGTTTGAGATGGGCGACGCGTTCGTCGGCTTCGGCCGAGAGATCGCGAGCGACGTCGCTTTCGACCGAGCGAATCCGCTCGATGAGGATTTCCATTTCATCGATGCTGGGAAGCCCCCGTTGCGACGCGAGTGGCAGCGCGCTATTCTTCGGCTTGCCCGCGGACGACACTTTGCCCGGCGCGTCGAAATCGGGATAGATGCGCACGATCGAAGCGATTTTTTGCGGGCCCTTGGGCGATTGCAAGCCCTGGGCGATGCCGGTTTCCACGAGCTTCGTGCGCAGGGACGTGTCGTCGATTCGCTTCAGGAGCGAAGGATCGGCGTCGCCGGGCGCCCGGCGG
>JAYTXC010000045.1:0-4530 GCA_043743145.1 Rhodospirillales bacterium
GCGTTGCATGCGTGCGGCGCATCCGGTATGCCTCGGCGGGCGCGATGGCGAACGCCCTGCGACGATGAACCTCGACGTGTCGCCTTCGGACGCCCTCGATATCGCGGAACCGGAGACCGCGCCCGATCCTGCGGGTGACGAACGCAAAGAGCGCTCGCGTTTCAAAAAGCTCGTCGCGCCGCTCGGCTGGAAACTCATTGGCCGCGAAACGGCCGAGATACGCATCGTACGTGAATTCCGCTTCGGCAACCGCACGGTCGTCGTGCGTGGACGCGTCACGGTCGACATGCCGAGCGAACCGACGAAAGATGCGGGCGAAGCGGCCGTCGCGCCACTCGTCGATCCCACCGTCGGACGTTTCGTCCATGCGATCGAACGTGCCGCTGCGAAAATTCTCACCGCGCCCGACGACGTCGAGAAAAAACACGTCTTCGAAAGTGCGTCGTTCTTCACCGCGATCGAGGATGCGCGGCGCGGTGTCGTGCGTATCTATCAGGATCTCGAAAACACACGGATCGACGAACGCGTCGAAGCCGACCTCGGCCTGCGCTTCTACATCGAGGGCTTCACGCACGCGACGCGGACGTTCGAATATTTCGTCGGCCCGACGAACTCCGGCAAGACGCACGCCGCAATCGAGCTCTTGCGCGAAGCCGAAAGCGGCGCATATCTCGCACCGCTGCGATTGCTCGCGCTCGAAGTGCACGAGCGCCTCAACGAACTCGGCGTCCCAACGTCGCTCGTAACGGGTGAAGAGCGCGTGCTCCTCCCCGATTCGCAGCACGTGAGTTCGACGGTCGAGATGGTCGATCTCAAACGCGAGATCGATGTGGCCGTCGTCGATGAAGCGCACATGTTGCAAGACGAACAGCGCGGCTGGGCGTGGACGCTTGCGATCGCGGCCGTTCCCGCAAAGCACGTCGTGCTCTGTGGCTCCGAAGACGGTCTGCACGCCGCGCGTCGGCTCGCGGAGCGTTTGGGCGTCACGCTCGCCGAGCGACGTTTCGAGCGAAAGAACCCGCTGCACGTCGTCGATGCGTTACCGCTGATGGAGTTGCGCGCGGGCGACGCCGTGGTCGCGTTCTCGCGAAACGCCGTCGTGGAACTGCAGGGCCAGATCTCGCGAAACGGTCGCAGTACGGCCGCGATTTACGGCTCGCTCTCGCCCGCCGTGCGTCGCCGCGAGGCCGAACGCTTTCGGTCGGGGGAAGCCGCAATTTTGGTCGCGACCGATGCCATCGGTTTAGGACTAAATCTTCCGATCCGCCGCTTAATCTTTGCCGCGGTCGAAAAATACGACGGTACCGCGATGCGCTTGCTCTCGCCGCCGGAGATTCGCCAGATTGCCGGGCGCGCCGGCCGCTACGGCATTCACGAGGAAGGGCAGGTCACCGCGATCGATCCGCGCGCCGTGCCGCTCATTCGCGAGAGCCTCGCGCGCTTCGATCCGCCGCCTTCCGAACCACCGCTGTGGATCTCGCCAACCGACGAACACCTGCGCCGTCTCGCCGCCATCATCGGCACGACGCGCGTGAGTCGTCTCATGCAATTCTTTCAGACGCGCGTCTTACGCGGCGAAGATGCAAGCGTGCGCATCGCCGACCTCACCGATACCATCGAGGTTGCGATCGCACTCGAACAGTCCGATCGGTTTCTCGAACTCCCGCTTTCGGTACGCAACACGTATTCGCGCGCGCCAGTCACGACGCGCGGCAACTCGCTCGGCGTCCTCGCACGCTGGGGCGATCGCCACGCAAGCGAAGGCCGCGTCGAGGGCACGGAGCTGCTTACGGGCCTCGTCGCACGCGACCGGCTCTTGCTCTTCGAAGATCGGTCGCGTCTCGCGACACTCTATCTCTGGCTCGCACAGCGATTTCCCGACGTGTACGTCAACAGTGCCGCGATCGTCCGCGTGCGCGAGCGTACCGACGATGACATTCACGACGCGCTCCTCCAACACGGCTCGAAAGCGCGACCCGAGCGCCGTGCGCCCACACCGTTTCGTCGGAACGGTCCACCGAAATTCGATAAGCGTCGGCTTAAGAAGTAACGCGGTACGGTATGATTCTCCCATGGATCGAACGGCGTTTCTGGTCTCGAGCATGGCCGTCATCGTTGCGGGTGCGCCCGCTCGAGCTTCTGCCGTGACGCTCGAGGCACGACTGACGGTACGCACCGTCGGCTCGGACCTCGAGTTCACGGTGACCGTGCGCAATCACGGAGAACTCGACGTTCCGCTTCATTTTACGAGCGCCGCACGCGTCGCACTCGTCGTGCGAGACGGCGCAGGGACGATGGCGTGGAACTCACTTACTGGCCGGATGTTCGCATCCGTCCTCGCGACCGTACGCGTACCCGCTTGTGGATTCGTGACCTTTGCGGAGACATGGTCTCATGTTCCGACGTCGACGGCTATGACGGTCGGCGGCACGGTACGCTCGATACCGCCGCTCCCGATCGCCGAACGACACTTTACGCATTAAAAAAGACGGAGCGTTTTCCGCGCTCCGTCGTTCTTTGGTGCTAACGAAGTTTAGCAGTCTCCATCGAAGCATGGAATCGGCGTCGGCGCCGGCGTCACGATAGGTCCCGGGGCTGGCGTTGCGGTGGGAGCCGCAGTCGGTGCAGGCGTCGGCCCACCGATCGCACCGACCGCACGCGCAACGTTGATCCGACCGAAGCCGTAGTTATCGTTACGGCCACCGACGTACGGTGTCGTGCCGACTCTATCTGCGGTCGCTTCGATTTGCGAGCGAATCGTTGCGGGCGTGCTCGTGGCGTTAACGAGGAGCCCCGCGAGGCCCGCGACCATCGGCGTCGACATCGAGGTTCCGCTCAAGAGCGCGTACGTACTCGGGATGTACGTCGAAAGAATATCGACGCCAGGCGCAGCCACGGAGACTTGCGGTCCGAAGTTCGAAAAGAACGCAATGGAGTCGGTCGAATCGCTCGCGGCAACCGCCATCGAATTCGGATCGCTTCCCGGAAACCCAACGGCCCCACCGTCGTTTCCAGCGGCGACGACGACGAGGACGCCCTTGCTCTTCGCGTACGCAATCGCCGACGATGTTGCGGGATCGCTACACGGCGCCGTGCAGCCAAGCGACATGCTGATGATCTTCGCGCCATTATTCGCAGCGTACGTGACGCCGTTTGCAACGTTCGAAAACGAACCACTTCCGGCACGATCGAGCACTTTGACCGGCATCAACATGGCAAGCGGATTGGTCCCCGCGATACCGATGCCGTTATTGGTAAGAGCCGCCGCGATGCCGGCGCAATGTGTCCCGTGACCGTTATCGTCGGTTGCCGTGGACGCGCCCGTAACGAACGACGTTCCCGCAACGAGTTTCCCCGCAAGATCGGGATGATCGAGTTGGATTCCCGTATCTACGATCGCGATGACCGTCGAAGCGAGCCCGCCGAGCGACGGATTGAGGGAATAAGCAAAATCCCACTGTGTGATTTTAAGGCTGTATTGTTGCGCAAAGCTCGGATCGTTCGGTACGGCGAGTGCGTGCGCGAAGCGATCTTGTGCGACGAAACGAACGCTTCGATTGCGCGCGAGACGGGCAATCGTTTTCGCTTCGTCGCCCGGTTTGACGTTGATCGTAAGAACGCGGATGTCGCGATTATTGCTGTCGACGCTACTCCCGACGAGCTCGGAATCGATCTGCCCGGCATTTTCGATGTTGTCGGCGATGTAGCCGATCTCGATACGCCCCGGAATGACGCCGTCTCGCGCGACCGCGAGGCCGGCGATTGCGTGTGGGGTCAGTCGCGATCCACCGGGTGGAGCACCCGGAATCGGCGACGTACTTCGCGCCCCGCCCGAACAACCGGCGAGTGCGACGAGCCCGACGAGGCTCAATGCGACAGTGATCGATCTCAGAAGCACGTGTGTCTCCTATCGAATCAAATTAAAAGTTGGTTAAAGTTTCGTTCGATAGGAATGACCGCAAGGCAACATCATTCCTCCCGCCCATGGCGTGATCGCTCGCGGTCCGACTGCGCACTTATTGGCAGCGTGCGCATCGCCCGTAGAATTCGACGGAATGATCGTCGAGCTTGAACGCCTGTTGCGCGAGAAGGGCTGCCCGAAACTGATCCATCGCACCACAATCGACTTCATCGACGTGGCCACACGTCGTGCAGATCGCGTGGTGATGGTGTTCCTCGGTGCAAAAGACGTACGACGTTTCGCCCGTGCCCTCGGGACGGCTCGAAACCGCGCCCATCTCCAAAAGGAGATCGAGCGTGCGGTAGATCGTGGAGAGCGCAATTTTCGGATGATCGGCCCGCAGAAGCTTGTAGATCACGTTTGCCGTGAGGTATCGCTTCTCGCTTTTGAGCAGGTCGAGAATGTGCCGTCGCGTCGACGTGGTGTAGACGGTTCGCACGTTTGCTCGCTCCTCGCTCCCGAAAGGTCCCGCGGTACGTTTCACGGCCGCTAGGATTCGAGTCGCCATCGCGATTGGCATGCGCGGTACGGCGCGGCGGGAAAACCACCGCGTCGGTCGATAGATTCGT
>JAYTXC010000046.1:0-11625 GCA_043743145.1 Rhodospirillales bacterium
AAATACGACGTTCCGTCGGTCATGTATTCACCCGTGACGACGCGCGTTTCGCTCGGGGCGAGATCGAATGATTTGATCGCATACCGATTCGGACCACCGCGAACACAAGGGATCTCCGTCGGTATGGCGTCGCCCGTGAACCACATGGTGGTCGTGGCGTTACCGCCCGCGGGAGTCTCGTAAAAATAGACGGTAGCGGGTGCGGTGGTCGGATTATTGAGTTGTAAAGCGATTTCGCGAAGCACGCCGTAATCGCCGCCGAGCGCACGGCCATTCGGGCGCGCGTTCGCAATCGTCGGCGAGCCGACCGAGAACGGCAGCGTGTCGGGCGAGCCCACGCCATACGCGAGTGCGAGTGGCGGAACATCGACGAGCGAGAACTCACCGCGCCGACCGTGGCCGTCGCCGCTCGCTTCGGGCGCGCCGAGCACTTCGAGCGGGCTCCGGTCGCCACTCACCGCGATAACGCTCGCGCTCAGCGTATCGCCTTGCGCGATACGCATATCGAAGATCGCAGCGACCAGATCGCCCGCGCGCATCGCGCGACCGCCCAGGGGAAGGACGAGCGGCGCTTCCGGCGCGACGTCGAGGACGACGCTTTCTTGCGCGCCGCGCTCGAGCAGATACTGCACCGTCGAGCGGTGTCCGACGAAACTGAAGGCATTCTCCGGGCCTGCCGTATAGCCGAGGAGTTGCACGCGCGCGGGTCCCGTCGCGCTCTGCAGCACGAGATATAATCGACGCGCGGGCGTATCGGAGACGTGATACACGTACGCGCGCGCGGGATGTGCCGCATCGATCGTCGCGCGATACACCACGCCGTCGGCTGCGGCGTCGAGCCGTTCGGGATCGTCACTGTAGAGCAGTAGCGTTGGGTCGATGCGCGGGTAGGCATCCACGCGCAGATGCACGGTCGTCGTTCCGAGCGCGTCGACGAAGACACCGCCACCATCGATACGCACGCGCGCCGAAACGTCGAGCCGATCGCCGGGATGCACCGTCGCGGGGATCGCGATACCGTGGACCTCGATCGTCGTTTTCGGTTGCAGCTGTGCCTGGCGCGCGATCTCGTCGTTGGCCCGCGCGATCGCGTAGGCGGGCGAGACGTTTCCACCGAGATTGACCGTCACCATGTCGGGCACGAAGCCCGCCGGTGGCGCGACGAGGACGTCGACACTCGCGACATCACCAACGCCATCGACGAGTGCGACCGTTGCGGTTCCGGGAACGCGCGCGTGCAACACCAAACGATGCGCTATCGCGTCGTACGACGCATCGACGCTGGACGTCGAACTGCGTGCGACGAACGCGCCCACGCCACCGGCGACGTTGATCGCGAGCGAACCACCAGGCACGATGCCGACTCGAACACGATCGAGACGAATCGGGCGCGGTGCGAGTGTCGACGACGTTGGCGACGGTGAGGGCGAGGGCGAGGGCGACGGCGATACGGACGGTGTTGCCGTCGGGGTCGCAGATTCGCTCGCTTGTGGAGACGGGCTCGGTGCGGGCGATGGCGTCGACGGGATCGGCTGCGCTCGCGCACGACCCGGACTCGCGAGGAACGCGGCGAACGCAAAGGCCGCCATGATCGACGCGCCGACACGCACGCGCCTAGACGAGCGCGTAGGCATACGGCTCCGTCGCCTGATCGCGAATGGCGCGTGTTCGCGCACGCAGATGTTCGAGATGAGCGAGTGTTTCCGCGACCGCAAATTGTCGATGTGCGGGCTCGAGTTCGTCGAAGCGGCGATTGCGTCGGGTCCACGGAAGCGCGCGCGCGACATCGGTCGCACTCGTCGCACCGCCCTCGAGCGCCGCGATCACATGCGCCTCGCGCTCGGCTTCGTGTGCGAGCAATTCGTCCGTCCGTCGGACCAGGTGATCGAAGGGTTCGCCATGCGCTGGCAACGCACCCGAAGTTGCCAGCATCGCAACCTTTTGCAAACTCGCGACGTAGGCACCCAGGGGATCGTCGCCGCGATCGCCCCACACGCCAACGTGCGGTGTGATCGGATCGAGGATATGATCGCCCACGAGCAACTTGCCACTTCTCGCATCGAGAAAGCAGAGATGCCCCGGCGTATGGCCGGGCGTCCACACCGCGTGCAGGCGACCGATACGGTCGCCGTCTTCGAGTTCGCGCGTCGGCGGCGCGAGTTCGGTCCGGCGATAATGCACGTCGTCTTCGAGCGATTCATCGAGCACGAGCCCGTTGCGCGCGATCCAAGCGTCGGCCGCACGATCCACCAGGACGGGATCGCTCAGCAAGAGTTGGGCGAAATGCCAGTCCAAACGATGCATGAGCAACTGCGGCAAACCCGCACGTTGCAACGTTCCGGCGAGCCCATAGTGATCGAAATGTGCGTGCGTAATCGCGACGCGCGCGATATCGCCGAATCGGACCCCGCAGAGGTCGAGCGCTTCGTGGAGCGCCGCAAGGACGTCGTCGGCTTTCCAGCCGCAATCGACGAGCGTGTAGCCGTCGTCGTCCTCGAGCAGATAGCCGTTGATGTAGCGCAAGGGATTGCCCGCCATCGGCAGGCGGATCTGCACGATGCCGTCGCCGAGGTGCGTGATGCGTTCGATGTCGTGTGGCACGCGGGACCCTTCGGGTGAGCGCCCCGATTTCCGGTTCGCGCGTCCGTCGACGCGTCGCAATCGCCCTCTCGATCCTCGTACACATCATCGCGTTCGCGATTTTTGCACGCGTCGATCCGCGCGACTTCGTCCCGCGCCCACGCGCGACCCCGCGCGAAATCGTCACCGTCGCGCGTTTGCGCATCGAGCGTCCACGCGCGCGCCCGACACCAACGCCGATACCGACCGCGATACCGACGCCGCGCACCATCGTGCGCCCGGTGCGCAAACTGCTCGTACCATCGATCGCGTTGCCGGCGATCGTTCGGCCGCGCGTGGTTCGCGCGCCGCAACAGCTCGTACCCGAACGACCCATCCCACGAGTTCGTACGGTACCGCACGAACTCGCGAAGATCGTTCCCAATGCTCCGCCCGACGTGCCGAACCGCCCGCGTTTCGACGACGCGCAGATCGCGGCGATCGAGCGTTCGCTCGGCGATGCAATCGCCGCTGATCGCCGCGGGCGCGATCCGCTCGTCGTTGCGGCGGCACCGCTCGCGCCACCCGTCCATCATGGCTATAGCGCGAGTGGCTTCGAGACGGGTGGTCGCTCGCATCGCGGCCTGTGCGATCCCATCAAATCGTGGACGGCGGATGCGTTCGATTACTATTACGTCATCTGTAACGTGCGTTTTTCCGATGGCACGTACGAGCGCGAATCGGTTCCGTGGCCCGTTCGCTTTCCGCCCGGTGACGATCCGTTCGCCGGCACGGCAAAAGCCGAAAAGCCGCTCGCGTTGCCCCTTCCGGGCTGGCAACTTCCGGAGGGCGAAACGATCGCGGGGCCGCTCCGCGCCTACGCACGCGATCACGGCATCGATCTCTAGTCGGTTTCTTCGATCTCGATGCCTAAGAGAGCCATCGCATGGCGGCATTGGGACGGTTTACTCGGGTTAGCTCGTGCGTTGCCGCAAGTGCCGCGACACTCGCGGTCGGTCTCGCGGCGACACCCGTTCACGACATCGCAAAGTTGCATGGGAATTGGAATTGTAGCGGCATCGCTCCCGGCAGCGTTGCGACCGAACGGTATACTCGCGGTCGCAACGGGGCGATCATACTCGAAAACGACGAGCAAACGGCGAAGGGGGCACTCGGCGCGGTAGTCGAGACGTTCGTCTTCGATCGAGCGCTTCGCACGTGGCATCTCGATGTTCCCGCGAACGACGATTTTGAGGGCATGGCATTGACCGCAAACCCACCGAGCGGCGGAAGGTGGACGTTTACCGGAACGCGTTCCGTTCATAGCAAGTCGGTTCGCATACGCATCATCTACGCATTCCTCGGCGACGGATTCCGTCGCACGCTTCAGCGCAACGTGCGTTCGGGTTGGCAAGACGACACCTCATATTTCTGCCTACCCGACGCACGTGGCCGTACCGTATTCGTGCGCAAACCGTCGGGCGAGAATCTGGACCGCGGAGTTCGCGCCGCGCAACACCATCTGGCGACCGCGCAAATGCAGGCCTCCGTACCGAGCCTGACACCAACTCCCATGCCAACGCTCATTCCCACACCCAACCCCACGCCTACTCCGCGCCCGACACGGAAACCGATGCCCGAGCCCACGCTCATTCCTACGCCAAAAGCGACCTCGGAGCCGACGTTGCAACCGACGCCGGAACCGACACCAACGTCGGTACCGAGCCCGACAGCGTTACCGACATTCCTCGGCGTGACAGCGCCTATTCACGGAAGCCGCGATCGCGCATTCTCGCTGATCGGTCACTGGGGATGTCTCAGCACTGCGGGTCTGCCGAACAAGCTCACGTTCACGCGCGCAGGCGACGTCGTGAGGTTGCGAACAGAGTTCGTCACCGGACGCAAGCCGCTTACCATCGCGCAGTCCTTCGCATTCGATCCAAAGACCAAACGCTGGACGACGCTGATACAAGACAATGCGTCCACCGGTGTCGCGACGCCGTGGCTCGACCGCACGTGGGTCTTCGACGAAACCGTTCTTCGCGGTCCGCGACGCGTTCCCGAGCGCATGGTCTACACGACGCTCGGCGCGAACGCATTCCGCCACGAGTATCAGCGTCGCTTCGGCGAAGCGTGGAACACGTTCCAGAGTGAGACCTGCCGCCGCTCGTAAACCCGCATCCCGCTCAGCGCGTCCACGGTGGTTCGGCCACGACATCGATCCCCAAACGCGTCGCAGCATCGGCAAGGGTTTCGCGCGCGACCGTGCCACCGCGCGCGAGTGCGGTAAGCGCCGCATACGCAATCGCGTTCCCGTCGACTTCGAAAAACGAACGCAAATCCGCTCGCGTATCGCTTCGGCCGAATCCATCGGTGCCGAGCGCGACGAACGGCGCGTCGAGATGCAGCGCGATCGGCGCGACGTAGGCGCGCACGTAGTCGCTTGCGGCAATCACGGGCGCGTCGCCACCGAGCAACGCACGCACGTGCGGGACGCGCGGCTCCGCATGCGGATGACGCGCGTTCCAGCGTTCGCAGGCGCGTGCATCACGATCGAGTTCGGTGTAACTCGTCGCGCTAAACACGTCGTTTGTAATCCCGAACTCGCGCGCGAGCACCTCGCCCGCCGCAAGCGCTTCGCGCAGGATAGGGCCTGAGCCCACGAGTCTCACGCGTGCGTCACCGTCTCCGTTGCGTGCGACGCGATAGAGGCCGCGCACGATCGCATCTTCGACATCCGGCGGCATTGCGGGCTGGGCGTAATTTTCATTTGCTACGGTAATGTAGTAAAAAACATCTTCGCTCGCTTCGCACATCGCGCGCGCGCCACGATCGACGATGACCGCGAGTTCGTAGGCGTACGCCGGATCGTACGCGCGGCAGTTGGGCACGGTCGCCGCGACGACGTGGCTCGAGCCGTCCTGGTGCTGGAGCCCCTCGCCGCCGAGCGTCGTGCGCCCCGCGGTCGCACCGATGAGGAATCCGCGCGAACGTTGATCGGCGGCTGCCCAAATGAGATCGCCGACGCGCTGGAAGCCGAACATCGAATAGTAGATATAGAACGGCAACGTCGCGACGCCGTGCACGCTGTACGACGTTGCCGCCGCGATCCACGATGACAGCGCACCCGCCTCCGTGATGCCTTCCTCTAAAAGTTGCCCGTCTTTGGCTTCACGATAATAGAGCATGGATTCCGCGTCTTGCGGTTCGTAGAGTTGTCCGAAGGGCGCATAGATGCCGACTTGTCGGAAGAGATTATCCATGCCGAACGTGCGCGCTTCATCCGCGACGATCGGGACGACGAATTTCCCGAGCTCCGGATCGCGAATGAGTCCGGTGAGCATGCGGACGAAGGCCATCGTCGTCGACATCGGACTCGCGCTCCCAGCGAGTGCGAAAGCCGCGTACGACGCGACCGGCGGAATCGCGAGCGGCGCGGCCGTCGTGCGACGAGTGGGGAGATAGCCGCCGAGGTCGTCGCGTCGCGCGCGAAGATAGCGTCCTTCGGCGCTCTCGGGCGTGGGCCGTATGAAGCGCATCTCGGCAAGATCGTCGTCGGAGAGTGGAAGCGCGAAGCGATCGCGCATATCGCGCAAGCCGTCGAGATCGAGCTTCTTATGTTGGTGCGCCGTCATCGACGACTCGGCGCGCGCGATGCCATACCCCTTCTTGGTTTTAACGAGCACGACCGTCGGGCGTTCGCGATGCGCGCGCGCGGCCGCGAAGGCTGCATGTAACTTCCGCACGTCGTGGCCACCGCGGTCGAGCGCTTCGATATCCGCCGCGCTCATGCTCCGCGTCAACGCCGCGAGTTCGGGATCGCGATCGAAGAAATGCTCGCGGTTGTACGAACCGTCGTTCGCGCCGAGCGTTTGGTACGCGCCATCGACCGTCTCGGCAAACTTGCGAAGCAAGATGTTCTCGGTATCGCGCGCGAAGAGCGCGTCCCATTGCGAGCCCCAAAGCACCTTGATGACGTTCCAACCTGCGCCCACGAAGAGTGACTCGAGCTCGTCGATGATGCGACCATTTCCGCGCACCGGGCCGTCGAGGCGTTGCAAGTTGCAATTGATGACGAACGTGAGATTATCGAGCCGCTCCCGCGCGGCGAGCGTGAGACCGCCGATGGATTCGGGCTCGTCCATCTCGCCATCCCCGAAGACGCCCCACACGTGGCGCTCCGTCGTATCGGCGAGCCCACGGTGCCCGAGGTAGCGCATGAAACGCGCGT
Source organism: Rhodospirillales bacterium (assembly GCA_043743145.1). GTDB lineage: Bacteria > Vulcanimicrobiota > Vulcanimicrobiia > Vulcanimicrobiales > Vulcanimicrobiaceae > JANYGA01. The sequence continues at coordinate 6,791 of JAYTXC010000046.1, forward strand.
GATAGATCGCGGTGATCGGGCCGATGCCCATCGAGCCCGTCGGAAATTGCCAGAAATCCGGCATGAGCCACGGGTGCGGATACGATGAGAGCCCGTTGCCGCCGAGTTCGCGTCGGAAATTTGCGAGTTTCGCCTCGTCGATACGCCCTTCGAGAAAGGCGCGCGCATACACACCCGGCGCCGAATGCGGCTGAAAGAAAACGAGGTCGCCCGGGCGTTCGCCATACGAGGCGCGGAAGAAATGGTTGAATCCCGTTTCGAAGATCTCGGCTGCCGATGCGTAGCTCGCGATGTGCCCACCGAGATCGCCGTAGGCGGCGTTGGCCCGCACGACCATCGCGAGCGCGTTCCAGCGCACGAACGACGCGATGCGCTTTTCGATCGCGACATCTCCCGGATACGGCCCCTGGCGTTCGAGCGGAATCGTATTGCGATACGCTGCTGGCGCGCTCGAGGGGTCAAGCCCGAGCCGTCCGGCATCGAGATCGAGCGAGCGCAGCAAAAATCGGGCGCGCTCCGGACCCGCGGTTTCGATCACGCCCCGAAGCGCATCGAGCCACTCGCGCGTTTCGGCGGGATCGGCGTCGTCGCTTGGGCGGGGGAAGTCGAGCGGGATCATCGGCCCAAACTGCGCGTTCTCGGCCAGTCATTCCCGTGCCGGAAGTGGACGTTCGCCCGCGCTCAAGGGGACCGATTCTCTGCCGATACAAGTGATGTGGTACACGAGGCATCGGAATTGGCGTCGACGACGCCCCGATCCGATCGGCAAGAAACCGCGCGCGTCGATGCGCTCGCACGATATGAAATTCTCGATACGGCCCCGGAGGCGGGCTTCGATGCGCTCGTTGCGCTCGCGGCGCACATCTGCGACGCTCCGATGGCGACGATCTCGTTGATGGACCGAACACGTCAGTGGACCAAGGCCGCGATCGGTCTCCCGATCGGGCAGAGCTTGCCCCGCAAAGACACGTTTTGCAATTCGACGATCCAGCAAACCGAACTCGTGGAGATCTCCGATACGACGAAGGATCCGCGATTTGCCGCAAATCCGTTCGTGTGCGGCGAGCCCAATATCCGATTTTACGCGGGGTTGCCGCTCGTCGATTCCGTCGGACATGCGATCGGCACGATCTGCGTTTTCGATCTACGACCACGAACGCTTACGACACCGCAACGCGACGCCCTCGCACTCGTCCGCACCGCCGCGATGGCGCTCATTACGTCGCGCACGATCGTCCCCCGAGCGGAACAGACGCGCCTGGAGGCACTCGCCGCGGCCGTCGAATCGGCCGCCGAGCCGATCGTCATCCATTTGCCTGCCTCCCGCGGGCACGCGCCCCTCGCCTACGTCAACGTGGCCTTTACGACGCTCTTCGGTTTTACCGCAGACGAGCTCATCGCGCGCGAGTCGGACGACGTGGAACTCACGGACGATGAACGATCGCGCCTTGCCGATCTCCGCGCGAAGCTTTTCGAACACGCCTCTCACGACGCATCGTTCGTTTTGCATGCCGCCGACGGAACACCGCGTGATATCGAAATGCGGTCGCGGCCCATCCACGCCGATCTCGATGGTCCGGTCGCCTCGTGGGTCATCACCTTGCGCGACGCGACCCAGGAACGTCGCGCGACCGACATCTTCGCACGACAAGCGATGCGCACGCGCGCGCTCTATGCGATTGCAGCATCACACGGCGAGGACGCAAACGCCCAGATCGACGCGGCGCTCGAACTCGGTCGTTCGAGTTTCGGCGCCGATCACGGATTCGTCTTCTCGATCCATGACGACATGTTGACGCTGACCAATCTTGCGGGTTTACGTTTCCGCGAAGTCATCGGCACGAGCTTTCCTTTGGCCGAAACGCGTTTCGCGAAGGCATTTCTGAGCGGCGACGTCGTGGTCAGCGACGATGTGCACGCCCCCGACGCCTCACCGAGAGCGAAGGATATCTTCGCACCGTATGCCTCGTTTGTCGTCGCACCGATCTCCGTTGACAATCGGAAATTTGGGGCGATTGGGTTTGCGAGCCAAGCCCCGCGCGACGAAGCCTTCTCCCCCAACGATCGTGAGTTCGTCCGCCTCATCGGCGCGCTCGTCGGATCCGCGATCGAACGCCAAGACCAACGCGAGCGACTCGATGCGCTCGCGTTTCACGATACGCTCACGTCGCTTCCCAATCGCGCGCTTTTCAACGAACGCCTCGCACATGCCATCTCAGATGCGGAGCACGGCGCCACCGGGTTCGCGGTGCACTACCTCGATCTCGATGGCTTTAAAGCCGTCAACGACGTCTACGGTCATCTCGCGGGCGACGATGTTTTACGCTACGCGAGCGAACGTCTCGGGGACGCGATTCGCGCGGGCGATACCGTCGCACGCCTCGGTGGCGATGAATTCGTCGTTCTGCAACGCGAAGTCCATCATCGCAATGAGGCAGCCGAACTCGCGGAGCGTCTCGTCGCATCGATGCGCGCGCCGCTCGGGAACACGGATGCTGCACATCAGGTCCGTGCGAGCGTCGGTGTTTCGATCTACCCCCACGACGCGACGACCGCGACCATGCTCGTCGGGCGCGCCGACGAAGCGCTCTACACGGCGAAACGCTTGGGCAAGAATCGCGTCGCCTTCGCAGCCGACCATCCTACGACCCGAAAAGCGTTTGCCGAGACCAATCGCGATGGTTAAAGACCTGACCTTCTAAACGCACGCGGGCGACGGTCGAACAATCCAGATCGCCATACACCCAACCGGGGCGATCGAGTTCGCCCGAAGCGAGAATTCCGTCGTCGGGATAGCCGTAATCGACCGGCGTGAAGATCCCGGCCGCACCGACGTTGACATCGACGGCTTCGGACCACGGCGCGAGCCCGACCGTCGATGCCTGAACGACGTAGCATTGATTTTCGAGTGCGCGCGCGCGTGCGCCGATGCGCACGCGATGATATCCCGCAAGGGTATCCGTACAACTCGGCATGAGTATGAGCGTCGCCCCCGCCTCGACTTGCGCGCGCGCGATGAGCGGAAATTCGCCGTCGTAGCAAATCGCAATACCGATCGTTCCGAACTCGGTTTCGAAGACGCGCGCGACGTCGCCCCCGGAAATATGCCAGCGCTCGTTCTCGAAACGCGTCATCTGCAATTTGTCTTGATGGTCGTGCGTGCCATCGGGTCGAAAGAAAAACGATCGGTTCCGGAATCCGCTCGCGTGCCGGACGGGAATCGTGCCGGCAACGACATAACACGCGTGCCGCTTCGCACGTTCGGCGAAACTCGCAACGAACCGCGGTACGAGTTCTTGCATCGCTTCGAGTTGTCGCGCGAGCGAACCATACACCGCCGGCTCGAAGAGCGATGCCAGTTCCATGCTGAAATACTCGGGAAACACGAGAAAGCGCGCGCCGTTCGCGATGGCTTCGGCGAACCATGCGTCGAGCTTGCGTTCGTAGGCGGCGTAGTCGTCGAGAAACGCGATGTCGTACTGAGCGGCGGCGAGACGAAACGGTCGTAGCATCGGGATCATTCGAGCGAAAGCGCTTTCATCCAAAACGTCATCGGCTTCTCGCTTTCGAGCGCGTCGCCGCAATCTTTCCACGCGTAGCGCGCGACGAGATCCGCGCGCCGACGGTACCCAAAGGCTTCCCAGATCGCATCGAGCGGCTCGTAACCCTCCGGTCGCGCGGGATGGGTCGTCGAGCGTTCGACCGCGCAGAATGCGCAGGTGACGAAGCCCGATGCACGTGCGAACGTTTCGCGACCCTCGAGAAACCGTCGATACAGACCGCGTCCACGATATGCCGGGCGCACGAGCGATTCGCCACAGTAAAAAATACGTTCGACCGCTTCGCCCGCAGCGACGAATGGCGCGCGCGTTTCATCGGGCTCGGCCGCCAGCGGTGCACCCGTCGATGCGCCCACGACGCTGCCGTCGGATGCGAATGCGATCAACGCGACGCTTCCCGGCGCACGAACGTACGTGTGCAAGTAGCGCTCTTCATACGCGCGGTCGCCATCGTAGAGATAGGGAAACGTCCGAAAAATATCGAGCCGTAGCGTTGCGAGCGTGTCGACATGCGTGGCGATCTCCGCGCCGACGAAGCGTCGGACGTCGAGCGCATCCGAGGTCACGCGCCGCCGACTTGCGCGATCCACTGCGCGAGGCTGTAATAGTTGGTGATTCGCGCGACGGCGCCATCACGAATCTCGAAGAACGCACCAGCGGGCAAAACGTACGACTGCCCGCGCGCTTCGGGCAGACCGACATCGCTCTTGAGATAGGTTCCGTGGACGACGAATTCGGCAGCAGCGCGCGTGCCATCGGCGTTTGCCATAACGACGATTTCGGCCAAGCGCTCGGTGTAGCTTCCATTCATGCGCGCCATGAATTCGGCGAAGGCCGCGCGACCAACCTCGCGCTGGCCTTCGTTGATGTCGTGGACGACGTCTTCGGCAACGAGCGAGACGAACGTCGGCATATCACCCGCGTTAAAGGCGGCATAATAGCGCTCGACGAGGGCAATGGCGGCGGCTTCCATGGTGGGCTCCTCTAGCGTTGGGATGCGATTTGCGGAACCGCGTTCGTTCGGTCGCTCTCGAATACGCGTATGGACGATTATTGCAAGCTTCGCCGCAACGCACGTCGCTCCGGTGCGGCGCTCGTGGCCGCGCTCGCGTTGACGATGCTTTCCGGGCAAAGCCACGCTAGCGCTGAAGACACCGGACTACCCGAGGCCGTCGGCATGGCGGGCGCTCCGAGCGCAAAGCTTGTGCTCGCGGGCAATCGCGCCTTCCTTCATGGCGATCTCACGACGGCGAAGCGTGACTATCGCGCTGCGCT
>JAYTXC010000047.1:0-15423 GCA_043743145.1 Rhodospirillales bacterium
GTGTAACGCCACGGTGAGAGCGCCGACGGCTCGCGCCACACCGGTCGACCTCGATGCTTTGCGTATTCGATAACGGTACCGAGCCCGCGCGAGCGCCACGTAGAATCGGTACTACCGAGAACCCACACGCCGGGCGAGTTCATCTCAACGATCGCATCGACGCGCTCGGCGACGCCGAGCTCGATGGCATCGACGGTGCGCGGTGTCGGCACGGGATTGCCGTCGAGCGCGACGACCGTAAAACGATGTCCCGGGAGCGCGACTCGATGCGTCAGCGTCGCACTCGCATTGAGGATCCGGAAAAGCACGCGCTCGCCCGCGTGCACGCGTATCGGGTCGCCATGGCCAAGCGCGCGTCCATTGACGCTAAAGACGCCGTAGTCGGCTTCTCGCATCGTCATGCCCATGTCATCCATCATTCCACCACCCATGTCCATCGCCGGTTGCGTCAGTGAAGGCGAAGTCGAATACGTGTGACCTTGACCATCGACGAGACGTGCCTCCCACTCGTGCAGCGCGAGCAGCACTTCACGATCGTAACGGGCGGGATCATTGCGCGGCTCGATGAGCACGAAGCCGAATTGGCCGTTGAAGCCGCCACGATCGGGATGCCCACCCGGGGCCAAATGGGTGTGATACCAGCGCGTACCGCGCGGCTTCGGAACGAATGTATAGCGGCGATGCCCTCGAGCGGGAATTGCGGGCGTTCCGAGTTCAATCACGCCGTCGACGTTCGGCGGCACGATCTGTCCGTGCCAATGGATCACGTCGGTCGTATCGGTCTCGTTGTACGCATCGATCGTCACGGGTACGCCCTCACGCATGCGCAAGGTCGGGCCGGGGACCACGCCACCGTACGTCGTCGTGCGAACGATATGTCTTGGGGCGACCTCGATCGATGCGGGAACGATTCGGACGGTGAAGTCCGCACGGCGGCCGATTGCCGTTGCAGGCATTGCGACCGATGTCGCGCCGATCGCAGCGGTCGCCGTCAGAAAGGTGTGACGCTTCATCGTTGTTCGATTCCGGCGCGACCGAAGGTTTGGGTCCATACGAATATTCGCGGCATTACGGTACCTTTCAGTGGAGAGGAAGGGGGGCTACAACGACGATGTCTTCCAACAGAGCCGACGCAACCGCACGATTGCCACCGCCACGAATGGTGCTGCGGACATGATTCCGAGGACACCGTCAGCGAGGTCGAGGAACGCAATGAGAGCGCGATCGTTCCCGCGGCTACGGTTACCGCTCCGTCGGTACAATCGACATACAAGCTCGGCTTGGCCGCGAAGCAGACGGCGGCAAAGACGATCTCGCAAAGCCGCGCGCATTCGATGTGGCATTTTTGCGGTCGATCGGAACGATCGTATGACGGATGGTGCTCACATTTAGGAGGGTACCCTCTGAAGATGGTGCCGATATGAAGAAAATGCGAAGCGTGAATCACCTGCCGTTACGTCGCTGCTTCAGCCAAGCTTTCTACGGCTCGGAGACGAGCGTGCTGCAGGCTCCGACCAAAAATGGCGAGTCCTCGATCACGATCCGAGCGCAGCGCGAGTGCCATCGCGTGGGCGCGCCCGCTAAGAAACACGATCGCAAGTCGTCAATGCGAGCACTTTCGACCGAGCCCGAATCGGAAGTCACGAAATCGCCAACATTGCGTGTTGTAACTCGACAGCGCGAGCGTCGCGAAACCTACGAGTTCATAGTGCGGCGCTCGCGCCGTTCCGTGATCGCACCATCGAACCGCTGCCACGTTTCCTGGACCGCGGCGGCGCAGGCGTCGTTTTGCTCGGAGTACGCGGGTATCGAAACGGCGCCAGCCCCGATCGTTACTCCCGTCGTCGGGGGCCGCCCGCGCGTCTGTATGGACTCATTGCTCGATGGAGGTCGACCACCAGAGAAACGACGCAAATGCATGTTTCTCCAAAACATTCTTTCGGGACTCGCGTGATGTCGTCAGCTACTATTGCAATTTGCGAGCGTCCCGCAACGACGCGCTCCGTTCGCGGGTTCGAAGGGCACGCATGAAGAGCACGAGTCCGAACTCCGACCCGCGCCGAGCGGAGCTTGCGGACTTTCTGCGGTCGCGACGCGCCGACCTCACGACCGAGCGCGCGGGCCTTCCCGATACACCGCGCCGTCGCACGCCCGGCCTACGCCGCGAAGAAGTTGCCGAACTCGCGCAGATTAGTGTGGCGCTGTACACCTGGCTCGAACAGGGCCGTATCGTTCCCGTTTCCGCCAAAACGATCGACGCCGTCGCAAGCGCACTCCAACTCACGCCGAGTGAACGCACGCACGTGCAACTCCTCGCGCGCGGCGAAGATGCCGAACTACACGAAGAACTCTCACCCGCGCTGCGGCGTTGGGTGACGAGCGCGCGATCGACGGCGATCTTCGTGCTCGATCATGCCTGGAACGTTGTTTTGCGCAGCACGCCTGCAATTGCGGTCTTCGGCGGCAATCCCGATCCCGAACATCGCGAAAACCTGCTCGAGGCATTCTTTTACGACGTGCGCGTACACGAACTTTTCGCCGATTGGAGCGCCGTCTCCGAAAGCCTCACCGAACTCTTCCGTCTCGATTTCGCGCGGCACGCGAGCAATCCGAACGTGCACGCACTCGTCGATCGCTTGCGCACGCAGAGTCCGCGCTTCGCCGAGGCGTGGGAGAAGCATCGCGTGCGCGCGTTCCCGAGCGACGTTCGCGAACTCCGTCATCCCGTTGCCGGTATCTTACGACTCGAACCCACGACCTACGCGGTCCTCGAATCGCCGGGACTGCGCATGCTGATGTATACCTCCTACGATGACGAAACGCGCACGCGCGTCACCGAACTCGCCGCGAATTGGCGAACCAGTCACCTCTCGTAAAAGGGGTGCGTCCCGCGAGCCGATCGCAGAGGCCATAAAGAGCGCACCCATTAAGTCGACATCTTCCTAGCGCACCATCGAGGAGAGTCGTATGGCTCGTATTAGTTTCGTTGAGCTTCCCACCGGAAACGTGGGTGTCACGAAGACGTTTTATTCAACCGTGTTCGGCTGGCAACTCACCGATTTCGGTCCGTCGTACACGTGTACGATGACCGGCGACGTCGATCTGGGCTTACAGGGCGATACCGCGGAAGCGACGTCGGCTCCACTCGCCGTCATTGCCGTGGATGATCTGGAGCAAACGCTGGCGGCGGTCGAGAAGAGCGGCGGCACGATTATCAAACCGATCTTTGCTTTTCCGGGAGGCCGCCGATTCCACTTCCGCGATCCCAGCGGGAACGAGTTGGCTGCCTCAAAAGCTGACTGACGAACGGCTATTTTGCAGCTCGAACGTCCGGCGGCGGTCACGTCGACCGACGATCCAAGTCGGTTGCGTAAAGACGAATCGCGCTCCCGTATCGTTTCATGTCGTCGCTTGCGGTTGTCGTGACGATAAGCCACTCGCATCGGTCGTGCGAGCGCATTGTGCAACACGTGTCGCGAGATCGCGGCGTGGCGGCGGTCGCGGAAGAGCGCCGGGACTCGCGTTGAAGCCCGAACGATTCGGCTCCGTCCCACGCCATGCAAAGGTGTCGCTTGTTTACGATCGATCATATCCAGCTCGCGATCCCTCCCGGCCGTGAGGATGACGCACGCACGTTTTTCGTCGGTGCGCTCGGATTCATCGAGGTCCCCAAACCTCCGGAACTCGCGGCGCGTGGCGGTGCTTGGTTCACCAGTGGCGCCGTGACGCTGCACGTCGGCGTCGATCCGGGATTCGCACCGGCGAAAAAAGCGCATCCGGCACTGCGTTGCGCTCAGTACGCACACGTCATCGCACGGCTGCGGGATCACGGCATCACGGTAACGCCCGACCCGATTCCCTTCGATGGCCACGACCACTGCTAGATCGACGACCCGTTCGGTAATCGTATCGAGCTTATCGCTTCGTAGCGGCAAAAGCGGCCACACCGTGCGAGGACGTCGCGACACCATCGGACGAAGCATCGGGACATGTGCGATGTACTTGCAGCAAACGTGCTCTCGCCCGCGCAACGCAAGCGATCGAGGCCGAGACGGGGCACCGTCGCGAGACGATCGGCCGCTACGGTCGCGAAGCGGGATTGATCGCGCCGCGAAGCCGAGCGCGCGCTACGTGATGAATGTCGCGATCCTCGGCGGCACGACGTTCTTCGGTCGTCATCTGGCCCGAAGACTCATCGAGCGCGATCACAGCGTCTCACTTTTTACGCGGGGCATATCCGCGTACGACGAGACCCTCGCGTGCACGCGGTACGTCGGCGATCGCGACGGCGATTTAGGTGCACTCCCACGAACCGGATGGGACGCGGTCATCGATACGAGCGGATACGTGCCCGCGATCGTTGCGGCGTCGTGCGCGCATCTCGCACGTGCGCGGCGGTACGTTTTTACGTCATCGATATCGGTGTACGATCCGCGCGGCAACGTCGTCGGGGACGGGATCTCGCCATACGTTCCACGCGTCGACGATCTTGCCGACGACGCGCCTGAAAATTACGGCCCATCGAAGCGCCGCGCGGAAGACGTCGTGCGCGCGGTTTTCGACGACCGCGCAATCCTCGTTCGCCCGGGTCTTCTCGTCGGGCCGCACGATCCGACGAATCGCTTCACCTATTGGGCCGATCGCTTTGCCGAAGGCGGTGAAATCGGCATCCCCGGCCCGCCGGAACGTTTTGTGCAATGCATCGACGTGCGCGATGCCGCAGCGTTCGTCGTTCGAATTCTCGAAGACGAGCGCTCGGGAACCTACGATCTCAACGGCAAGCCACAAACGACGACGATGGGCGAACTCGCCAGGGTCGCGTGCACGACGTTCGATCGGGATGCGCGTCTCACGTGGATCGACGAAAGCTTTCTCGAAGCGCGCGGCTTTACGGGCTGGATGGACTTGCCGCTTTGGATCGGTCCGTCGCACGGCATGCCGGGATTCATGAACACGAACATCAACCGTGCACTCGCGCACGGCCTCACCCTGCGTCCATTCGCCGAAACGCTCGCCGAGACGCATGCGTGGTCGCAGCGCAACGGCATCGTTATCCCATCGGAAAAGACGGCGGGCATCACGCGCGAACGCGAACGCGAGCTCCTCGCCGCGTGGCGTTCGCGCTAAGGATCGACTACTTCAGCGTCGGCATCGCGAACTCGGCGCCCGCGCGGATACCACTGGGCCAGCGCGTCGTCACGGTCTTGGTTTTCGTGTAATAGCGCACGCCATCTTCGCCGTATTGGTTGAGATCGCCGAACGCGGAATTCTTGAAGCCGCCGAATCCGTAGAATGCCATCGGCACGGGGATCGGGACGTTGATGCCGACCATGCCGACGTCGATGCGCGTCGCGTACTCACGTGCGGCGTCGCCGTCACGTGTGAAGATCGCGGTACCATTGCCGAATTCGTGACCGTCGACGATCGCGATCGCTTCATCGAACGATGCGGCGCGGACCATGACGAGCACGGGCCCGAAGATCTCTTCTTTGTAAATCTTCATCGTCGTCGTCACGTGATCGAAAAGCGTGGCGCCGACGAAGAAGCCGCCCGGATGGTTCGCAACCGTCGTACCGCGACCGTCGACGACGAGCGTCGCGCCCTCGGCGACGCCGATATCGATGTACCCCGTGACCTTCGCTTTGTGCTCGCCCGTAACGAGCGGGCCCATCTCCGATTCTTTTTCGAGCGAACCGCCGACCACGAGCTTCGCGATGCGCGCTTGCAGACGCGTGACGAGCGCGTCTGCCGTCGCATCGCCGACTGCGACCACAACGGAGAGCGCCATACACCGTTCGCCCGCGGAGCCGTATGCCGCACCCATGAGCGCATCGGCCGTTGCGTCGAGATCGGCATCGGGCATGACGACCGCATGATTTTTCGCGCCACCCATCGACTGCACGCGCTTGCCGTTTGCCGACGCGGTCGCGTAGACGTACTTCGCGATCGGCGTCGAGCCGACGAAGCTCAGTGCGACGACGCGCGGATCGTGCAAGAGCGTATCGACGGCTTCCTTATCGCCGACGACACAATTGAAGACACCCGGCGGTCCGCCCGCTTCCACGAAGAGTTCGGCGAGGAGGAGCGAGCCGCTCGGATCTTTTTCCGAAGGTTTGAGCACGAACGTATTCCCGCACGCGAGTGCCACGGGCAACATCCAGAGCGGCACCATCTCGGGAAAGTTAAAGGGTGTAATACCCGCGACGACGCCGATCGGTTGGCGCAGGCTGTGCATGTCGACGCCCGTCGCGACCCCGCTCGAAAAATCACCCTTGAGCAGATGCGGGATACCCGTCGCGAATTCCACGACTTCGATGCCGCGCTGAAGCGACGCACGCGCGTCGGCGAGCACTTTTCCGTGTTCGCTCGAAATCGTGCGTGCGATGCGATCGGCATTGGCATCGAGAAGCTCGCGATAGCGGACCAATACGCGCGCGCGCGAGAGCGCCGAGCGTTTCGACCACGCAACGAAGGCGTGGGCCGAACTCGCGATCGCTCGCTCGACATCGGCGCGACCCGCGAGTTCCACGCGCGCTGCAACGGTGCCCGCGGTCGGATCGTACACATCACCGAAACGCCCGCTCGACCCGGCGACGTAGGCACCATCGATGAAGTGTTCGATCGTGCGGATGCCGGTGGCGCTCGGTACGGGTGCGGTGATGCTCATGGTGTTCCTTTCACGCTTATGGAATGCGGGCGATGATATGGTGATGCGCGTCGATACCGATCACCCCGCGTGATTGGCCGTGATCGATGCCGTCGCTGTGATAGACGGCGAGAACGGCGTTATCGTGCGTGAGCGCGGCGGGCGCGAGAACCATCACGTTGGCCGAGCCATCTTTCGACGCGACGAAGCTATTGGCCGTACCGGCGCCATCGAGCGGCGTGAACGTCACGGGCATCGTGTTGTAGTGGTTTTCGAAGAGCGAATACCGGCCGCCGGAAACGAGCTGCGTGAAGTGCATCGCGATCCGTTCCGTGCCATTGGCTTGCGGCGCGAGATCGACCGTTCCAGCCGCCGCGAACCATCGCCCGAGCGTGAAGCCGAGCGGCTTCCCCGTACCCGAAAGCACGGGCCGTTCCGGATCGTCGACCATCAAGGCATTACGCACGCCCGCGATATGCGGGATGCCTTGAAGCCCCTTGGGCACCTCCGGAGCACCCGCGACGGCAACGAAGGCCTGTGGATCGATCAGCGCCGGCGTCTTTGCTTCGAGTGAAAAGAACGCCGCGTGTTCCACAAATGCGAGCCGCTGTGCGATGGGGGCCGCGGTTGCGACGGGTGCGCTCGAGCCAGATTCGGCCGGCGCGGGACTCGCCGGCAGGGCCGGTGCGCTCGCAAGGGGCGTGGCTGCAAGCACCGTTTGCGCGGGAACGGGGAGCGCGCTGGCCCCGCCAAATCCAAGGATCACCGCCGCGACGCTCGCCGCGATCACACTCTTCAACTGCACTATTTCTCCTCGTTGACATCGAACATACGTTCGATTACCATGTCGATCCCATGGCTTCGCTTACACCGCTCGACTCCCGCCGCACGGCCCTCGATGGGCTCCGTGCGGCGTTGTCGACGGCGCACCGCAGCGCCTCTCCCGAAGCCTTTACGCTCGCCGAAGACGCGATCGTCCGGAGCGGTTTGCGCGAACTCGACACGGCGCTCGGCGGTGGATTTCCGCGTGGCATCATCGCGACGCTCGAGGGGGCGCCGGGCTCCGGCCGCTCCGCCGTTGCCGCGCGACTGCTCGCGACGGCAACCGCAAACGGCGGTCTCGCGGCACTCGTCGAGTCGCCCGCGGGGCCCGAGGGCGCGTTCTACCCGCCCGCGCTCGTGGCGGCGGGGGTCGATCTCGAGCGGCTCGTCGTCGTCCAGGCGTGCGATGCCGCGGGCGTTGCTCGAGCGGCCGATATCCTCATGCGCGTGGCGGCCTTCTCCGTCGTCGTCATCCCGAGCGTCTCGCTCCGCGCCGCAGCGTGGACGCGCCTGGCGAGCCTGACGCACCGTGCGAACGCGATCCTCGTGACCCTCGGAAGCGGCGCCTCCGACGAATTGCGCTACTTCGCATCGCTACGCATCCGGCTCGAACCCGTACGCGTACGTTTCGCGGGATCGGGTGGGCTCTTCTGCTCGCTCGCGGGCATCGAGGTCGAAGCTTCGGTCCTCAAGCATAAACGCGCGGCACCCGGTCGGCGCGCGCACTTCACATGCGCGACGTTCGAACGCGATGGCGCGCCGCTGGGCAACGTGCGCGCGCGCGATCTGGAGACGTCGTCGCGTGCGAGCGAACGCATCGCGCGGAGCGTCGCACGATGACGGCGACCGCCTTCGCGCGCGCGCTCGTCCTCGCCGCACTCGCGTCGCTCGCCTGGCTGATCCTCGCGGCGATCTTCGTGCCGCTCCACGTGAGCGCGTAGCGTGCCCGTCCTCTGCGCGCTCGTTCCCGCGTATCGCGTCGCCCTCGCGCGAATCGCCGATCCCACGCTCGCCGACCTTCCCGTCATCGTCGCCGATCGACGCGAGCGCGGCCATGCCATCGCCGTCTGTCCCGCCGCCTACGACCTCGGCGCACGCGCGGGCATGACGATCGTGCAGGCCGCCGCCTGCGCGCGCGAAGCTGCGATCGCAATCGATGTGCCCGCGCGCAATCGCGAACTCTGGGAACGCGCGCTCGATGCTCTCGATGCCGCATCGCCGCTGGTCGAAGATGGCGGCGACGGCGTCGCCTATCTCGAGATGCGCGGCATCGTGGGTGCCGAGAGCGCGTGGCTCGCGAGCGTCCGCGACGCATTTGCGAGCGATGCGATGCTCGCCGCACTTCCGCTCGCGGTCGCATGCGCGCCCAATAAATTCGTCGCGCGTGCGGCCGCGCTCGTTCGCGATGGCAACGTCATCTTCGCGGGCGACGAGCGCGCGTTCGTCGCACCATTACCGCTACGATTTCTCGATCTCGATCGCGCAACGATCGAACGACTCGAACTCTTCGGGGTTCCCAATCTGCGCACGCTTGCCGCGCTGCCGCACGGACCGTTCGTGCGGCGCTTCGGATCGCGCGCTCACCAGTGGCACGCCCTCGCTGGTGGCGTCGACGAAACACCGCTCGTACCGCGCCCGCGCCGCATCACGATCGATCGCTCGCTCTTCGGTGAAGGCACGGCCGATCGCGCAGATCAGTTGCTCTTCGCGTTGCGCACGCTCGTCGCACGCGTCGCCGAAGATGTCGCGTATCTCGGCAAACGCTGCGGCGCGTTACGCCTCGAACTCGAATGCGAGGATAGCGAACGTCACGCGCTCGCGACGACGCTCGCGCAACCGACGTCGCAGACCGCGACGATGTTCGATCTCTTGCGCGCGCGGCTCGAAGGCGTCGTCTTGCGTTCGCCCGTGACGGGATTGCGACTCGTTGCCGAACGCCTCGAAGAAGGCGGCGCCGAACTCTCGCTCTTTGCGGGCCGCGACCCCGATCCCGAGATCGTTGGCATCGCACTCGCGCGACTCGAAGCTGCGCTCGGGCCGCGGTCGGCCCTGCGCGCGACGGTCGTGCCGGGGAATCGCTACGAAGCGCGCGTCGCCTACGAACCCTTCGATGCGGGCCGCGTCGTTCGCGGCACGCGAGCGGCTCTCGCATCGGCTACGCCTTATGCGGTCTCGTTGCTTCCCGGTGAACCCGCGCAGAGCGAGACGGGGACACTCGCCTACCGCGTGCTCGTTCCGCGTGCGATCGACGTTCGCATCAAAGCGGGCCGGCCCGCGTTCGTGGGCACGCGGGGGATTCTCGAGGTCGCGGGCCCGTGGCGCGTCGATGAAGCGTGGTGGGCGGAAGCACTCGATACGGGTGGCCACCCGCTCGCACACGACGCCTACGATGTGCTCCTGGACGACGGCAATCTGTGGCGGATCGTCTGCGATCGTGGCCGCTGGTTCTGCTGCGGTACGTACGATTAGATCGCAGTCTCAATCGCCGAAGCTACGCGGCATCATCTCCGTCCGTCCGGCGCACCGTCGCGCATCGATTTCGCGGCCCTTGCCGCCATGGGCCCCGAAGTCGGTGAAGAAGCGACCTAAGACGGCTCGTCGCTCCGGCCGATATTGGGAAGACGTGCGTGAATTTTCTTTCAAGCGCATCCTCGCCTTAACGCGCGATATTTTGCGCGTTGCCGACCTCGAGCCCGCGCTCGAGACGATTGCCCACGCCGTTGCAGACTTGTACGAATTTAAGTACGTGACGATCGTCGCAGCCGACGTTAGCGGCGGCGACATGGTGCGGCGGGTGATGCTGGGCTGGTCCGACGACGTCGTCGCGGCGCGCAAGAACGAGCGCGTCGTTCGCGCGGATATCCTCGCCCTGCTCGATGCGAAGTTCGAAGTCGTGGAAAATGGCTACCTCATTCCCGCCGAAGACGAACTTCCGTGGGATCAGTCGATCTACGCAGGCGACGCGCCACGCGAAGCGCCGCGGGCGGAACCCGGCTCCTGGCACGAACGCGATACGCTCGTTTTCGTCCTGCCCGACCACCGCGGCGAGATGCTCGCATACATCAGCCCGGACGGTCCGCGCGACGGGAAAATTCCTTCGCAAGAGACGCTCGAGTCGATGCAGCTCTTTCTCAACCTCGTTGGTCTCGCCGTCGCGAACGCGCACGCTCGCGCGGCCGAAATCCAACGCCGCGAACTGCTCGAGGCGAACCAGGCGTCACTGCGCCACGAGGCTACCCATGACGCCCTAACCGGTCTCCCAAACCGCACGCTCTTCGCCGAGCGGCTCGCAACGACGCTGGAATGCATTCGCGCTTCGTCGCCGGGACGCCACGCCGTGCTCTTCATCGATCTCGACGAATTCAAGGCCATCAACGATAGCCTCGGCCACCTCGCCGGCGATCGCATGCTAATCGCTATCGCCGCCCGGATGCAGTCCGCTGTCGGACCACGCGATTTCGTCGCGCGTTTCGGCGGCGATGAATTCGCCGTCCTCTGCCACGGACGTGCGCATGACGACGATATCGCTCGCGTCGCGAACGACATCCACGCCGCGCTCATGGCACCGATCGAGATCGATGGCCAGGCGATCTACAACACGGCAAGTATCGGTATCGCGACGATCGATCCGAAGGTGGAATCGATCGACGAGGTCCTCCGAAATGCCGATACGGCGATGTACCACGCGAAGTCGCTCGGTCGCGCGCGACACGAATTCTTCGACGATCACATGCTCGAGAAGGCACGTCGGCGGCTCACGCTCATGAACGATCTGCGCGTGGCACTCGCGCGCGGCGAATTCGTCGTCGCGTATCAGCCGATCGTCGGGATCGAAGCCTGCGACATCGTCGGTTTCGAAGCACTCGTCCGTTGGCGCAATCCCGCCGTCGGCGAAATTCAGCCTGGTGAATTTTTGCCACTTGCGGAGGAAACGGGTTTGATCGTTCCGATCGGCCGCTTCGTCCTCGCGCAGGCGTGCGAGACGCTCGCACGTATGCGCCGCATTGCGACGGCCGGTCACCTGCGCATGCACGTCAACCTTTCGGTCCAGGAAATGTTGGAACCGGAGATCGCCGCGTACGTCGGCGAGACGCTGCGATCGCACGAACTCGCGCCGAGCGATCTCACCATCGAATTGACCGAAAGCGCGATTATGCGCTCGGGAAAAGCGGCGAATCTCGCGTTCGAGCGCCTGCGCGCGACCGGCGTCCGCCTATGTATCGACGATTTTGGAACGGGGTACTCATCGCTACGATACCTCCATCAATTTCCCGTTAATGCGATGAAGATCGACCGCTCGTTCGTCTCGTCCGAAGACGGCGGCCTCGGCAGCGCGCCGATCGTACAGATGATCATTGCGCTCGCGAACATGTATGGGATCGACGTCGTCGCCGAAGGCGTCGAAACCGCGCGCCAAGCACGCGCCCTCGTGAATCTCGGTTGCGCGTTCGCGCAAGGCTATTATTTTTCGCGGCCCGTCGATGCGCGAACGGCTTTCTCGCTCGTGAGCGACCCGACGTCGATCGCCGTCTAACCGTCGCTGAAGCCTGCCGATCGATCTGCAGGCTCCATTTAGAACTCTTCGTAATCAAATGCTCGTGCGTGTCTTGGAATTTTTCGCCAACGATCTCTTTAAAAATCATCACGTTTTCGTGACGGGCGGCGGCAGCGGCATCAATCTCGGCGTCGCAAAAAACTTTGCCGCACTCGGCGCCGACGTGTCGATCTGCGGACGTTCGCAAGAGCGCCTCGATGGAGCGGCAGCGCAACTCCGCGAGCTCGGCGGGAAAGTCTTCACGCAAGCTGCGGACGTCCGCGATTACGCCGCGTTGGAAGCCGCATTAGCGGGCGCATGCGAAGCATTCGGCCCGATTGCCACGCTCGTCTGCGGCGCGGCCGGAAACTTTCCCGCACCCGCCGAGAAGATCAGTCCCAACGGATTTAAATCGGTGATCGATATCGATCTCATCGGCTCGTTTCACGCATCGCGCGCGGCCTTCGAACAACTCAAAACATCGCGTGGATCGATCATTTTCATCTCGGCCGGCCAAGCGTTCGTGCCGTATCCCATGCAAGCACACGTCGGTGCCGCGAAAGCGGGCATCGATATGCTCATGAAAGATCTCGCCGTCGATTGGGGTCGTTACGGCATCCGCTGCAATAGCATCGCCCCGGGACCGATCGACGATACCGAAGGCATGCGTCGCCTCGCACCGGGCGACGGCGCGCGCGAGCGTCTCGCAAAGATCGTGCCGCTCGGACGACTCGGGCACGTCGACGATATCGGCCAGGTTGCCGTCTTCCTCGCATCGCCGCTCGCGAGTTACATCACGGGCACGGTACTCGTCGCCGACGGCGGTCAGAATCTCTTAGGCTCCGGGTTTTGGTCGGCGACGCTGATGGGCGGCTAACGCGCGAACGACCAGCGCTCGATATTCCAATAATGATGCCCGAGTACCGAAGGCTCGACGCCGCGCACGTTCGCGCGCGCGAAGAGCGCTTCGCGATCGAATCCAAGGAAGAGCAGATCGCTTTGCGCATCGAGTTCGCGGAGCATATCGCGATCGGCACGCGCTTCGATCGCACGATCCGCCGTTGCGAGTTCGATCGCCGCCGCGCGATCGATCGCCGGATCGCAAATGCGCGCGTAGTTCTCACCGTTCGGCGGTCGCGTATCGCAGCGAAAGAGATACGAATGATCCGCATCTTCACCCGGTTGCCAACCGTAGAACGCGAGATCGAATCGCCCGCTCTGTAAGATGCCACCTTGCGCATAGAGCAGATTGTACTGATAGGTTTTTATCTGCGTGCGGATGCCGAGCTTCGCAAGTTCGCCCTGTAATTGCACCTGCAAGCGTTCGGAGCCACTCAATCCCGCTGGCCCAACGATTTCGAGCGCGAGCGGGATGCCGTTTCGTTCGCGAAACGCGCCATGACGGCGCCATCCCGCCGCGTCGAGGAGACGCGCCGCGCCGACCGGGTCGTACGGCGCTTGATGGATCGCCGCGTCGTACGCGAACTGCCCGGGAAGCCGATCGCCGTCGCCCGGACGATGCAATTCGCCGCGCACATCGCGCTCGATGCGTTCGCGATCTACACCGCGGACGATCGCTTCGCGCACGCCACGCTCGCGCATCGGTCCGCGCGAAACGTTGAACATCACATAGTCGAATTGATAGTGATCCGAGAGCCACGAGCGTGCGCCCGCAACGGACCGTGCGCTTGCGAGCATCGCGCGACTTCCCGCAAAACCGCGGACGTTGAGAAAATCGAGCGCTCCCGATTGCCAGGCCGTCGACTCCGTGTTCGAATTCGGTAAGATCGCGACCTCGATCTTGTCGATCTTCGCGCGACCACGCCGAAAGGCGGGATCGGCTTCGAACACGACGCGCGAACCATGCGACCACGACGCGAGACGGTACGGCCCTAAACCGATCGGATGGAGGTTGTACGGAGCGTCATTGAGTTCGGTTGCCGAAGCGAGGAGATGTGCGGGCAAGATCGCGTACGGATCGTTCGCACCGAACGAAAAGAACGTCGCGAGTGCGGGTGAGTACGGGCGACGCAATTTCACCTCGACCGCATAGGATCCGAGCGCCTTCACCGAGGCGATATCGTCGAAACCCGAGCGATCGGGAACGTTGTTGCGTGGGTTCATCGCCGCACGAAATGAAAAGACCACGTCGCGCGCGTCGAACGGCGCCCCGTCATGCCAGTGGACGCCGCGCCGTAACGTGTAGCGGATCGTGCGACCGCCGTCACGCAGACCGCCGTTGCGGACGCTCGGGACGACCGTGACGAGATCGGGCGTAAAGTTTCCGCGCGCGTCGACGCCGAGTAAGAATCCGTGCACGAATGGAATGAGGTCGGCGAGGTTCGCGTTGTCCGTGACGAGCGGATTGAAGCCGGGCGGGTCTTGCAGTTCGGCGATGTGCAAGACGCTGGATTGGTTGGCAGCCGGCGCATGACCGCCGCGCGTGCAACCACCCAAGATCGCACAAGCGGCCACGGTCGCGCACGCGATCGCACGCCGCGCAACACCGAGTGCGTGCGCGATCATCCGCGCCGAGCGGTCGCGTGTGCGCCGCGCGATTTCGATTCACGTTGCTTTGGCGAAGGGTCGAGATCGTACCCGAATCGGACGAATTCGGCTTGCCCTGCCGGCGACAAGACGAGCTCGGCAAAAGCGCGCGCGAGAGCCGCGTGCTCGGCGTGCGATGCTACAGCGAGATAATTCTTACCGGCGACGTTAAGGGATCTCGGAATTTCGATCACGCGCACGGCTCTGAGCGATTCGGCATCGACATCGGTGCTGTACACGACGCCGGCGTCGGCCTCATTGAGCACGACCTTCTGCAAAACGGCTTTGACGTTCACTTCGAACGAGACGACGTTCGCGAGCGCGCGCTTCTTGAAATCTCCGCCGTAGATACGATCGGTATTTTCGAAGATGCGTCGCGTATACTTGCCGATCGGAACGTCGGGGACGCCGATCACGAGCTTGATTCCGGGCTTCGCCAGATCGCGGAGCGACGCGATCGCCAGCGACGATTTCGGCACGACGATCACTTCATGCAAGCGCGAGACGCGACGAAATGGCTCGACGAGCTTTTCATTATGAAGTTTCGCGATATGTTCGAGATCGGCTGAAAGAAAGATATCGCACGGCGCGCCCGCTTCGAGTTGCTGCTCGAGGATCTGCGTCCCCGTATAACTCGCCTCGATCGTCACGCCCGGATGCGTCTTTTCGAAGTCGGCGATGAGTGCCGTAAATGGCCCCGTCGCATTCGCTGCGACGAGCGCCTTGAGCGCGATCGTTTCGGCAGCACGCACGGGCGAGACGACCGGCAACCCGAGTGCGACGAACGTGGCGAACGCACCGAACGTCCGGGCAAGCGAACCTCGGGTAAAAGGGAGCGGCGAGCGTGACACGGGTGGCCTCGTTATCGGGATGG
>JAYTXC010000048.1:0-17413 GCA_043743145.1 Rhodospirillales bacterium
GAGGCGCGATACGTGATGTTCTACTCGTTCGATCGCGATTCGGGCGGCCAGCAGTTTTACGGCAGCATCGACCTCGCACAGGCGGCGCATCCGCAGACGCAACTCGCCCTCGATCTCAACGGGAAGCCGATCGACGCCGCCCACGGCGGGCCCGTGCGGCTGCGGATTCCCACTCAGCTCGCGTATAAGAGCACCAAATGGATTCAACGGATCGAACTCGCCACAACGTTCAAACCGATCTTCGGCGGCAATGGCGGCTATTGGGAAGATCAGGGTTACGAATGGTACGCGGGCATCTGAACGCTATTTGGCGAGAAACCGTTCCAAATCTTTACAATTGGTGACCCAGCGCGTAACGAGCAAGTTGAATTTTCAGATCGGGAGGTAACGCCTTTCACACGTGACGTGTGACGACGGGAGCTCCTTGAGGGACCGGGTATTAGGACCTATGGCACCTTCGTCATCACATCATCGCCGAAAGACCGATAGTGTGATAGCGGTCACTTGCCGTACGGTACTGTGAGTCGTCGTTAATTTCTAAGCGACGAGTCCTTCTTTTGAAAGCGACAAACATGACGCACATCGCAATGAATGTTTTCTCGTCGGCAGCTCTCTCGCACTTCAACTGGGTCTCGATCGCAGCGGTGTTCACGACGATCGGCCACGGCTTCATGCACGCACTTGATTGCGGCGGAATTGTCATCGGGCGCTAGACGCGGCCTCAACTCGTCGGACCTTTTACTAGGAGGTCACCGAAAGGTTAGAGAGCAAAGACCCTAGGACCGTCGGAGTTCTATCGACGGGTCCTTGGAGTTATTTGGTTGGTCGGTAGCTCAGTTAGGCAGTTACGGCAACGCGGCGAGACTTTCGCCAGTGCGTTGTTTGCCTTTAACGAAGCGGACTACGATAACACGATCCAGCGACTTGCCGGGAATGAGTCGGCACAAGCCTCGTTCTTGAGAGCGAGGGCGTATCTTCGTCTAGGACTCCTCGATCGCTCTGTAGCCGAACTCGAGGCGATGTCGCTCGACAGCCTTTCCAGTGGCGACGGAGCGGAATTAATGACGTTGCTGTCAATGGCTCACGTCGCTCTCCGCACGACTGCCTCCGTCGTCGAACAACTCACGATCGGGCGGAGCTTAGCGTTTTCAACGGGATCGCTCGTCCTCGAAGCCGACGTAGAGCTTGTAAACGCAATTTTCGACTACACGAACGGCAAGTTCGAGAGCGCGACAAAATCGCTTTACCATCTGCTTAGCCTTTCCGCGGCAGACTCGCCATTCCAAAAGATTGGGCGGTCGACACAGCGCCTTGAGGAAATTCGGGCCCGAGCGTACGACCTTCTCGGGCATATTGCTGCGAGAGAGCAACGATTTTCGGAGCAGGCGAATTTCATCTATCTTGCTTTTGCTGAATTAGATAAGCTTTGCAGCCGCGATCCGTACGTTGAATCCCAGATTCTCGTTAATCTTGCGATCATTGCCGCAGATCGAGATGTAAACGGCGTTTTCGAATATACTCGGAATCGTGTAGCGGCCGCTAACTTTCCCGGAGCATGTCGCGTTTTCGAATTTGAAATTCGTCGAAATCTCGGCCTCTGTGCGACCATACACGGGGATCACATCGGAGCTCTCCGTGAGTTCCGGCGGTCTTCTGAAATCGCACCGAATCGCGCATCGAAAATTAAGGCCCTCTTAGATCGTTCAGCGCTCGCGAATGAACTGAATGAGCTGACGTTTGCGAACGAAGAGTCGGACTACGCGCTTGAACTCGTTCGGCAAGTCGATTGGTCGAAGGTGTCCTCGGTCGAGATTTTTGCTTTGCTCGCAATGTCTCAAAATCTCGCAAAAAGCGATCCGGTCGAAGCTCGACGTCTTTTAAATCTTTTTGTTGAATGTAAGACGCGACTCAACCCGTTTCAAAGCGCCTCGATAGACCTTGGTTTTTCTGGACGCGAACGCCAAGCTGATGCGCTAATCGCGCGCGGCGAAGGCAATGTTGAACGCGCGGTTCTCCTGAATCTGGACGCTTTCGATTCCTTCAAACGCGTTTGCTACGTCGGACGCGCGGCGACGGTCGCAGTCGAACTCTTCGAACTCACGGGAGAGCGCTCGTATCTCGAATACGCTGCCGCTTATGCGGCGAAACTTCCGCAGTCCCACCTGGCCCGTCGCGTTGACCGGCATCTCAGCGTCTGCGAGTTGACTGCCTAAAACCTGTCGCTGGGGGTAGCAGTGCCCTTGTCGTGCTTGCGAGAAACTTCGGAACATGACGAAGACTCTTGCGAGCGCGCTATGTGCCTCGCTTCTTGCCACGGTCGTGTTCGCCGCCCCAGTTCGCGCTGCAGACGAACCGCCTGCGTTTCCCGTAACCTCGCTCCCCGATGCTCGCTCCAATGTCGACGCGCTCGTCGGCTGGCTGGCGGGACCGGGTGTGGTTCGCGAACGCGCGTGGGAGGATCGCTTCATGACGGTACCTTCGGCGGCTGCCGCTGGCGCGATCGAAGAGAAACTCTCATCGGTGCCGCACCGTGCGGGGACGCCCGCCGATATTGCAACGGCAAATTTCGTGCGCGATCGTTTAACGGCCGATGGTTTTAGCGTGCAGATGGTGCCATTCGACGTCCTCTACACCAATCCGATTTCGCAGGCACTCGATCTCGTCTCACCTGAAAAGCATGCCTTCGATCTGCTCGAAGGCGACCCCGCGCATCATACCGATGCCGAACGACTGGCGGGACCGTCGTTCATGGAAAATTCTGGCGATGGTGATGTGACGGCGCCGCTTTTCTATCTCAATCATGGCACGGCGGATGATTGGTCGGCCTTCGACGATCTCGGGATCGCGATGCCTTCCGGTGCGATTGTCATCGAACGACTCGGCGGCGGGTCGCGCGATCCCCGCGCCGGAGCAAATGCGTACGAGGCGCTCAAAAAACATCATGTCGCGGGGCTGATCGTCTATCAGGATCCTTCGGACGACGGCGTTTACGGCGGGGTCGCGTGGCCAGACGGAAATTGGAAAAATCGCTTCATGGCCGAACGAATCGGCGGGCCGAAGCCCGGTGTCGGCGCGATTGCGCCACCCGGCGATCCCACGCTTCCCGGTGAGGCTCCGATTCCGGGAATGCCGCATCTCACGTGGGCGCAAACCGATCACGCCGATATCCCCGAAATGAACGTCACGCAAGCCGTCGCGCGGACGTTGCTCGCTGGCCTCACCGGTACGATCGTTCCCGAGGGCTGGCACGACGGCTTCGAAATGCTGGAACGCATCGGCGGAAACGAAACGGTGCATCTCGCCGTGAAGATGGATCGTCATCTCACGCGTATCTATAATGTGATCGGCACGATGCGCGGCGAGACGAAGCCGAACGACATCGTCATGATGGGCAGTCATCGCGACGCGATGGCCTTTGGCGCGATCGATCCAGGGAGCGGGACGACGGTGATGATGCAGGTCGCCGACGGATTCAAGACATTGCACGACGCGGGCTGGCGACCGGCCCGCACGATCCAAGTCGCGTCGTGGGACGGTCATGAACTCGGGCTTTGGGGTTCGATTTCTCTCGCGTATCTACGCGGAGCCGATCTGCGCGCGCACGTCGTGCAATATGTCAACACGGATCAACTCACGACGGGAACACCTTATCGCGCGTCGATGAGTCCCGAGTTGTGGGGGTTCGGTCGAGAAATTGCTTCACTGGTGAAAGGTATCGACGGAAAGACGTTGCTCTCGGCCGAGACGACGAAAAAACCCGTGGTAGTGCCTCCGGGTGGTGGCTCGGATCATATGACGTTCATCTACTGGCTCGGCATCCCGAGCTCGTCGACGGGATACTACGGCCATTTCGGCGCGCATCATTCGGCGGAAGATAATATCGCGGGGCTCGCAACGTACGATCCAGGCTTCAAGCAAGCGATCGCGACCGCGCAATTTACGGGCGTGCAACTCATGCGCGCTGCCGGTGCCGTTGCGATGCCGATACGGTTGAGCGATGTCGCGATGCAACTGCTCAAAGATCTCGGCGAAGCGAAAAAATCGCCGCAATATGTCGATGTCGATTTCGCTCCGCTCAAGTCGGCGATGGTCGCCTATCGCGATGCGGCAAAGACGTTCGACGGGTCGCTCTTCACGGCGGAACGTGCGGGCGACGCGACCGCACTCGCCGCACTCGAGCGGCGTGCGATGGTCGCGCGAGATACGTTCTGGATGCCGGAGGGTCTTTCGTATAACCACTTTTGGCACACGATCGATCGTTACGTCGTGCCGTTTCCCGAGCTCTCGTTTGCAACGTTCGAAACGACGGATCGCGATGCGAAGATCGCGACCGCGCTCGATCGCCTGCGTGCGGCGATCGTGAAGGCCACGACGGCGATTTCCTAACGCCGTCGCGCGCGCGGCGGCATCGGTCGCTCGCGCGACGAGCGCGCCGCGTCGACCGAATACGCGCCCGCGCCAATGAGGATGAGCGTGACCGCCGCGACGAGGTACACGAGGGCGAGTTCGAACGTGGACTTGCCGGGATCGTTGCTCACGAAAACCGCGCCGCGTGGGATCGAGACGACGAAGATCGCGACGAACATATTGCATGCGAGCAAAAATGCAAAGAGCGGTGTCGCGAATCCAACGATGAGCGCGATACCGCCCGCGAACTCGGCGAATGCCGCGATCGCCTGCAAGAAACCCGGCGCTCCCGGTATGATGCCGGACATCCAGGTAAACGGATGCAAAATTTTCGAAAAGCCGTGAAACACGAACGCCGCACCCATCACGAGACGCAAGGCGAGCAAGGCGAGATCGGCGCGTCGGCCCAAACGTGGTGGAGAAAACACGTTGGGTGACTAGCGCGTTCCGAGAACTTTTTACCTGCGAAGCGTCGTCGCTGCGACCGGTGTCATCGTTCGTTCGATTGCACCTGGCGCCATCGAAAGCCACACGCCAACGATGACGAGTAGTGCGCCAAGGATATCGCGTATTCCGAAAACTTCATGTCCGAAAAGTGCGCCGACGACGACGGCAAGGACGGGAATCATCAGCGCGGAGAGGCCCATCGTTCCACTATCGATGCGTTGAAGCAGCCAGTGGTTGAGATAAAATGCGATCGCACTTCCGAAAATAGCAAGGTAGGCGAGCGCGCCGAGCGATGCAGGCGCGAGCGCTCGATGAACGTCGATCCCTTCGACGGAAACGCCGTAGACCGTCATGGCGATCCCGGCAAGAAGCATCGCAGGCGGAAGCGTCGTGAGTGGCTCGGCGTCGGCGTAACGTTTGAGATAGACGTTCGCGTACGCCGACGATGCCGATGCCCCAAGCGTCGCGAGAACATAGAGCAGATCCGCGCGCACGTCGCCCACGAGCGAAATCGTCGCGACGCCGCCGAGCGCCAAGAGCGCTCCGATGATCGTGTTGCGCCCGGCACGTTCGCCGACCATTACGTGGGCGAATCCAAAAATAAAGAACGGCATGGTTCCAAAAACAACCGCGACGAGCCCCGAAGCCAGGTGGGTCTCGGCGAGATACGTCAGCGCGTAATTGAGGCCGAACATGGTCACGGCTAAGACCAAGACCAGATGAATCGGAGGTGCGGCGTGACGAAACTTCACGCGCGCGATGGCGGCGAGCGCATATAAAAAGAGGCCCGCTAAGATAAACCGGATCCCGGCGCCGCCCACGGCGGGGAATCCGGTAAGCGACACCTTTATGGCAAGCCACGTCGTTCCCCAAATGAGGACGCACGCAGCGTATGCCGCGACGACGGCGACGCGAGACGATTTCACCGTTGTAATGACACCGAAACGACCGATTACGTTTCGGTCGGCGCCTGCGACGAATTAAGCGGGTGGCAAATACGTCGGGGCACCCGGTGGCGGGTAGGTGGGCGCCGTCGGGGCGTATCCTCTCGGAGGATAGGAGCCGCCGCCGCGAGCGGCGCGCAACTCGCGCTCGATTGGCCATTCGGAAAACGCGAGGTACAGGAGCGCCACGAAATTCACGAGTGGCACGAGCGCGAGCAACGATGCGACGCCGGGATATCCGGTTTTCGAAACGATGCGCCATTGAATAAAGATGCCGAAGGCGAAAAGTGTGAGCCCGACGAGAACGAAAAAAATCGTCGCTACGCCAAGCGCGGCAATCGCGCCCACGCCTGAATCGTGATTGTGCATGAGAAACCCCCGATCGATGTGTATTTACGCGCTCGCGAAGCGAAAATCCACTCGGGCTCGTGGCCGCCCGTTAAGCGCCCGCGAAATAGCTCAGTGGCGTGCTGCGACCGCCAAAAAATGCCGTGACCTCGACGCCGTACGCATCCGCGAGGCGTTCGAGTTCGCCTTCGTTGAGCGCGACCTCGCCCGCTTCGGCTTCCGCGAGGCGTTCGGCATCGAGTCGTGCGCGCATGGCCGCAACCTCGATATCGTATCCGAAACGCGCGCGGACCGAGACCAGCAGTTCGCCGACATCGGCGAGTACGTTCGATCCGCTCACATCCGGAAAATCCCGAAGCGGGTGGGTTCGGGGGGCGCATTTGATGCGGCCGCGAGCCCGAGTGCGAGCGCCCTGCGCGTATCGAGTGGGTCGATGACCCCATCGTCCCACAGCCGCGCGCTCGAATAGTAGGGGCTGCCCTCGGTTTCGTATTTTTCGAGAATCGGTGCGACGAATGCCGTTTGCTCATCCGGCGTCATCGCACGGCCCTTCGCGCGATCCGCGTCCATGCGGACCGTCAGCAACGTCGATGCTGCTTGCGCGCCGCCCATGACGGAGATGCGGGCATTGGGCCACATCCAAAGTTGTCGTGGCGAATATGCACGTCCACACATGCCATAATTTCCGGCACCGAAACTGCCCCCGATCACGACCGTAAATTTCGGCACGTTCGCACACGCCACAGCCATGACGAGCTTCGCGCCGTCTTTGGCGATCCCACGATGTTCGTACTCTTTCCCGATCATGAAGCCCGTAATGTTTTGTAGGAAAACGAGCGGCGTCTCGCGCTGCGCGCAGAGCTCGATAAAGTGCGCGCCCTTGAGCGCGCTTTCACTAAAGAGAATCCCATTGTTCGCAAGGACGCCCACCTGATGGCCTTCGATCTGTGCGAAACCACACACGAGCGTCGCGCCATAGAGTGGCTTGAATTCGTGAAAGAGCGAGCCATCGACGATGCGCGCGATGATCTCGCGCACGTCGTAGCCGACGCGCGCATCGCGGGGCACGATGCCGTACATTTCTTCGGCGTCGTAGAGGGGCGGTACGATAGCGACGTCGTCGCGGCGTGGCGCACGCGGCGGCGCGAGGTTGGCGACGATCGAGCGCACGAGTGCGAGGGCGTGTTCGTCGTCGATGGCATAATGATCGGCTACGCCGCTGATGCGCGTATGCACGTCCGCGCCGCCGAGCTCTTCGGCAGTCACGATCTCACCCGTCGCGGCCGCAACGAGCGGTGGGCCGCCGAGAAAAATCGTGCCGTTTCCGGCCACGATGATCGTTTCGTCTGACATCGCCGGCACGTACGCACCACCGGCGGTGCACGAGCCCATCACGGCGGCGATCTGCGGAATGCCCGCTGCCGACATGCGCGCCTGATTGTAGAAGATACGGCCGAAGTGATCGCGATCGGGAAATACTTCGTCTTGACGGGGTAAGAACGCACCGCCGGAATCGACGAGATAGATACACGGCAGATGATTTTGCTCCGCGATCTCTTGCGCGCGGAGATGTTTCTTCACGGTCTGCGGATAGTAGGTACCGCCTTTGACCGTGGCGTCGTTGGCGACCACGACACAGAGCCGACCTTCCACGGTGACGATGCCCGTGACGATGCCGGCCGACGGTGCAACACCGTCGTAGAGTCCGTCGGCAGCGAGTGGTGAGAATTCGACGAACGGCGCGAGCGGGTCGCCGAGTCGATCGATGCGTTCGCGCGCGGTAAGCTTCCCGCGCTTGCGATGCCGCGCGACGGATGCCGCGCCGCCGCCCTCGCGAACACGTTGCAAGCGCTCGCGCAAATCGGCAGCGAGACCTCGCGCGTGCGCGTCGTTTTGCCGGAACTCCTCGCTCTCGAGATCGACCCGACTTTCCAAAAGCTGCATGCGCGCCTATTGCACGGCGATCGACGAACGGCCGCCACGCAACACGAATTTCTGAATCTTACCCGAAGCCGTTTTCGGTAGGTCCTCAACGAAATGGAACGCTTTCGGAACCTTGAAATGCGCGAGATTCGCACGCGCGAATGCGCGTAGCTCGGCTTCATCGACGGTCGCCCCGGCTTTGAGAATCGCGAATGCGTGCGGCGCCTCGCCCCATTTCTCGTCGGGCATACCGATGACGGCGACCTCTTGGATCGCCGGATAGCGCAGGAGCACGCCCTCGACTTCGACCGACGAGACATTCTCGCCACCGCTGATGATCACGTCCTTGATACGATCGCGAATTTCGACGTAGCCGTCGGGATGGACGACGGCTGCGTCACCCGTGTGAAAGTAGCCGCCGCGTAACGCGAGCGCGGTTGCATCGGGATCGCCGTAATAGCCTTCCATCACGACGTTACCGCGCACCACGATCTCTCCCGTCGTCGTGCCGTCACGCGGAACGTCGCGATCGGCTTCGTCGACGACACGCAGATCGCCGGAGGTCGCAAGTTCGACGCCCTGTCGGGCTTTGAGCACGAAGCGTTCGTGCGGTGCGAGCTTTGCGTGCGCGGCGAGCGGCTCGCAATAGGTGATGAACGGCGAGGTTTCGGTAAGCCCGTACACCTGCGTAATCTCCCAATGCAGATCGTCTTCGATACGTTCGATCGTCGCGGCGGCGGGCGGCGCGCCCGCGGTCAGCACGCGCACACCAGAGGGGAGGACGCCGCGCGATTCACTCGGCGCGTTCGCGAGACCGATGAGCACGGTCGGTGCGGCGCACATCAGCGTGACACGTTCGTCGCGCGCGAGGGTGAAGATGCGTGCGGCTTCGACTTTGCGCAAGCAGACGTGCGTGCCACCGGCAGCCGTAATCGTCCAGGTGAACGTCCAGCCGTTGGCGTGGAACATCGGCAGCGTCCACAAATAGCGATCGTCGGGTGTGATGTGAATGTGCACCATCGTCCCGACGCTATTGAGATAGGCGTTGCGATGCGTGATCATCACGCCCTTGGGGTTGGCGGTCGTGCCGCTCGTGTAATTGATCGTCAGCAGATCGTCTTCTTCGATCACAGCAGGGACGAACGCACCGCTGGATTTCGCGAGCTCGTCTTCGTACGACGTCCATCCGGGGCGCGCGCCTTCGAGCGCGACGAAGCGTTCGACGTTTGGTAACTGCGTGCGCACACTTTCGATCGCGTCGAGCTGGTCTTCGTGCGCGCAAACGATTCGCGCGCCGCTATGATTGATGATGTAGGCGAAATCCGTCGCCGTGAGCCGGAAATTAATCGGCACGAGGACGCCGCCGATTTGAGGAACCGCGTAGAACGCTTCGAGAAGCCCATGCGTATTGGGCGCGACGTATGCGACGCGGTCACCCGCAGAAATGCCGAAATCCTGGAGGCGCGAAGACCAGCGATCGCAGCGCGCGAAGAATGCATCATACGTCATGCGCGTCGCGCCGTCGACGACGGCCTCGCGCTCGCCATAGAGCTTGCGCGCGCGGCGCATGAAATCCATTGGCGTGAGCGCGATCTTCATACGCGAAACTCATCCGCGGCATCGCTCCCTCCCTGCACGACGTGCGATCCGAGCGCGATTCATCGCTTAAGTCGAGGTTAGATTTGCGAGCCCGCGCATTGGCTGCAGCGGGGCTTGCGCTACGATGCGCACATGAACGCAAGCGCCACCTCGTTTCGCCCCCCGGGTTCGCTTCCGACCGCACCACTCGCGCATTATGCTGGGCCTTGGGACGTGCGCCTTGCCGCCCATCTGCTGCGCCGTGCCGGGTTCGGCGGCACGCTCGCCGATCGCGCGCGATTCGCCGCGACCCCGATGGCCGTCAACGTCGATGCGTTGATGAATGGGGGGGCGCAGGCGGCCGGGTCGCCGCAGCCCGAGCTTATCGATACCGAAGGTGTCGGCGCCGAAGTTCGTCGCATGCGCGCGATGCCACAAGCGGGTTCCGATACCGCACTCGAAGCGATGCGCAAGATGCGCGGCCAAATGCGACGCAAGCAAGACGTTGCCAACGTGACGTGGTGGCTCGATCGCATGATCGCCTCGACGAGCCCGTTCCAAGAGAAGATGACGCTCTTCTTACACGGCAACTTCGCGACGGCGACCAATCAAAAGGGCATTTACGGCCTCGATATCATCGAGCAGAATCAGGTGTTGCGTTCGCACGCACTCGGAAACTTCGTTTCGCTCACGCACGAGATCGCGCGCGATCGCGCGATGCTCAAATACCTCGATAACGCGCGCAGCAATCGCGATCATCCCAACGAAAATTTCGCCCGTGAATTGATGGAACTCTTTACGCTCGGCATCGGAAAGTACACCGAACAAGATGTCCGCGAGAGCGCTCGTGCGTTTACCGGCTACACGTTCCAGCGACGCACCGGTGCGTTTTACGTTAACGAACGCCAACACGACGACGGCCGCAAGACCTTTCTTGGAAAATCCGGTAACTTCACGGGTGATGACGTAATCGACATCATCTTCGAGCAACCGGCGGCCGCAACGTTTCTGGCACGCAAGCTCCTCGAGTTCTTCGTGTACAGCGAGCCCGAACCGCAACTCGTCGAAGAGCTCGCAGCCGTCGTACGGCGTGAAAAATTCGAACTCGCGCCGATTATGTCGACGTTACTCCGATCGAATGTCTTCTATTCCGAACGCGCCTATCGCGCGCTCGTGAAGAGTCCCGTCGAATTCGTCGTGGGATCGTATCAACTTTTTGGAATCGAAAAATCCGAACCGGGCGTCATCGCGATCCTGGGTCGCATGGGTCAGGTGCCGTTCCATCCACCGAGCGTCAAGGGTTGGGATGGCGGCTCCGCGTGGCTGAGCACGCAAACGGTGCTCGCGCGCGAGAACTTCGCAAGCTCGCTGATGTCGGCGTCTTCCGGAGCGCGTGGGCCGCTCTTCGAGGGCCTTCCGCCGTCCTCACACGTTGCGGCGGAGCGACTCGTGGGCACGATTTTGCTCGGCGACGCGAGCCAAACCGCGATGGTAAGACTCACCGCGTATCTCGACGGAGCCGACACGTCCCTCGGTGGCGCACTATCGGGGGAAAATGTCGACGAACGCATGCGCGGCGCCGCGTACCTGACGATGGCCATGCCGGCCTATCAGTTAAGCTAAAGGACTGAAATGAAACGCAGTGGATTCATCGGCGCGCTCGCCGGCCTCAGCATCACCGCCCACGCGAACGGCGTCTTCGCAGCCGCGCTTGCGAAGCCGCCATCGATGGCGCTCCCCGACCTCGTCGCATCGGATCGCGTGCTCGTCGTCGTCAATCTGCAAGGCGGAAACGACGGGCTCAACACCATCGTCCCCCACGGTATGCCGGCGTACTATCGGTATCGTCCCTCGATCGGTATCGCGCCGAACGACGTGTTGCAGATCGATCGCGCGATCGGCTTCAATCCCGCACTCGCGTCGCTCAAAGGGATGTACGACGCGGGCAACGTCGCAATCGTGCAGGGCGCAGGCTATCCCGCACCCGATCATTCGCACTTCCGATCGACCGAGATCTGGCAGACGGCCGCTCCGGAAAAATACGAACATACGGGGTGGCTCGGACGCTATCTCGATGAATCGAATCTTCCCGAAAGCAATCTCTTCAACGCCGTCGCCGTCGCTCCGATTCTGCCGGAAGTGCTCGCTTCGCGTCGTGTCGACGTGCCATCGATTGCGGGTCTCGCCGGGTACGGACTCGCGAGCGATCGCAACGCGTCGCAACGGACGGCGTTCGCCTCGCTCGTGCGCGACGATCGCGTGCCCTTCGCGTCGCCCTATCTCGCGACGGTCGCGAGTATTGAAGATCGCGCGCAACGCGGTTCTGAAGAACTTCCTAAACTCGTCGCGGGCTACAAAACGTCAGCCGCCTATCCTGCGACCGCGATCGGCCGGAGTCTATCGCTCGCGGCGCAGATGATCGGCAGCAATCTGGGCACGCGCGTCATCTACGTCGCGCATGGTTCGTTCGACACACATGCCGCGCAACGCGTGCGCCAGGATGTGCTCCTGCGCGAACTCAGCGACGCGCTCAAGGCGTTTTACGACGATCTTGCGGCACACGGCAATGAGAAGAAGACACTTACGATGACCTTTTCGGAATTTGGTCGTCGCGTGGCCGAAAACGCGAGCCGCGGGACCGATCACGGCACGGCGGCGCCGATGTTCTTGGTCGGTGGCGGGATCAAGGGCGGCGTTTACGGCGAACATCCGTCGCTCGATACGCTCGACAATGGCGACACGCGGTTCACGACCGATTTCCGTAGCGTGTACGCGACGATCGTGGAGAAGTGGTTCGGTCGGCCGTCGACCGGCATCATCGCGGGCGCGTTTCCCACCCTTGCGATGCTCGGCTAACGCGAACCGCCCCCCGGGGCCGGGACAATAAAAAAAGACGACGCTGCCCAGTCGCGTCGTCTTTTCTGTCGTCTTGCCGACGAGTCGACGATACCGAGCCGTCGTTACAGGGTCGTTACGCAAGCCATTGCTACCACACATAAGACGGGTAACGAGCCTCCTATAAAGAAGATATCCATGTATGGGGAAACGCGACGGATTTTTTCTCGGCGAGTCGAGCCGGCTCTCGCGGACGGTGACGGCGGATGTCGTTGACGCCTTCGCGCGGGTCTCGACCGACGATAACCCGCTGCATCTCGACGAGACGTATGCGGCCACGACGCGATTCGGCAAGCGAGTCGCGCATGGAATGGTCGCCGCTTCCTATATATCCGCGATGATGGGGACGCAATTCCCCGGCCATGGCGCGATTTATGTGAGCCAGAGTCTCAAATTCACCCGCCCGGTCTTTATCGACGATGTGCTCGAAGTCGTCGCTACCGTTACCGCGTACGATCCCGAGCGCACGGTCGTTACCCTCGCGACCGTTGTGACCAACCAGCACGGCAAGACCGTGCTTACCGGCGAGGCTGTCTGCCTCGTGAGCGACGTGGTCGCAGCAACCTCCCCTGCGACTCCTTGACGAAAGTACCACCTATGTGTAGAATGCATCTATCGGCATGAAGAACACTGTGAGCAATCCGGGGATGCCCCCGAACGACACCGATCGCACGAGCGATCATGTCGGTCTCCCTCATGGCAAGGCTGACGCGGGGCTCCCCCCACGCGGCACACCGAAGAACTACCTGATGGCGTGGCTCCTCGTGATGCTCAAAGATCTCAACCTTCACGGGTACGAGATCATGAAGGCACTCAAAGAGAACTTCGCGGTCGTTTCGGATCCCGGCACGGTGTATCGTGCGCTTCGCCAACTGGAGCGCGACGGATATATCACGTCGTGGTGGGATCCAAAAGAGCAGGGTCCGGCACGTCGCATTTACACGCTCACCGATGGTGGGCGCGATGCACTCGGGTTGTGGAGCGCCGCACTCGAACAGTACCGTACCAATCTCGATGCGTTCTTCAGCCTCTACACCGGAACGTGGGTGAAAGCATCGCCCCCGCCCAAACGCGACGAGGAATAAGTAATGCAATTCAAAGACCAGACCGCCAGCTACGTCGAACTTTCGAGGCAGACGTTCTCGCTCTTCACCGACGCGATGTCGGCATCTAACAAACGCGCGCTCGATTATTCGAAGTCGCTCTGGGAGATCGCTTCGCGTCCCTACGCGTCGACCGCGATCGAAACGACCGTTCGCGAGAATCTCGACCGAACGAATCAAATCGTTTCGCTGACGATCCACGAACTGCAAACCAACGGCCAGAAATCGACCGAACTTGCGGAGAAGCTCGTCGCTCATGGCACCAAAGTCCAAGAGACGATGATGAACTCGATGAAAGGTCTCGTCGAGACGAGCATCTCGAACATGAACTTCGCCAAAGAATCGGCGACGCAGCAGTTCGACAACGTCGCGAAGCGCCTCGAAGCGACGACGGTCAGCGCCAACTAAGGTTTCCCGAACGTAACGAAAAAGGCCGACGCTCGCGTCGGTCTTTTTTTCGTTCGCTCGGGCGAAACGCGGTGCAAGCTACATGTGAATCATCCTAAGGAGCGGTGCGCGGATCTGCGAACGGAGGCGGTGCAATATTTACCCCGAGAGGACCATTCATGGATCTCAAAGATCACCCAAGCGCAACGTCGACGGCGCCTGACCCGAGCCAAGCACAGCCTCTTCTCGGACGCATCGCCGTCGTGACCGGTGGGTCGCGCGGCATCGGGTCGCAGATCGCGCGCGAACTCGCTGCAAGCGGTGCGACGGTTATCGTCAACTACGTTCGCGGAGCGGAAGCGGCCGCCGGCGTCGTGGCGCAGATCGAGGCGGCCGGCGGTACGGCATCGATGGAGATCGGCGACGTGTCCAAAGCCGAGGACGTCACCGCGATGTTCGAGCGGATCAAGGCGAAGTACGGTCGGCTCGACGTGCTCGTCAATAACGCCGGTATTTTGCGCGATCGTACGTATAAGAAAATGTCGATGACCGATTGGCATGAGGTCATCGATACCAATCTTACGAGCGTGATGTATTGCTGTCACGAAGCGGTGCCGATGTTGCTCGAAAACGGATGGGGCCGCATCATCAATATTTCGTCGTTCGTCGGCCAAATGGGCAACTTCGGCCAAGCGAATTATGCGGCGGCGAAAGCGGGCATTCTCGGCTTTACGAAGTCGCTCGCAATCGAGCTCGCGCGGTATAACATCACGGTCAACGCCGTGTGCCCGGGCTTTGTCGAAACCGAGATGTGGAGCTCGGTTCCGGTAAATATCCAGGAGAAGATCCTCGACCGCATCCCGATGCATCGCGTCGCAAAACCGCAAGAAATCGCCCGTGGCGTGCGTTTTTTTGCCGTCGAAGGCGACTACATGACGGGCCAATCACTCAACATCAACGGCGGCATCTACATGGGCTGGTAACGGGCAGTAAGCCCGCGCCGTACCGCGGAAATCCACGACGATGATCTCGGTACGTTTTCTCGGCACCGGCGGCGCACGCTTCGTCGTTGCGAAACAGATTCGGGCGTCCGGCGGCATCTGGTTGCGTTTCGAACCCGATGTCGCGGGGGACGGCCCGACCACGCAAATTCATGTCGATCCGGGCCCAGGTGCCCTCGTCCGTGCGACATCGGTCGTACCCCCGTGCGACCCAGCCGAACTCGACGCGCTCGTCCTCTCGCACAAACACCTCGATCACGCGGGCGACATCAACGTGATGATCGAGGCAATGACGCAGGGCGGATGGCGCAAACGCGGCCAGGTGCTCGCACCACAGGACGCCTTCGAAGGCGAAGCCGTCATCTTTCCGTATGCGGCAAAATTCGTGGCGTCGACCGCGTTCACGCAAGCGTCGGCGGGCCCATACGCGATCAACGACGTTGCGTTGCGAACGTCGCTACGGCATCATCACGGCGTAGAAACGTACGGCATGCATTTCGCATACCGCGGCACGACGATCTCATATCTGCCGTGCACGCGATTCTTCGATGGCCTCGCGGAAGATTACGCGGCGCACCGACCCGACGTCCTCATTGTCAACGTCTTGCGCTTTCGCGATACGATCAATGCCGATCACCTCACCTTCGATGAGGCGAAGCACATCTTTTCGATCGTTCGTCCGCGTGTCGGCGTGATGACGCACTTCAGCACGAAGATGCTCGAGCAACGCCCCGAAAAGCTCGCGCAAGAGATCGAAGACGAACTCGGTATCCGCATGTACGCGGCGTACGATGGCTGGACGCTCGATGCCACGACGGAGATCGCGGCGGTCGCGCAAAGCCAATGATCGAGCGGACGTACGAAATCGAAGACGTTCGACCCGAACGCACGGCCGCGTTCCGTAGCGCGCACGAACGCGACGCGCTCTCGACGCAATGGAATTTTCGCGTGGTCTGGCACGAGCAGCGTCACGAGATCGCCGCCACGCACGAAGGCGAGATCGTGGGCGTGCTCGCACTCCGGATCGCGGCATCGCTCGCGCACGTCGATTCGCTCGTGGTCGCGCCCGACGAACGACGACGCGGCGTGGGCCGCGCGTTACTCGATCGGGCGGAGGTCGTTGCGAAATATTTCAATTGTCACAAGGTGACGCTCGAAGCACCCGCCGCCCTTCCCGCACGAATGTTTTTCGAAGCGTGCGGCTATCATGTCGAAGCGATTCTCCCGCAACACACGTGGAAGCTCGACGTCGCGATCATGCGAAAATTTCTGCTGTAGATTTCGGCGGCTAGTGTCGGTCGCGCGGCACGCGCGGTTCGTCGCGGTGATGCGTGGGTGGTGCATGCGGGAAACGGTGCTGCGGTGGAAGCACACGTGACGGCGCGATGGCTGATTGCGAGGCGGCGGCCGGTGTCGGTTCTATCTCGGAGATGCGTGGCTGCGGTAACGCACGAATCGGCGCGAGATCGTGCGGGCGACGTTCGCGGCGAAAACCCGTGCTGCGCTCGAGCGTCGCGAGTGGTTGTTGCCACGCGGCACCCAAGTGTTCGCGCGTGCGGAGCGTGCCATCGAAAAGATAGATGTTGCCCGTTTGCGTCGTCGCCGTAACGACGGGGCCGCCGCCGCCGACGATGGCGTTCGCATCGCCTGACGTGCCGCTCACGCGCGCGCCTCGTTCGAACTGCGCGAAGACGCGACCATCACCCGCGACGTGTGCGCTCAGTTCTGCCGCGCTCTGCGTTCCGATCGCCACATCACCGTGCGTCGATTCGAAGCGCGCGAGCCCGGGTTCGAAATTGCCGTCATCGTAGACGATCGAGCCATCGATGCTCGTGGCTTCGATCTGATACGAACGGCAGCGTTCGAAGCTGATGTTGCCATGGAGCGTGCGTGCGCGCAAGCGCTCCGTCGTTGCATCCTCGATGACCAGCGCGCCGCGACCGGTTTGCGCGAAGATCGTTCCGCCGACGTGCTGCAACGCGAGACGCCCGCTGCTCGTGAATCCGATGAACGTTCCGCCCTGATAATCGTGGACGTCGAGATTCCCACCGCGCGCGAAAACGAAGACGAGCGCCGCATCGGCTGGCACGGTCACGACGACGGGTCCGGGCGGTGTTTCGGGGGTGCTCTTGACGATAATCGCGTCGTGTGGTCCCGGCGCGATCGACGTAACGACGAACGTCTCAGGGGCGAGTGAGGCCGGGCCGCTGCGCGCCTGCGGAATGAGCACCTGCGTCTGCTCGGGTATCTGGCGCATCGCCCGATGTACGATCGAGAGCGCCGCATCGCCCGTCACATCGACGGTGTGCCGATCCCACGTGCGGATCGTCACGTCACCCGCTCGAACATTGATGCGCACGATCGGTGCCGTGAGGCCGTC
>JAYTXC010000049.1:0-4324 GCA_043743145.1 Rhodospirillales bacterium
GTTCGGAGACGAACGCCTGCACGCGTGGGTCGAGCCACCAGCGCTCGAAGGGGCCCGCGACCGCCGCGTAGCCCCGGACGCGGTCCGCATGGGCGTGAAGCGTGACTGAGTTTGGCGTCGCGCTCCCGTATTCGTTGTGAAAATCCGCGAGCGCGGAGCGCGCGGCATCGTCGGTCGCAGCGGCGTGCAATTCGTCGTAGGGTAGGGGCACGCGTGAATCGCTCATTTTGTGGGCATTCGCCGCGCGTATCGCCAACGCCGCGTATTCGATTTTCGCCGTTTGCTCGGCAAGATCGGTTCGGACGAAGGCCGTTTCGAGATCGTGGCCCAGGGAGGAAAGACCGTGGCGCTCCATGACGATCGTATCGACGGGCCGTGCGAAGGCGTGCGAGCAAATCTCGGCGAGCTCGATCGTCCCCGACCGCGCGTAGCGCGTCCATGCGATCGAACCGAGCGATTCGATCGCGCCGACGGTATCGCGCGGAAAGAGCGCCCCCGTCTTCGACCACGCCACGCAGTACGTCGGATGCGTGTGCACGACGCAACGAATTTCGGGCCGCACCGCGTAGGCGGCGACGTGCAGCGGCACCTCGCTTGTGGGCCGACCCTCGCCCGCGAGCGCGCATCCGCGTGCGTCCGTGCGCACGATCTCGCGCGGCACCAAGGCGCGTAGCGACTGACCCGTCGGCGTGACGAGCAACGTCCCGTCGTCGAGCCGCACGCTAATATTGCCGCTATTACCCGCCACGAGTCCGCGTTGCCACAGAAGGGCCGCATATGCAACGATCGCTTCGCGTTCGCTCGCCCCGGTACGCGCGCTCATATCGCCGCGGGATGCCAGATCGTCGTGTCGGTCACGAACGCCGTCACATGCGTTAGATCTTGTGCGTCGCTTGCGAAGAAATCCGCGTGCGAATTCGCGGAGACGAAGTGCGTGCGTTTGAGATCGGTTGCGGCGAGGCGCTCGAGTTCGGCGGCGAATGGCGCATCGAGTCCGTATGCGAGCAAGGCGTCGACATCGCGATGGCGCGCGAGGTGCGGCGCGATTTCGATCCGTCGGCCGGTCAGAATGTTCGCCGTACCCGGCGGCACGTCGCACGTCGCCAAACACTCCGCGAAGACGATTGCGGTGCGCGGATCGCTCTCGCTCGCGAGCGCGACGACCGTATTCCCCGAAACGAGCGCGGGCACGATCGCTGAGACGAGCCCGAGAAACGACGGCTCGTCGGGGGCGAGCATGCCGACGACGCCGAGTGGCCGTGGTGCGGTCAGCGTCACGAACGGCCCCGCAACGGGATCGCGTGACGAGACGATCGTTGCATATTTATCGCACCAGCCCGCGTACCAAAGCACGCGATCGATCGCGGCCGTCGTTTCACGCAGCGCATCGGCCTCGTCGAGTCGCGTCCCGACGCGAAGGCGCTCGACGAACTCCGCGCACCGCGCATCGAGCAGTTCGGCGAGCCGATAGAGCGCGAGCCCGCGTTGCATCGGTGCGAGCGTGGACCACGTGCCGTACGCGGTGCGTGCGGCGACGACGGCGTCGCGCATATCTTTTCGCGTCGCGCGCGCGACAGTTGCGGGCTCCGCCGTGCCGACGCCGATCGGATCGCACGCGCCCGATTCCGAGCGGACGAAGGCGCCGTTCACGAAGAGCGTGTAGGCCTTGCGAACATCGAGCCGCACGGGCTCGCGACTCTTGGACATCGGGGGCAACTACGTCGACCCGCGAATGGCGCCCTGTGAGCGTCCGTGATCGCACCTTTCTCGGCCTCGATCTCGCATGGTCGGATCGTAATCCCTCAGGCGTCGCCGCGCTCGATGCGTCCGGCACCATCATCGACGCGCGCGCCGATTTGCGCGACGACGAAGCGATCGTCGCATGGGTGCGCGCGCACCTCGCGCCGACGACCGTCATCGGCATCGATATGCCGACGATCGTGCGCAATCCCACGGGCATTCGCCCATGCGAACGCGCGCTCGCGGCGGATTTTCGCGCGTATCATGCGGGGCCGCATCCCGCGAATCTGAAGCGCTTTCCCGACGGCGGCCGCGCGCGTCGCATGCTCGACACGCTCGCGCGCGACGGCGTGCGCGAACGGCTCGATCTCGGCCCGAACCCACGCGGGCGTTTTGCTTTTGAGGTTTTCCCGCATCCCGCGCACGTGCGACTCTTCGATCGAGCGTCGATCTTTCGGTATAAGAAGAAATCACGACCATGGCCGCTCGTTCTCGAGGCGTGGGCGAGCTACCGTGCAGCGCTCGCGAGCCTCGCAGACGCCGACCCACCACTCCATCTCGGTCCCGATATTCCGGTCACGGTCGAGAGTCGCGGATATAAAAAGTGGGACGATTTGCTCGACGGAATCACGTGCGCGTACGTCGCGTCGTATTTGTGGCGCTGGGGCGCGGCCGCTCCGCACACGCGGGTGTACGGTGACCTCGAATCGGGATATATCGTGGTGCCGGATCGCGCCGTGGTTGTAACGGCCGAAAAGCGGGCATCATCGGCCCATGAGCATGACGGCAAGCGATGAACTCACCGCGCAACCATTCCTCACCGATGTGGTGGAACTACGTCGACGTGCGAAGGCGCATCTCGAGAGCGGCAATATCACCGACAGCTATGGCGGCGACGCACAACAAGCGATCGATATCTTGCAAAACGTGCTCGCCACCGAGATCGTCTGCGTTTTGCGTTATACGATGCATGCGATCGCGGCGACCGGTATCAGCAGCGAGGGCGTGAAAGCCGAGTTCGCGCAGCATGCCGATGAAGAACGCGAGCACATGATGCTCGTCGCCGATCGCATCAACCAGCTCGGTGGCGTGCCAAATTTCAACCCCGAGGGTCTGCTTTCGCGATCCGCCTCGGAGTACGGGTCGGCACAGAATCTCGTGGAGATGATCAAAGAAAATTATATCGCGGAGCGCATCGCCGTCGAACATTATCGCGAGCTGATTCGGTATTTCGCCGAGCAAGATCCAACGACGCGTGTCATGCTCGAGAGCATCCTCGCGACAGAAGAAGAGCACGCCAACGACATGCACGATCTCCTCGTCGCGCACGAAGGGAAACCGTTCCTCAAGAAATAGCTTTCGGCTTCGCGCGCGCAGGAGCGCTCGGCCGCTCCGCGGCAAGCGCGGGCCATGGCAAGTCAGGGACATCGCGTGTCGCGCGAGATCGAACTCGCGGTCGTGCGACACGGCCGCACCGCATGGAATGCCGACGGTCGCTTCCAGGGTCAGACCGATGTTCCACTCGACGACATCGGTCGCGCGCAAGCGGGGCGCCTTGCGACGGCACTCGCGGGCGACCGTTTCGATTTTGCGATCGCGAGCGATCTCGTTCGCGCTTCGGAGACCGCGCGGATCGTTCTCGGTTCGCGCTCGTTGCCCGTCGAACTCGATGGGGCATGGCGTGAGATGCGGTTCGGCGTTTGGGAGGGCCTGACGTGGACGCAAATCGTCGAACGTTATCCCGAAGTCGGCGAAGGTCACGGCACCTCGCCACGTTTTTTTACGCCGGAAGGCGGCGAATCATTCGATGACGTCTGTGCTCGCGTGGAAGCCGCGCTCGACGCTCTCGCCGCGCGCGTTCCCGATGGCACGCATGCCCTCATCGTCACACATGCGGGTGTCCTCCACGCACTCTTACGCGTCGCACTCGGTGAGAGCGAGGCCTCCGCACTCGGCGTAAAATTCTCACCCGCGACGGTGACGCGGCTGCGCGTTGGGCCGGAGGGTGGCACGCTCGTGCAACTCAATTACGCACCACCGACAAGCGACGCCGTATCGGGCGTGCGCGCGTGACCGCGCTCGAGGCGATCGCACGCATCGCGCCGATCGATCGCGATGCAGCGTCGGCCGCACGTACGCGTATCGACGCGCTCACGAAACCGCCCGGGTCGCTCGGGCGCATCGAAGATCTCGCGGTGACGCTTTCGGCGATCGCAGGCGAAGTCGTCGCGCGACCGTACGCGCGTAAGGCGATCCTTATCGGCGCGGGCGACCACGGTGTGACCGATGAAGGCGTTAGCGCATATCCCGCGGAGGTCACGCTGCAAATGGTCGCTGCGTTCGTGCACGGCCACGCGGCGATCAACGCGTTTGCACGCGCCGTCGGTGCGGATATCGTCGTCGCAAATTTCGGCGTTCGCGCCACGCTCGCACCCGATGACGCGCTGTTGGATCTCTGCATCGGACGTGGGACGCGCAACTTCGCACGCGGTGACGCGATGACGTCGCAGGATGTCGATCGCGCGCTCGATGCGGGCGTTGCGGCGTGCGAAGCGTTGCTCGCGCGCGCACCTTACGATGTGAT
>JAYTXC010000050.1:0-17331 GCA_043743145.1 Rhodospirillales bacterium
CGGAGGTCACGGAGATTCATAGCGTGGCGGGCGATGAGTCGTTCGTCCTTAAAGTCGTTACGCGCTCGACCGGCCATCTCGATACATTCCTCTCGCGTCTCAAAGCGATTCCAGGCATCGGCCGCACGAAGACGACGATCGTGCTCTCGACGCCCTTCGAACGCGATGGCCTCTCACTCAGTGACGGTGCGCCGTCAACCGACGACCCCTCCGTAGCGCGTGCCGCAGCGAAGAGTTTACGCGCCGTCGGGAGCTCGCGTTGATCGCGGCACGCCCGTCTTGTCCGCTTGGGACGCACCGCGTGCTCGAGCCCGCCGTGAGCCTGCCGCAGGCCGCGTGGAAACTCGATAACACGCCCGTCGCGCACGAGAATGAGATCCTCTGCGACGTCGACGCTCTCAATATCGATTCGGCATCGTTCCGGCAAATCGCCGAGGCATGCGACTTCGACGAACCGCGCGTCGCCGCGCACGTCCTCGCCCTCGTCGCGCAGCGCGGAAAACACCATAATCCCGTCACCGGCAGCGGCGGCATGTTTCTCGGGCGCGTGCGCGAGATCGGTGCGGCCCTTCGTGGCACACACGATCTTGCACCCGGCGACCGCATCGCCTCGCTCGTCTCGCTCACGCTCACCCCGCTTCGTATCGAAACGATCGAGCGCATCGATATGGCGACGGGCCGCATCTGGATCACGGGCACCGCGACGCTCTTCGCGACCGGCGCCTATGCGCGCTTGCCAGGCGACCTCCCACACGACGTCGCCCTCGCCGTGCTCGACGTTGCCGGTGCACCCGCGCAAGTCCGTCGCCTCGCCGCGCCCGGGATGACCGTCGCGGTGCTCGGCGCGGATGGCAAATCCGGCATGCTCGCATGCGTTGCGGCACGCGAGCGCGTGGGTGCGAGCGGGCGTGTTGTGGGCTTCGGACCCGATGCCACGACGCCCGGCGCGCGTTTTCTCGTGGAGCACGGATACGTCGACACGTTCGTCGCAGCCGACGCGCGCGACACGCTCGCGATGCTCGCTGTCGTGCCCGATGCGCTCCCGATGCTCGCCGACCTCACGATCAACTGCGTCAACGTTGCGGGCACGGAGCTCGCCTC
The DNA here is from genome assembly GCA_043743145.1 of Rhodospirillales bacterium. Lineage (GTDB taxonomy): Bacteria > Vulcanimicrobiota > Vulcanimicrobiia > Vulcanimicrobiales > Vulcanimicrobiaceae > JANYGA01. The sequence goes on from JAYTXC010000050.1 coordinate 1,102, forward strand.
GATCCTCGTGACCCGCGACGAAGGCACGGTCTACTTTTTCTCGATGAGCACGTCGTTTACGGCAGCCGCCCTCGGTGCCGAGGGCGTCGGGAAAGACGTAACGATGATCGTCGGTAACGGCTACGCAAAGGGGCATGCCGCAATCGCGCTCCAGACGCTCCGCGATCGGCCCGACTTGCGCGATTATTTTATCGCTCGCTACGGCTGCGCCGTGCCACCCAAGACCGCCGTCCGGAGTTAGGGGAACGCCAATGGAAACGATCGCTCGCGAACACCACATCAAGCCGCCCGCCGGCCCCGAAGCCTTCGTGCATCGTGAACTGCGCGACGGCGAATTTTGGCGTGCGATCCCAAAATATCGCGACATCGATGAAGCGACGTTCCTCGATCATATCTGGCAGGGCCAGAACTCGATCAAATCGCCCGAAGATCTGCTCGATACCGTGAAAGAACTCGTCGATCCATCATTTTTCGACGACGTACGCGAAGGATTCCGTCGCGCACCGATGGCCGTGCGCGTCTCGCCGTACATGATCGCATCGATCGATTGGTCGCAACCCTATCGCGACCCGATCCGCACGCAGTTCATCCCCGTGGCCTCGAAATTGCGTCCCGATCACCCGCGACTCACACTCGATTCACTGCACGAACTCGAAGATTCACCCGTGCCCGGCCTCACGCATCGCTACGTCGATAAAGCGCTCTTTCTACCGCTCAGCGTCTGCCCCGTCTACTGTCGTTTCTGCACGCGGTCCTATGCGATCGGCGGCGATACCGACATCGTCGAAAAAGTCTCACTCGCCAAGACGCCCAAGCAGTGGCAAGACGCCTTCGCCTACATCGCCTCGCGTCCCGAACTCGAAGATATCGTCATCTCCGGCGGCGACACGTATCAACTCGCGCCCAAGAACATCACGGCGATCGGCGATGCCTTGCTCGCGATCCCGCACGTGCGCCGGTTACGATTCGCGACCAAAGGCCCGGCCGTGATGCCGATGAAAATTCTGACCGATCATGCGTGGACGAATGCCCTCTCCGGGGTCGTCGATGCAGGCCGCAAACTCGGCAAAGAAGTCGTCGTGCATACGCATTTCAACTCACCGAACGAAATCACCGCGATCACGCAGCGTGCGATGGCCTTGCTCTTCGAACGCGGCATCACCGTTCGCAACCAGAGCGTGCTCATCCGCGGCGTCAACGATCATGCCGAGACGATGCAGTTATTGGTCAAGCGCTTGAGTTACATCAACGTGCATCCGTATTACGTTTACATGCACGATCTCGTCAAAGGCGTCGAAGATCTGCGCACGACCGTTCAGACGTCGGTCGAGATTGAGAAGGCCGTGCGTGGATCGACCGCCGGCTTCAACACGCCGCACTTCATCTGCGACGCCCCCGGCGGCGGCGGCAAGCGGGACATTCATAGCTTCGATCATTACGATCGCGAGAATGGTATCGTGATCTATTCCGCTCCGAGCGTGAAACCGGGCGCGCACTTCGTCTATTTCGATCCAATCGATTTGCTCGGATCCGAAGCGCAAGCGCGTTGGCAGAACGCGTCGATTGCCGAGGAAATGATCGCCGAAGCCGTTGCGAAAGCCGGCGGCATACCTACGTACGTGAACGCGTAGCTTCCGCAGGCTCGTTTTCGGTTTTTGTAAATCCGAGGCTGTCGACCTCGACCCACCCGGTTCGGTCTCCGTACCGCAAATTGACGCCTGTCGGAGCGTTCATCTGTCATTTTAACGTTTCAACGGCTGATGTGATGTTGGTGATTGGTTCCGCATCGGGACGATACCGCTCTCATTTCAATTTGCGTCGATCACGATCGCTCGTATGAAGCAGGAGGTACGCGAGCGCGTCGTCGTCATTTCTTTACCAGCCGTTGAGCGGAAGCACTGTGGTTGTTGCAAGTTCACGCGGCTGCGTGTCGCCTGAGACAAGAAGAAATCCTGATTCGTCGAAAACCGAAACGTTACGAAGCTCTTCATTGAGATTTAGAACATGGCGCCGCTACGCGATTCTTCATTCAGCAATCTTTGTTTGGGACATAAGCGATCCCAACAAGAAACGTTCCATTAAATGGTGAGTGAAAGACATTATAACGTCGGATATCCATCGTAGCTGTTCCATACATTAGCATTCACATTAGAGAGATCTTAAAAAATCCGCTCGCAATGTTTGTGTCTACATCGGCGGCAAGCGCATCAAGTAATTGCGCTTTCGTTTCCCGCAAAAAACACGCAAAACACCGCGTCCAAAAGTGATCGACATTGAAGTTACGATCGCACATTGAAGTTACGGTCGCTGAAGGAGCCGTTTGAATGGTTCCTCCAGCGATATCGCCGCAACATCGGATGCGGCAATCTGGTGCAGCCATTATGTGTTGAGGCATCTCGATTTTCCGAAAATCTTCCAGGCGTTGGTTCGGTTAGACGAGCGATCCCGAGTCATGCTGAACCGAACGCGGGGAGAGATACCATTACGAGATCCTGCTCCCATTGAGATCGACAAGCTCTCCGTCTGAAGCATATGCTCCGACGGGTAGAGGTGCGCGGGTGTCTACCTTTACGTTGCTGGTTTCACGGATCGGAACTTCACTGCCAGAACAACCAACAAAGAATACTACCACCATTACCAGTCACGCTCGGAGAAATTTCATCCCGTAATGCCTCTGTTCGCATCGACGGTGGTCATCTGACATGAGAATGCACCTGATTGTGTTTCCAAAATATTGCCGACTGAAGGACGTTTGACTGAGCAAAGATGCATAAGGGCGGGCGAATCAAGGCGGTTGAAAACAAACGTGGGAATTGCTCACAAAGTGAATTTGCAAAATGCCGAGAAAGAGATGCACATGTCGACGAATTGGGGCGTTTAGCGTGGACGCAATCGACCTAACGATAGCGCCACCGCGGGCACCGCGCGAAGAACTTGCCGGGATCCGCTTTCTACCGCGTTCGGTCGACAAAATTCGTGCGACGCTCCCGGGTGGTAAAGTCGGCGAATATCTCATTACGGGCCTCACGACGGTCATGCTCGACGCGCTCGGTATCACCGTCCACGCGTTTACCGATGCCGTGCGCGCGGCAAAGACCGATGACGATATCGCCTCGTTCGTGAGCGCACACGCGAAGCCGGGCGGCATCGACGCTTGGCATCGCTTCATCGATGCACGCCAACCCCAGGGTGGCGATCCCGACAAGGCAATCGAGGCCTATCCCTTTCTTGCGGGCCGCAGCGATTTCGGGCTCTCGCTCGACGTCATCGCGGAAGACGATCGGCTCTTTTTCGCGCGAGGCCACGCGGACTGACGCCGCTCGCGGGCGGAAGCGCGCACCCGTGGAGCGGCGCCGATCGCATCGGCGCGACTGCCCGCGACGAACGTGTTCGCGCGACGCTGTGGCTCGCCGGCGCATGCGACGACCGCCTCGCAGAGGATCGCATCGCGACGCTGGGCGCACAGCCGCCGAAAGCGCGCGCATATGCGGAACCGCGTGAGATCTTACGCGATCTCGATACTTCGGCCGAGGCGCGCGCGAACGTTGCGGTATTCTGCGCGAAACACGACATCGAAATCGTTGCTTCGGGCTTTCGGAGCATCGTTACGTCGGGAAAGATCGATGCGTACGAGCGCGCCTTCGAAACAACGATCGTCGATTTTAGAGACGGCGATTCAGAACCGTTTCGGCGACGTACGACGGGGCTATCAGCCCCCGACGCGATCGCTCCCCTGATCCGAGGGGTCTTTGGACTCGATGCGTGGCCGCGCTTCATCGACCGCGCAACCGACGCACGTGCCGAAATCGATGAGACGGCGGCGGCGCTTGCCGTAACGCACACCGCACGCGCCGAGCTTGCCGCGCAAACGCTCGTTCGTTACAACATCGCGCAAGAATGGACGGGACGCGGAGAAACGATCGGCATCCTCCGCTTCGGTGGCGAATTCGACAAAGACGACTTCTGCGCCGCGCTCGTCGCGCATGGCGTGAGCGCATCGATGCCGGAGATCGTGACGTGCGACGATGCGTCGCGCATCGGTCATCACATCGAAAGGTTCGAGGGCGAACTCGCACTCGACGTGCAGGTCATCGCGGCTCACGCGCCTGGCGCGCGCATCGTCCTCTACACCACGCCACACGGCGAGCGCGGATTTCTCGACGCGATCGCGCACACGCTCTTCGACGGCCGACGACCCGCGACGTTCTCGATTAGTTTCGGCTATCCCGAACATCGCTGGACACACGCGGCACTCGAACGCCTCGACGAACTCGCCGCCGTCGCGGCCTTGCTCGGCGTTACATTGCTTGCGGCATCAGGCGATTCGGGCGCGGAGATCGACGAGCGCGGCAACGCGCACGTCTGCGCACCCGCATCGAATCGGTACGTTCTTGCATGCGGCGGCTCGGTGATCGACACCGACGGCGGCGAAGCCGCATGGTCGAATTCCGGCGGCGGGTTTGCAGCGCGCGGCGATGCCCCGCCGTGGCAACGTCATGCACTCGATACCTACGCGGACGCTCGCCGCGAGCCGAAGCGCACGACGCGCGGCGTGCCCGATGTCTGCGCGCAAGTCGATCCGGGATATCGCATGATCTACCGTGGTGCGACGACGTTCACGACCGGAACGAGTGCTGTCGCGCCGCTCTGGGCCGCGCTCGTCGCACGACTAAACGAGCGCCTCGGCTCGCGCGCAGGTTTCTTCGCACCGCTTCTCTACACTCCGCAAGAGTCGAGGCCGCTGTGTGCGATCGTGACGGGCGGCAACGCGACGTACTCTGCCGGCTCCGCGTGGTCGCCCATCACGGGGCTCGGCGTTCCCGATGGTGAGGCGCTGTACGAACGGTTAAGCGGTTAGACGGGCGTGTTTCCGGGCGACCCGAACGCGTCGTCATCCCGAATGTGTTTGACCGACTTCTTCACATCTTCGATCGCGTGATGGAGTCGGTCGTGATGCGCCTTATCGGTATGCTCGAGCAAGTGACGATGTAGCGTATCGATCGACACATCGTGATCGTCGAGCGCTTTTTTCCGAGATTCTCGTGCTTCAGCCATGGTCGTTCCCCTCATGATCGGAGTCGGCGAAACGTGCAGACGCGATCGCACCAGTTCGCTCGCCCCTGACAAGAATTGAACGTCCGAGTCGGACCGCCTGGTCTTCGGTAATGGCGGCACCGCGCAACTCGATCGCGTGCAAGGCTGCGCTCGCGACGGAGGCCGTGACGAGCCCGCGGGCGCGCTCGAAGCCCGACGCTTCGACCGGCTCGCGAACTTTCCCGAGCGCAATAAATCGCGCATCGGTAAAGGCCAAAAGTAACGCCGCATCCTCGACGTTGTCGCGCAGGGCCGCGTAGAGGGCGATATGTTCGAGGCCGATGGTCAACCACGTCGTGTTTCCGTGTCGCTCGAGGGTCTGGAGGGCGTGCTCGAGCGAAGCGCGCGCTTCGCTGGTGTCGCCCGAAGCGAGTGCGTATGCGGCTTCGTTGCATCGCACCACGGCTTGGCGAAACGGGGCGCGCTGCTCTTCAAATGCGATGCGCGCGATGCGCGCGGCCGATCGCGCGTCGGCGACGCGCCCCTCGATGAAATCGATATCCGCGCGTAGCGCGAGTGCAGATGCCGATACGACGCTTCCGGCGGGCGCCAGGCGAACGCATTCGTCGATGAGCTCGCGCGCACGAGCGTTGGCACCACATTCGAATTCGATGATGGCGCGATCACCCGCGAGCGCAGCGATGTGCGCGCTGTCGTCGCGTTCGCGTGCGATAGCCCACGCCGAATCGAGCATCGCTCGCGACTCGTCGTGCCGACCCGCATCGCGAAGGAGGATTGCCATCACATGCTGCGCGCGCGCGGTTACGACGCGGTCGCCCGATTCTTCTCCGCCTGAAATCGCCTCGGATGCGAGCGCGATGCGTTCGGCCATCGGAAGCGCGCGGTGCGAGCAGAGGGACGCGTACCGAAGCAGAATCACCGCACCGAGCGAGCGATCGAGATGCGTGCGCGCGAGCTCGCGCGCTGGTGTATACCAGCGCATCGCTTCTTCGTGCCCCATGACGCTTAACGGCTGATGGAGCGCTGCGAGCACGCGCATACCAATTTCGGCATCACGTAATTCGCCGAGCGACCACGCGAGCGCCGCGCGCACGTTATCGAGTTCGACGGAAATGGCATCTTGCCAGCCACGTTCGTCCATCGTCTCCCACAGGACCGACATCTCGACGAGCGACGTCGCGACATACATCGCATGTTTGCGCGCGATCGCGTTACGCTCATCGCTTTCGGCAAGTTTTTCCAAAGCGAAGGCCCGCGTCGATTCAAGAAGACGGAAACGCGCGTCTTCGTCGGTGCGATCGGCAACGACGAGCGACTTTTCTTGCAGAGCCGAAAGCGCGTCGAGCAACTCCCATTCATCGTACGCGTCATCGGAGGCGACGACGGTCGCCGCATCGAGCGTGAAGCCCCCGGCGAATATCGCGATGCGTCGAAAGATCGTGCGCTCGCGCTGCGACAGCAATTCGAAGCTCCACGCGATGAGCGCGTGAAGCGTCTGTTGGCGCGGAAGCGCGCCTCGAACGCCTTTGGTCAATAAACGAAATCGCTCGTCGAGGCGCGCTGCGAGCTGTGCGGGTGAGAGCGTGGCGATACGCGGCGCGGCGAGTTCGATCGCGAGCGCGATGCCGTCGAGACGGCGCACGATCTCAACGACGCTGCCGACGTTGGCGTCGGTAAGGTCGAAACCCGCATCGATCGCACGCGCACGATCGACGAAAAGCTCGACGGCGCCGAACGTCAGCGCTTCCGCCGTTGACGTAACGTGCGACTTGGGGACCGCGAGCGTCTCTAGACGATAGACGAATTCGCCGGGTACGGAAAGCGGTTCGCGCGAGGTCGCGATGATGCGTAATCCCGCACAACGCCACAAAAGCTCGCGCGCGAGTTCGACGCCCGTATCGATGACGTGCTCGCAATTATCCAAGATCAAGACGACGCGTTTCCCGGCGAGCGCGTTGACGAGTTCGTTCGTCGCCGACGACGTCGAGGCGACGCGCACGTCGAGCGTGGCCGCAACCGCGGCCGCGACGAATTCGGAATCCGAGAGTGGCGCGAGATCGACGAACCACACGCCATCGGGATAGCTTTCGAGCAGTTCGCGTCCGACCGCAATCGAGAGCCGCGTCTTACCGACTCCGCCCGGTCCCACGAGCGTCACCGTTCGCGAAGATTCGACGCGCGCGAGAACGGCTGCAACGTCCGCATCACGGCCGACGAAACTCGTCAATTGAAGCGGGAGATTCGTCAAGCCGCGACCGAGCGAGCGCAATTCGGGGTGTCGCGGACACATCGTGGGGATGCGCAATTGCATGACGCGCTCGGGCGTCACGATATCGCGCAAGCGATGCGGACCGAGATCGTCGAGGTGCGCATCGGGTCGGAGGCGGTCGCGTGCGAGTTCGACGGCTGCGGGCGTGATAAGAATCTGTCCGCCATGCCCGATGCCGAGCAAACGCGCGACGCGATTGAGCGGTTGCCCGAAATAATCGTCGTCGCGCCGTTCGACGACGCCCGCGTGAATCGCCATCCGCACCGCGATGCCACCGATCGCGGAGAAGTCTTCCGCCGCGAGGGCGACTTGCACGTCGAGCGCGGCGTGCGCAGCGTCGCTCGCATCCAGAAAGGCGATGCAGAATGCGTCGCCGATCGTTTTGAACACGTGACCGCAATGCGGCGCAACCGTCGCGCGGACGATCGCATCGTGACGACGCAACGCCACGCCCATGCCCTCGGGATCGGTCTCCCACCGACGCGTGCTCTCTACGATATCGGTAAAGAGAAACGTGACGATCGCCGACGCATCGAGCGGCGCGCTCATGCCTTCAGCCGTCCGCCCGTTCGCGCGCGAGCGCGGCTCCGGCACCGAGTGCGCGCAACTTCGCGTAGGCGACATCACGCGGCATCGGTGCCATGCCACAGTTCGTCGAACAGTGGATGCGCTCGTCGGGGAGATACCGCCGCGCGAGTTCGATCGTCGCCGCGACGTCTTCGGCCGACTCGATATCGTTCGTCGCGACATCGATCACGCCGATGGCAACGTTTTTCTCACCCAACAATCCGAGCACGTGCGGCGGGACGCGCGAACCCGCGAGTTCCATCGAGACGGTGTGAACGCCGCTTCGCGCGAGCATCGGAAAGAGATGCGCGTATTGATCCCACGCCGAACCAAGGGACGATTTCCACGCGATATTGGCAGGCACGCCATAACCATAACAGACGTGGACGATCGTTTCGCAGCCGACGCCCGCAACGACCGCATCGAGTGCGTCGATCCCCCACGCTTCAACCTCGTCGAAATACACGTTGAACGCGGGCTCGTCGATCTGCACGACGTCGACGCCGATCGCAACGAGCTCTTCGATCTCGGCACGGAGCGCGTGTGCGAACGCGAACCCGGCCTTCGCACGGCTCCCGTAGTGATGATCGACGAGCGTGTCGACGATCGTCATCGGCCCCGGAAGCGTCACCTTGAGACGTTGCGTTGTTGCGGCGCGCGCGAAGCGCATTTCGTCTGCATGTACCGCCGTTGCACGACGCACCGGGCCGACGATTGTGGGACAATCGGCCTCGTAACGGTCGCCCCGAATGCCACGGCGCTCGAGTTTGGTCGCGTCGACCCCATCGAGCGCGCCCGCGAATCCGTGAACGAAATGCCGCCGCGATTGCTCGCCGTCGGTAACGATATCGATGCCGGAGCGCTGCTGTTCGAAGAGCGCGACGCGCGTGGCATCCGCTTGTGCGGCGCGCAATTCGTCACCCGCGAGATGCCAACTCGGCCAGAGTTTCTCGGGATCGGCGAGCCAGTGTGGTTTGGGTAGGCTACCAGCAATCGTCGTCGGAAAACGCATGCGAAGCTCGTTCGGTTCGGGGGAGTGGCAAGCCCGCGCGCGCGAAAGAAGCAACATGTTTCGCCGCGTCGTTTCTACCGCGCTCGTTTTTGTTGTCGTCGTGACACTCGGTCCTTCCGGGATCCGTGCGGCAGAGAGCGTGCCACGGGTCGCACTCGCCGAGCCGACGATTTCGCCCGATCGCTCCGAAATCGCATTCGTGGCAGGCGGCGATATCTGGGGCATGCCTGCGACCGGCGGCACCGCGCGCTTGTTGGTCTCGAGCGGCGCGACGTCATCACGACCGATGTACGCCCCCGACGGCAAGCATCTCGCCTTCGTGTCGACGCGCGCCGGTCACGGCGATCTCAGCGTCCTCGACTTCGGCGACGCAACGATCCGTCGCATCACGCACGACGACGGCTTTACGGGACTCGACGGATGGTCGCGCGATGGTTCGGTCCTGTACTTCGAATCGATCTCGCACCAAGTGGGCAACACGCCGTGCATCATGCGCGTCCCGGCGCATGGCGGCACGCCGACGATCCTTTTCCGCGAACGCTACATCGCGTCGTCGCAGGCCGCCGTACGCCCCGGAAGCGACGACATCGCTTTCGTCGACGGCGGGTTTCCGCAGTGGTGGCGTCACGGCCACTCGCACATCGACGAAAGCGCGGTCGCGCTCTACCACCCCGGTGCGATCGGCAACGCGCGTTTCGCCCACGTGAGCGAGGGCAACGCCGTCGAGCATTGGCCCATGTGGTCGGCCGACGGGCGGACGCTCTTTTACGTTTCCGATCGCGACGGCACGCCGAACCTCTTCGAACGCGCACCCGGCGACCGCGCGCGGCAACTCACGCACTTCACGACCGGCCGACTCGTCTTTCCGACCATTGCAAACGACGGGAAAACAATCGTCTTCGAACGCGACTTCGGGATCTGGCGCTACGACATCGGCGGCGACGCGCGCGAACTTCGCGTCACGCTCGCCGCCGCGCCAACGCAATCCGATCCACAACACCTCGCGATCGCTTCGCGCTTCGGCGAACTCGCGCTCTCCCCGGACGGGAAGAAGATCGCCTATACCGCGCGCGGCCAAATCTTCGCAGCCTCCGCGAAAGACGGCGGCACCGGACTTCGCGTCACGCACACGAGCGCGAACGAAGCCAATATCACTTGGGCGCCCGATAGTCGCCGCATCGCGTACGTCTCCGATCGCGATGGTGACGAAGCGATCTTCACCTACGATTTCGCAAGCGAGACCGAGACGCGCGTGACGGCTGCGCAACGCGACTACGCGCCCGCGTTTTCCCCCGATGGTACGTCGCTCGCGTATCTCCACGATCATCGTCAGGTACGCATCGTCGATCTCGCGAAGAAGACGACACGCACGCTCGCATCGGGTGCGTACGACGAAGTCGCGCCATTCGACGATTCCCACGCGCTCGCGTTCTCACCCGACGGCACGTGGCTCGCCTTTGCATCGCGGGTGACGCGCGGGTACGTCGTCGTCGAAGCCGTGCCCGTCAGCGGCGGAACGCCGCACGCGATCGACCGCCTCGCCAATGCCGGGACGGGTAACATCGCGTGGGCGCCCGATGGAAAGCGCGTCTTTTTTCTCACGGGACAACGCACCGAACCCGGGCAAATCGCACAAATCGATCTTGTCGCGAAAACGCCACTGTTCAAAGAAGACGAATTCCGACGCCTCTTTACCGAATCGACGCCGGCCGAACCTGGATTGCCGCCACGGATGCGGCCGAGCGTCGTTCAGAGCGCCGCACCTGCGCTCGAACCGACCGCGATGCCGTCGGCTTCGGCCTCCGCACGCGCGGCGCAATCGCCGAGCACGCGGATCGATTTCGACGGCATCGGCGCGCGCGCGTCGCTCTTGCCGACGGGGATCGACGTTGGTGAGATCGCACTCGCCCGCGACGGCAAGTCGCTCGTGTTCGTCGGATCGGCAGCGGGCCAGTTCAACCTCTACCGTCTTTCGGTCGACCCGCTCGATCCCGAGCCGCCCGTTGCCAAGCAACTCACGAGTTCCCTCGGTGTCAAGAATAATCTCAATCTCGCGACCGACGGTTCCGCGTACTATCTCGAAAACGGTCGGGCCTTCGCCGTGTCGCCCGATGGCCGCATCCGCTCCGTGCCACTCGCGGCCGAACTCGATGTCGATTTTGCAACCGAGAAAATAGAGCTCTTCAACCAGGCGTGGCGAGGCCTCCAGAATTTTTACGCCGATCCCAAATTCAATGGCGTCGATTGGCAGGCCGTTCATGCGACATACGAGCCACTCGTTCGCGGCGCGCACAACATCGTCGAATTACGGCGGCTGCTCAACCTCATGGTCGGTGAATTGAATTCATCGCACTCCGGCGTCGGCGCGCCGCGCGATCTCGGCGCTTCGCGTTCGGGATATCTCGGCGTCGAATTCGATGGCGCGTTTTACCAGAAGACGCACCGATTGAGAATCGCCGAGATCGTCCCGCTCGGTCCGCTCGCACTCGCGCGCACGGTGCGTGTCGGCGACGAACTCGAGGCGGTCGGCGGCACGAAACTCGCGCCCGACGAAAATCTCGAAACGCTGCTCGAAAATAACGTCGGGAAACGCATCGTGGTGCGCGTGAGCGGACACGACGTCGTCGTTTCGCCGATCGATGCCACCACGGCGAGCGGACTCGCCTATCGCGCGTGGGTTGCCTCGCGCCGCGCGCTCGTGAATCGGCTTTCGGGTGGGCGGCTCGGGTACGTCCATCTCGAAGACATGGGCGAGGGATCGCTCGCACAACTCACGCTCGATCTCGATACGGACAATCAAGCCAAGGATGGCGTCGTGGTCGACATTCGCAACAATAACGGTGGCTTCGTCGATCCCTACGTGACCGATATTTTTTCGCGCCGCAACTACGTCAACTTTGTCGAACGCGGCTATCCGCTCGCACCCGAGCGGCCGTCGCTCGGCCAACGCACGCTCGATCGGCCAACGGTCCTCGTCACGAACGCGCACTCGCTTTCCGACGCCGAAAACTTCACCGAAGATTACCGCCGCGCGCGACTTGGGAAAGTGGTCGGCGAACCGACGGCCGGCTGGATCATCTTCACCTATTCGCTCACGATGGTCGATGGCTCGCGCGTGCGCATTCCGCGGACGCAAACGTTGACGCTCGACGGCCAAAATATGGAGAACCATCCGCGTCCCGTCGACATCGCCGCCACGCGCACGCTCGGCGAAGACGAACGCGATGTCGACTCCCAGCTCGCCGTCGCGATCGCGACGCTCCTGCGCGGACTTCCACATCGATCGGCACCGTGATCGAACGAGCGCACGCGAAGGGACGCTCGAAGGTTCGACGTAGCACCTTGCGATGATCAATCTCTGCGTCACCTACGTCTTCGCGCCCGAGAAGCTGGCCGAGGCGGAGGGTTACCTCCGCGCGCTTATCGCGCCCTCACGCGCGGAGCCTGGCTGCCATACCTACGAGATTTCGCGCGCGAAGGACGACCCACACACGTTCCTGATTTTCGAACAATACGACGATGAAGCCGCAATCGAAGCGCATCGCGCGTCGTCACATTTTCTGCAATACGGCAAGAACGGGATCGCGACCATCGCGAAAAGCCGCGTTGCCGGGCTCTATATCCCGTTTTCGTAAGTCGCATCTCTTTACTGTCGGAAAGGCCGCACGGATTGCGTTCGCTGCTCGTCGCTCTCGTAGGAAGTCTCGTCATGTCGTCTCTTTCAAACCACGCGCCCGCATCCGCGGCGTCCATCGCGCTCGATCCGAACGTGGCACCCATCCCCGTCACGAAAAAAATTCGGCAGAGTACCAAGATTCACGGCTACACGCGGGACGACGATTACTTTTGGTTGCGCGATAAGACCGATCCCGCGGTTATGGCCCATCTCAAAGCCGAGACCGCCTACACCGAAGCCGTGATGGCACCGACCGCGCCGCTGCAGGCGAAACTTTACGATGAGATTCTCTCGCACGTCAAGCAGACCGATCTCAGCGTGCCCTATCGTAAAGGTGCGTACTATTATTACGCCCGCACGGAAGAAGGCAAGCAGTATCCGATCTACGCCCGCAAACGCGGCAGCCTCGACGCGGCCGAAGAGATCACGCTCGATCTCAACGCGCTCGCCGTCGGACATTCGTATCTCGGGCTCGGCACGTACAAGATCAGCGACGACGGCAACCTCCTCGCATATTCGCTCGACACGACGGGATATCGCCAGTACACGCTTCACGTCAAAGATCTGCGCACGGGGAAGGATCTCTCGGAATCGATCGAGCGCGTCGACAGCGTCGATTGGGCCAGCGACAATGCGACGCTCTATTACACGACCGAAGACGCGATTAGCAAGCGCCACGATAAATTCTATCGCCACACGCTCGGTGCCGCGAGCTCGGCGCTCCTGTACGACGAGAAAGACGACCTGTACGACATCGGATCGCATCGTTCGAATGACGGCGCGTACGTCTTTCTGCTGAGCTATAGCAAATCGACGAACGAGGCTCGCACCGTGCGTGTCGATCGCCCGAACGGCGAACTCACGACGATCATCCCGCGGCGCGAAGGTCATCGCTTCGGCCTCGAGCATCATGGCGATCGCTTCTTCATCCTCACGAATCGCGACGCCGACGATTTTCGCCTCGTCACCGCGCCCGAATCAGCACCACAAGAAGCGAACTGGAAAGACGTCGTACCGCAGCGCGCAGGCGTCCATCTCGACGACATCTCGATGTTCGAGAAATACGCGGTCCTCAGTGGCCGTAGCGGCGGCTTCAGCAATCTCGAAATCCTCGATCTCGCGACCGGCAAACTCGCAGCGGTACCGTTCGAAGAAGCCGTCCATACCGCCGTCCCGCAGGCGAATCCCGAATTCGTGACCGCGACGTTCCGCTTCACGTATACGTCGCTCGTCACGCCGAATACCGTGTACGATCTCGATCTCGCGACGGGCAAGCGCACGCTGCTCAAAGCGACCGAGGTCCCGCATTACGACGCATCGCTCTATACGACCGAACTCGCGCATGCGACCGCAAAAGATGGCACGCAGGTCCCGATCTCGCTCGTCTATCGCAAAGATGTCAAACGCGATGGGACCGCACCGATGCTGCTCTACGCATACGGCTCGTACGGCATCTCGATGGACCCAACGTTCTCCGCCGCACGGCTCGCTTTACTCGATCGGGGCGTCGTGTACGCGATCGCCCATATCCGCGGTGGCGGCGAGCTCGGTGAGAAATGGCGGACGTCGGGCCATCTGCGCGAGAAACTCAATACCTTCACCGACTTTATCGATTGCGCCGAGTATCTCGTGAAAGCGAAGTACACGGCATCCGATCGCCTCGCAATCCAAGGCGGAAGCGCGGGTGGCCTGCTCATGGGTGCCGTCTCGAACATGCGACCCGATCTCTTCAAGGCCGTCATCTCGCAAGTCCCCTTCGTCGACGTCATGAACACGATGCTCGATGCGTCGCTCCCGCTTACCACGAGCGAGTATTTGGAATGGGGTAACCCCAACGTCAAAGGCGATTACGATTACATGATGCGCTATTCACCCTACGACAACGTCGGCGTGAAACCGTATCCCGCAACGCTCGTCAAGGTCTCGGTCAACGATAGCCAAGTCCCGTACTGGGAAGGCGCGAAACTCGTCGCCAAAATCCGCGACGCGCGAACCGATACGCATCCCATGCTCTTGATGGTGAACTTCGGCGCGGGCCACGGTGGCGCGTCGGGCCGCTACGACGCGATCAAAGAGAGCGCGTTCAACTACGCGTTCATCCTCGCAGAGATCGCGTCGGGTTCATGATCGCGCGGCTCGCGTTTGCAACGTGTGTCGTCGCCCTTCTCGCGTTCGCCACAACGCGCGATTCCGACGCCGCCTGCGCGTACCCCGCCGGTAACGCGCTTGCATTCGCGACCGATCGCGAGCCCGCAACCGACGCGCAGCTTTTTACCGGCGAACGCGGCATCGGCGGCGGGCGGCGGGCGCTGATTTCCTACGGTTTCATGCGCGAGAACGCCAAGCGAGAAACGCTCGTCCGCTGCGCCTCGAGCGCCACGTTCGCGAAAGCGGTTGGCTCCCGTTTTGCGACGGGAGGCCCCAAACGCATCCTCGTGTTCATTCACGGCTACTACACGCCGTTCACGCGCGCTGCAGTCGACGCGCTCGCATTACAGCGGCAGCTGAAATTTGCCGGACCCGTCGTGCTCTTCGCGTGGCCTGCTAAAACGACGAGCCTCCTTGCGTATCTCAAGGACGAAACGAGCGCCACATGGGCGATGCCGCATTTCCGCGCGATCCTCGCCACATTACGCAAGACGTACCCGACGGCGACGTTTTCCTTTGCCTCGCACAGCCTCGGCTCGCGCTTCGCCGCAACCGGTATCGCGGTACTTCGCGAGAGCCGGTGCACGCAGTGTCTCGATCGGTCTGTTTTCTTCGCGCCCGACATCGATTCAACCACACTGCACGAGGAATTGAGCGAAGCGGGAACGTGTTCGGGTCGGCCACCGAAAAAGCCGGCGAAAGCCGCTCTCGTGACGCTCTACGTCTCGAACAACGATCTCGCACTCCGGCAATCGCAGACGGTTCACGGCTATCAGCGCGCGGGTCAAGCCGGGAGCGAACTTATCGTCTGCGCCGGTGTCGATACGATCGACGTCAGCCGCTATAAAAGTTCCGACAAAGCGGGGCATGGCTATTTCGTCGACGCACGCATCGTCTCGGATCTCCGGGCTGCGTTCGCCGGGACGTCGCCCACCGCGCCCGCGCGCAAGCTCAAAGTCGTGCGGCGCGGCAACGGCGGCGCTTACTTCGAAATGAATCCTTAGCGCGACGCTGATGAAGTCCGCACCCGAGATCTCGGTCGTCACATCGCGACGGGAAGCTCGCAATTGATCATCCAGTCGATCCCGTAGCGATCGGTAAACGTTCCGAACATCGCTCCCCAGAACGTCTTCCCATACGGCATCGCGACGGCGCCGCCCGCGGAAAGCGCGTCGAAGATACGTTGCCCTTCCGCCGGATCTTTCGACGACAGTGACAGTGCGACGCGGCTTCCGGTGCACTCGCTCGCACGGTTGCCATCGGAAGCCATAAAGGCGAGCGTCGGCGATGTGAAGATCGCGTGCATAATTTTGTCACGCGATTCGGGCGGCATATCTGCTGCGTTCGGATTATCTCCGAAGCGCATCAGACCCGTGATCTTACCCGCGAAAATCGCGGCGTAAAACGCGAGTGCTTCCTCGCAATTTCCATCAAAGAAAAGATACGGTTCGAGATGCATCGTCCGGCCTTTCAAGGCGATATGAGGCCTTCGCGCCGGACGTT
>JAYTXC010000051.1:0-3935 GCA_043743145.1 Rhodospirillales bacterium
GTAGGTCCAGATCCGGTCGGCAAAGAGCGCCACATCCGCGGCATCCGGTCCGTTTCGCTCCGAACCCGCGATCGGATGCGTCGCGATGAACGCCGGAAGGCCCCGTCCGGCTTCGGCAACGGGCGCTTTGACCGAAGCGACATCGAGCACGAGTGTTGCGCGCGGCGGGTTTTTCACGAGCGCTCGCACGAGGTCGAGTGTCGCATCGAGTGGCGTTGCGAGCACGAGCGTATCGACCTCACGCACGAGCGTCGCGAAATCGGAAGCGGCGTGGGCGATGGCCCCGCGGGCACGCGCCGTGGCAAGATGCGCAGGCTCGGGATCCCAACCGGTCACGACGACGCCCGCGCTCGCGGCTCGCAGGCCGATCGAAGCGCCGATGAGTCCGACGCCCGCGATACCGAGCGTCGGTGCGGCGCTCACGCAGCCGCGGTCGCGTGCTCCGGGAGCTTGCGGCCGACGGCCTCGGCGACCGGGGCGATGCGCGTCATGAGTTCGGCAAACATCGGGAGCGTCAGCGATTGTGGACCGTCCGAGAATGCCGCGGCAGGATTGGGATGAACTTCGATGATGAGGCCGTCCGCGCCACCTGCGACCGCCGCGAGGCTCATCGGCGCAACGAGATTGCGAATACCCGTGCCGTGCGACGGATCGACGATGACGGGGAGATGCGTGAGGCCTTGCGCGACGGGGACGGCGGAGAGATCGAGCAGGTTGCGAGTCGCCTGATCGTAGCTGCGGATGCCGCGTTCGCAAAGCACGATTGCGTGGTTGCCCGCGACATAGATGTACTCGGCCGCCATGAGCCACTCGTCGATCGTCGCCGCGATCCCGCGTTTGAGAAGTGCCGGGACGCGCGCGCCGCCCACTTCACGTAAGAGTGTAAAATTTTGCATATTCCGCGCGCCGATTTGCAAGATGTCGGTGTACTTCGAGACGAGCTCGACATCGCGCACGTCGAGCACTTCTGTGACGACGGCGAGGCCGTTGCGATCGGCAGCATCGCGCAGATACTTGAGACCTTCTTCACCGAGCCCCTGAAAGGCATACGGCGACGTGCGTGGCTTAAATGCGCCGCCGCGCAAAATATTCGCACCCGCGGCGGCAACGGCACGGGCCGTGATTTCGAGTTGATCGCGCGATTCGACGCTACATGGCCCCGCACAGATCGCGATCTCCGTGCCGCCGAACGAGATGCCAGGCTTGATGTGAACGATCGTTCGTTCGGGCCGCGCTTCGCGGCTCACGAGTTTGAAGCTCTTCGAAATCGGAACGACCGATTCGACGCCGTCGAGACCGGCGAACTGGGCCAAGAGGGTCTCCTTGTCGCTCGGTGCCCCAACGACACCGACGATCGTGCGTTCGGCGCCGCGGCTGATGTGCGCGCTGAGCGTAAGCGATGCGATGAGCGTGGTAACGGCGTCGAGCTCAGCTTCCGCTGCGTGGGGGCGCATGACGATGATCATTGCGGCGTGGTACTCCGAGCGATGGGTGTCGCGGGCGAGGCGAGGTCGGGACGAAGCGACACCGCTTCGCGCAAGTAGACGTGAACCATCTCCGCTTGGCGCTTCTCGGTGTTGATGTGCACGAGGATTCGGATGCACTTTTCGAGCCGACCGGGGACGCCGATCTCGGTGAAATTCAGCAACGGCACCATCGTCCATCCCATCCGACGCGCGGCTGCCGCGGGAAATTCCGCGCGTAAATCCGGCGTGACGGTGAAGAGTGCGGAGGCAACATCTTCAGGCACGATCGCGTTCGCTGTAACGATCTCGCGCACGAGTTCTTCCGTGGCGGCCAAGATCGCTTCGGCGTCGTCGTGCTCCACCGTCGTGGCGCCACGGACTCCGCGAACCATCACGTCTCGTCCCGATCGTGGTCGCCGTCGCCATCGCGCGCTTCGCGTTCGGCCTCGCTCTGGAGCGCCCGCAGTGCGGAAAGCTCGCGATCGGTGACGTCGCGCCAGCTGCCGGGAGAGAGATCGCCGAGGTTGAGCGGACCAAATCGAAGACGGACGAGTGAAAGCACGGGATGATCGGTCGTCTCGAACATCCGACGCACTTGACGATTGCGGCCTTCGTGAATCGTTACATCGATCTCGGAGACCGCGGGCCCCGCTCGAACGACACGCAATTTCGCGGGTCG
Organism: Rhodospirillales bacterium; assembly: GCA_043743145.1. Taxonomy (GTDB): domain Bacteria; phylum Vulcanimicrobiota; class Vulcanimicrobiia; order Vulcanimicrobiales; family Vulcanimicrobiaceae; genus JANYGA01. Next base: position 2,146 of record JAYTXC010000051.1, read on the forward strand.
ACTCCGACCGTCGTCGAGCCGAACGCCTGCGATGAACTTCTTCATATCCTCGCCTTGCAGTCGGCCTTGCACGACCGCGCGATAGGTTTTTTCGACGCCGAATTTCGGGTGCGTGAGCACGTGCGCCATATCGCCGTCATTCGTGAGAAAAAGGAGACCCGAGGTATCGTAATCGAGGCGACCGACCGGAACGACGCGCCCACCATCGCGCGGCACGAGCGAGGCGACCGTCTTACGGCCACCAGGGTCGCGCATCGTCGTCATGACTTTTTCCGGCTTATTGAGGACGACGTACCGCTTTTCGTCAGGGACGACGACGACGTTGCCCGCGAATTCGACGCGATCGCCCGTCGCGACCAAGGTGCCGAGTTCGCGCACGGTTTTCCCATTCACACGAACGTGACCCGCGGTGATAAACTCCTCGGCCTTCCGACGCGACGAGACGCCCGCGTGGGCGAGGTACTTTTGCAAACGCACGACAGGCCTCTCTTCGCCACGCAGCCCGAGAATCGCTCCCAGGCCGACCGGTCGCGTCGTATTGCTTTAGCGGTTAAGCGCCCGCGGGCCGCTGAGGTGCGGGCTGCCGTGCTCGTAAAAACGCAGGAGCCGATCGGCAGCCTGCGTGATGCCGATACGCACGCTCGTGCCGATTTCGTGAACTGGAGTACCGGCAGCGATCCAGAGCGGACCCCGTGACGTGAGATCGAGCCCATCGAGGGCGCGCGTGATCGCGAGCGACGTCGCGAGGTTCCCCGGACCGCGGCAGAGATCGCGCCCCGTCGCACGCGGTCGGCGCGCGCGCATCGCATCGATACCCTCCAGTGGTTCGCCCGAGCGAATGAGCACACCGGCACCGACGCCCGCCGTCTCACTCGACACGTTGACGCAACAATACATCCCGTAGATGAGGTAGACATACGCGTGACCGCGCCGCAGAAAAAGCGACCGATTACGCGCCGTTTCGCGGCGATACGCATGCGCGGCGGGATCGCCAGGAACGTACGCCTCGGTTTCGACGATCCGCATGGTACAGCGAACGCCGTCGGTTTCCGAGACGAGGATCGCACCGAGGAGTTCGCGCGCAAGTGCGACCGTATCGACCGAGAGATCGGTGCGGCGCAAGCGGCGTAAACGCGGTTCAGGCGGCGACGGCGAGAGCGACCTCCGCGCGCGCCCGCGCACCCAAATCACGCGTCGACCGATTGTCCATCGCGCGGAGATCGACATGCGCGAAGCGATTGAGCGCACAGCGCAACCGCACGTAGGGCATGGTGAGGGCGATTGGGAGCGGTGCATGCTCGGCGAGGTCGCGGGCGAGCGACGTGTCGTCGAACGCGAGAACGACCGTGCGAAAACCATGCGCGAGAAGGTGCGTTGCAACCGCTTCGGTCGCCGCATACGCGATATCCCGACCACGAAGCGCCGGAAGCGGACGACAGCGGAACGGCACCCTGACAAGCGTTTCGTCCCGAGCGTCCGCTTCACGGACCGCAACGTAGGCGATCCCGCCGCCCGCTGGAGTTGCGGCGAAAGCGAGCGTTGCCGTTGCAAACGAGTTGTGCGTTGTTAAACTCTGTTTCATCGTTGCCTCGCGTCGATCATACATCGAACATACGTTCGATGTCAACCCGACGCGAACACGGTTGGGTGAGCACGAGCCGTGCCCGGCGTGACCACCTCGACGAGCTCGTCGTAGAGCGTGATGACGCGCGCGCCGAGCCGTACGCCATCGAAGCGATCCGAGACGTCGCGCGTTCTTCCACGTAGCGCGAATCGGCCCGCATCGAGTA
>JAYTXC010000052.1:0-10871 GCA_043743145.1 Rhodospirillales bacterium
GTGCGCGCCGGTGGCGCGAACCTGCGCAAGCAGATCGAGAATATTCGCGTGCACGGCGTCTCGCCCGTTGTCGCGATCAACGCGTTCCCCGGCGACCACGCATCGGAGCATGCGGCGATCGCCGAAATCGCGCGTGCGATGAACGCGCGCGTTGCGATCTCGACGCACTTCGTCGATGGCGGTAAGGGTGCGACAGATCTCGCACGCGTCGTCGTCGAAGCGTGCGAAGAACCGTCGAACTTCCACTTTCTCTATCCGGATTCAGCGACGCTAAAAGAAAAAATCGAAGCGGTCGCAACGAAAGTCTACGGTGCCGCAGGCGTGAGCTATACGCCGATGGCCGCGCGTCAGTGTGAGACGTTCGAACGCAACGGCTTCGGCAAACTTGCCGTCTGTATCGCGAAAACGCATCTTTCGATCTCGTCGGATCCAACGCTCCTGGGAGCGCCGACCGGTTGGACGCTCCCCGTGCGCGAGATGCGCGCATCGGTCGGCGCGGGATTCGTCTATCCGATCTGCGGCGATATGCAAACGATGCCCGGCCTCGGTGCGACGCCCGCCGCAAACATCATCGATATCGACGACGAAGGTCGAATCCTCGGCCTTTCGTGAAACCAATGCCTCCGACGCGGGTACGGGGGCCTCGTGAACGTCTTCAAAACGATTTCGACCGCACGCCACGAGCTTCCGCGCGTGCTCCCCTTGCTCCGCGACGCGCGCATCCCACTGCGCATCAAGATCGTGGCCGGGCTTGCGGCCCTGTTCATCGTTTCACCGCTGAACCTCTTGGGCGATATTCCGCTGCTCGGCTTCCTCGACGATGCGGCGCTCCTCCTCTTGCTCGCGCACTGGTTCGTCGGCTATGGCGAACGAATGCTTGCGAACGCCGCATCGGCCGAGGCCACGACACCGACGACGATGCGTGACGTGAGCCCCAAAGCGCGCGCTCCGCGGCTCGGCGAATCGATGCTCACGCGCTAAACGCCACACAGCGCGCGCCGCGCGTCACTCGAGCGACCACCCAAAATCCAACAGCGGCTTCGCATCTTTCGCAAGCGTAACGATCCGGTCGACGAGCGCGCGCGTTCCGATCTCGCCGTCGGTGAGCGCGCGATCCGCGCAGAACGAGCGCAGCTTAAAATACGGTGCGATCTCGCCGATTGCTGCGGCGTCGTACCCGCGCGGCATGCGCACGAGCGCATCGTCATCGTCGCCCGGACCCTGGAGCGGCAGTCCACGTTTTTCGAGCGCCGCGAGCACGCGCGCGAACGCTTTGGGCCGATTCGCCATCGCGCGGCGCCAGCGTTCGAGCATCGGCTTTTCGATCCGGTAGAACGCGACGGAAAGAAAACTTTTCCCCGGCTCGACGTGGATATAAATCCCGCCCGGTGTATCGCGAAGTCCATCGTACGAAAGATAAGCGGCCGCGTTCGTCCGATACGGCGATTTATCGTGAGCGAAGCGCACGTCGCGATAGATGCGAAAGACCGATTTCTTCTCATCGCCACGAATCGGAATCTGCGCGCGCCCGAGCGCCTCGGAGGCATCGCGCACGAGTGCGCGCATCGGTGCGAAGAGCTCGTCTTCGAAACGCTCTTTGCGCGGCGCGAACCAAGTCCGGTCGTTGTTGCGCGCGACCCCGCGTAAGAGTCGGAGTGCTTCGGGCGAGAAGCCTTCAAACGACGTGCCTGGCATGCTCCGCTCTTCGCACGTCCACAACGGCGTTCTTTGCGTGACGTCGAACGAACGCGTATGCCCGATGACGATCGCCGCCTCGTGTACTCAACCGACGGCAGCCTCCCGCTTCCCGCATACGATCGACCGAAGCCACGCCCGAATGCCGCGAAATCCGGTTCCGCGAACGTCCCCGACGACGGCATCATCCGCGTCGGTTGCGAGAAACGCCGCGGTGGCACGGTGACGCTGGTCTACGGACTCGCACCGAGCGAACTCGACGCCAAGGCAGCGATCCTCAAAAAGCGTTGCGGCGCGGGTGGCACCGCGAAAGACGGCATCGTTTCGATTCAGGGCGATAAACGCGATGCGATCATCGCGTATTTCACCGAGGCGAATCGTCGTACCAAACGCATGGGCGGCTAACGATTCGGGCCGAGCGAGCGTTTCTCGGGCATCATGACAACGATGCTCGCTAGCCTAGTCTTCGTGTCGCTTCTCGCGCAGACGACGCCGCTTCCGGTTGGCACGCCACTCGCAACCCCCGCCGCACCTGCGGCGACGACGACGCCCGCAGCCGACGATCCGCTCGTGCGTCGTGGTCCCGCAACCGCACCGCGAATGCTCCCACCGATGCGACCGACCGATGCGATGATTCGCAACTCCGGATCGACCAACACGGCCGGCTATACGATCGTCGTCCATCCCGACGCGAGCGTCGACATGACCGTCGACGGCGAACTCACGCACGCGAACGCCGGCGTCGCGCAAGTGCGGTGGCTCTTCCGAAAGTTGAGCGCCGCGGGTCCGCTCGATGCCATGACCGGGGGCCGCTGTATGAAGAGCGCGTCGTTTGGATCGTCGACGACGATCGCCTATGATGGCAAAACTTCACCGGATCTCACGTGCGGTGGCGATGCGATCTCGCGCGAACTGAGTCGCACGGCGAGCATCATCGCCGCGCAACTCGGAGCAGGCGGCCCACGGAGCCGCGGACGCCTCTTGCGCTAAGGCCGCCGCCGCACCGCCGCCCGTCGGCACCTTTCGCAGAACGAAACGGCTTTCTGCGGCATGGCACCTACGCTCGGGTCGCCGACCAGCCGATACCAAAAAGACATGCTGCAACGTATCGAGGCCCGCGATTCGCGGCTTGCGATCCGCGAGACCATCGGCGACGTTCCGACGGCTCCGGTTTCCCCCGGCGAAACGGCGGGCTCCGTGCTCCGCCTCCCCTTCGGCGATGTGGCGGCTGATCTGCGCCCGACTGGGATACGCAAACGGCCGAACCGTGCGACCTACGAGCTCATGGTCGCAAACGATACGGCTCGTCCGCTCACGACATTCGCCTATGCCCCCGATGCGACGTTGCACGGTCGCATCAGCTGGAGTGCGATCGTCGTTCCACCATTTTCTGCGATTGCCGTCGAAGTCGACGTTGCCCTCGGCCGAAAGCGCACGACCCCACGGGTCGTTGCGGAGCTTTTCGCCGACGATGCGCAACTCACGCTCGATGCACCGCCGCAGCCGAGTGACATCGGCACGATTGCGAAGCGCACGATTGCGCTCGCGTCGGCCGCCCTCATCCTCACGCTGACCGCGTCGGCGTATGCCGCCGCGCGACCGCGCGTTCTCGCCCTTGCCGCACCCGCAACCGTCCGCGGTGGGACGCCATTCACCGTCGCTTACGCACTGGGCGAATCGACTCGCGGCCGCTACGTTATCGAAACGCCCGATGGCCTGCAAATCCGTCGCGGAACGCTCGACGGTCGCACCGGTGCGTTTACGGTCGTTCTCCCGACGGTCAACGTGTCGAGCGGGTATGACGTCCGCGTCACGACGGCGGGTCAACTCGGCTTCGACGAACGCACGACGCACGTCGTCGCTCTCCCGCCTTCGGCCGTTTCGGGCCCGACCGCGCACGGGGCCGCCGCTGCACTCGAGGCTCGTGTCTCCGATCTCGCGCTCGAACGCGATACCGTACGCGGTGGCGAAGCGATCGTCGCGACGTACCGCGCGACCGCCGATAGCGGGGTCGTGCGCCTCATCGATGCACTCGGAACGGTACGCGCCGAAGCGCTGCTCAACCCGCGAGGCCGCTCGCTCATCATGGCTCCGACCGTCGAAGCCGATCAAGATTTCCGCATCGTCGCAACGGCTTTGCGCGGCACGACGCACGCCGAAATTGCCGCGCCGATCACGATCCTTCACGGCGTTCCCGCCCCCGCCGTCATCGCCATGGCGCCGGTTGTCCGTGATGGCACGGTCTCGGCACCGCGCGGTATCGCGCCGATCGCCGTCGACCCCATTCAAACGCTGACCCGCCCGATCGTCGTGCGCGTCGATGCGTATCGGCCCGGCCTACACATTGCGCTTATGGGTTCGTCGTCAGACGAAATCGTCGGTAGCGACGTCGCGCCCGGTGACGCATCCGTGGTGCTCGACCCTCCGAAGCAGCTCGCGGACGCGCGCTACTCCATCGTTGCGACGTACGCTACCGGCCTCGGCCAGGAGACCCTGATACGGCCGATCACCTTCCGCGCTCCGTAGCGCAACGGGCCGCACTCCCCCGCCTCGCTGCAACCACGATTTTGCGCACACGCCTTTCGACGTGGCTCGAACGCCACGCCGATTTGCCATTGCGTTTCGTTACCGCGCCCGTTGGTGCGGGAAAGACGACGGCGATCGTCGCGTATCTCGCGACGCGCGAGGTGACGATGGCGTACGTCGCACTCGATCGCGAAGAAACCCTCGATCGCTTCCGCGCGCGAATCGCTCGCGCACTCGAACTCACCTACGTTCCCGCATCTGCTGATGCGCTCGGCGCCGCGCTCGCGACGCTCGCACCCTGCGAGATCGTCATCGACGACGTCGACCGCGCACCCATCGAAACCATTGAAGAGATCGTCGATCTCGTTCGCGACGCACCGATCGGGGTTGGATTCATTCTCGCTGCGCGATCGCGAACGGTCATCGACGCGCCGAGCTTCATCGCTCGCGGTTTCGGCGCGGTCCTCGAAGCGCGCGCGCTCGCATTTACGGCGGACGACATCGCACGACTCTGCGATCTCAACGGCGTTCGCTACACGACGCCAGAAATCACGCGCTTTCTCGAAGAGACCGAAGGCGGGCCGCTGGTTGTCAATTGGGCGTTGCGCGATGCCGTCGGCGACGGTGCGCAACTCAGCGGCGCCTTCGATCGCTGGCGCCGGACGAACGCTCGCCATTTTCGCGAGTTCGTCGATTCGGAATTACGCGGCGCGGGCACCGCGTATTACGAAGCGTTTCGCGCGGCGTTGCGCGGCGCGAACTCAGCGGAGGATCGCGAACGGCTCGAACTCTTGGAAGAACGCGGACTCTTCGTCACCTACGGCGATGGCGCATATCGTCCGTATCGCGTCGCGCGCCAGCTCGACGTCGATACGTCGCCCGGAGCGACGCCCGCGGCGATCGAGACACCGCTCTTGGTCGTGCGGATGTTCGGTCGATTCGAAGCGTCGATCGGCGAGCGAAAGATCGAATGGATCCGTCGCCGAGAAGCACAAATCGTAAAATATCTTCTCCTCAAGCCGGACGGATCGGCAACGCGCTCCGAACTCCTGACCACGTTCTGGCCCGGCACGAATAGCCACGCAGCGACGCAGAGTCTGCGCACGGCGTCGAGTAATATTCGCAAAGCTTTTGCCGCGATCGTCGGATATGCGGAGGTCGAACGCTATTTTTCATCACGCAGCGATGTTGCGGTCGCCCTCGAGCGAACGGTCATCGACGTTCGACGCTTTAGCGCCCACGTTGCCGATGGTGACATCGAACGCGAGCGCGGACATAACGCCGAAGCCTTCGCCCATTATCGCGCAGCCGAATCGATCTATGCGGGCGAACTTCTGGGCGGCGAATATCCCGAGGCGTGGTATGTGGCGCGTGCCGCAATCTACACGGCGCTCTTTCTCGGCGTTCTCGAGCGGCTTGCCGAATACCATACCGAAGCCGGCCACGTGCGTCACGCCGTCGAGTATGCCGAACGCGTCCGCAAATTACGAACGCGCGAAACGCGCTTTACGGCGACGCTCGTCGACGTGTGATCGCACGGCGCGGATCCACACGCGATAACCCTTATCCGCATACGTGGGGCGCCACGCGTTCGGAGCCCCGAGGGCCAGCGCCTGATCGAGCGCATCGTCTTTGCCGACGACGATGGTGTCGACGTCGTACCGGGCGAGTACTTCGCGCCACGACGGTCGCAACCGGGTGATCGTATCGAAATCGGTCCAGACGGCGAGCGGATACGGATCGGCCCGACCGTCGAGAAAGACGCGGACGCGCGGGTTTCCGAGCGCGAGTCCGCACCATGCGAAATCCGCACAGAAGACGCGTCGCTCGCCGGGCAGCGTTTCCAGCGACGCGACCGCGTGTGCGGCGAGCGCATCCTTCGTGCGTTCGCCGCTACGCAAGAGCCCGATCGCGACGACGACCGCGAACACGAGACCGATCGCGGGCATCACGATTCCGGCGATGCGCTCCGACCGCGCCGCACGCGCATCACGGGGTGGTGGGCTCGGTGCGAAGAATGCGAACGCGCGCGTGAGCGCCGGTGCGACGATGGGTAGAGCGACGAGACCGAAGAGCGCGATATTGCGCGCAGCACTCAAAAGCAAATACGAAAAAGCGACGAGCAGAATGAGGTCGCGCGCGGAGCGACGCGCCTGTGGCACGACGGCGATCCACGCGAGTGCGAGCATCGGCAACGCGCCGAACATGAAAGAATAACTTCCGAGGTCGGTCACACCCCATTCGATGATTTGACTTTTTAGCGGGCTGTTGAAGAGCGAGAGTGCGTAGATCGGCAAGCCGACGCCGAAAGGATTCACGCAAATCGCGATCGCCGAGCCGAGCGCGATCGTCGCGCGACGGCGAAACGCCGGGCTCGCGCCGCGATCGTCCACGAACGTGCCGAATGCGGCCGCAGCTGCGAGGATCGGTGCGAGCATCGCGCTCGCATGCACGTTCGACCACAGGGCGGCGATTGCGATCGCTGCAAACGCAAGCGGCCCTTCAAGATCGAGCAACACTAAAAATAGAACGAGTAACGGCCAAGCCGCGACTTGCACGCGAACGCCAAACGACGCGAAAAGGCCGATCCCGGTGAAGACGATGCAGACGACGATCGCTCGCGGCGAAGCGCCACGCCGCTCCGCGTGCCACGCTGCAATCGCGAGCGCCGCAAGCGCGCAGAATGCGATCCCACCGGCAAAGAGATTCCAGCCGATCCCATCCGTCGCACGCGACGCAACGAGCGAGAAGAGCCACTCTTGCGGGATCCACGGCGCGCCCGGTGCACTAAAACTTTCGTAGCCGAGCGCGCGCGGAATCGCGCCCCGTTCCAGGATCGTACGACCGAGCCAACGCTGCCAATGCAAGTCGCCGTCGACTTGCGGAAACGCGATCGCTGTCGCGAGGAAACACGCGGCGAGCGGGGCGATCACGAGCCACGCGTACTTCACGATCCCCCCCGCGGACGAACGTAAACGGCGACGGGCCCCGCACGTGAAACGCGCGTCCAACCCAATTCGACGAGCAACGTCGCAAGCGCGGTGCGTGGTGTCGTCGCGATCGCATCGACACCGTAGCGCCCGATGTCGCCGCGCCAACCGACGCGGGCGCGCGCGATGCGCGCTTGCGCGCGGCGAACCGCCGTCGGCATCGCGCCGATGCGATCGTCGGCGAGCACGTGCAATCCGAGCGCTACCGCGCCGTCGCACCACACGACGTCGGAACACGCCACGCGACCGATGTCGTTTCGTTTCGCAAGTTCTCGAAGGCTCCGTTGCGGTTCGTTCGATATCGCGGACTCGGCAACGACACGCGAGCCCACAACGAGCGATCCGGCGATCGCGATCACGGCGATCAAGAGTAGGGACGCAACCATCGCGCTTTTCGAGACGATGGCACGATCGTCGGCCGTCGCTCGCGCGCGAAAGAGATTCGCTGCGGCGACGGCGAGCGTGGGGCCGGCGACGATCGCCGCGATCGGAAGAAGTGCGCCATTGCCGAGCGCGAGCGCGATCGCGACGAGCGAGAGCATCGCTTCGCGCGGTCCTCGCGCGCGCACGCCGAGCGCGAGCGCCGCAAGGACGAGCGCCGTAAAGCCAACGTGATACGCGACCGGTGCGACGTCGACGGGTGCCCACGCAATCGTATCGCCGAATTTCCCCATGAGGCGCAGAGATGCGAACGCGAGCGACGGATACGCAATGCCCGATGGCGTCGCGAAGAGCGCGACGATTGCGGCTGCGAATGCGAACGAGCCTGCGCGGAGCCCGGGCGTTGCACGATTGCCGAACGCGCGTCCCGCCAAGCTCGCGCCCGCGAGAACCGGTGCGAGGACACCCGTTGCATCGACGTTGCACCACGCGATTGCGACGGCCGTTGCGAGCGCGATTCCGGCCGGTGTCGGAAGATCGAGTGCGGCCACGAAAGCGGCGGTAAAGAACAGGACCGCGGTCGACCCACCGACGTGGAGCGCATCGAGCGACGTCGCGAACACCACGAGGACCGCTGCGATCGCGAAAGGCGCCGGCGCGAGCGCTCGGACGCGTAGCGCAACGAGTGCGAAGCAACCCACGGCCGAACCGGCGACGAGCATTGCGCACGTTGCAAGACCGAGAGGCGTCGCGACGAGCCAAGCGTGCACGATCGCAGCGAGCCAGCCGATCGCGCCGCCCGGTGCCGACACCGCGGCCGTTTCCAGACCGAACGCACGCGCGATCGCGCCCCCCGAAAGCATCGCTCGTCCGAGGAATGCCGATTCCGCGCACCGATCGAGTTCGGGCGTCGAACGTGCGATCGTTGCGAGCGTCGCGAGTGCGACCGCCGCGAACGAAGCGAGAAAGCCGAGGTTCGTCGACGCGCGGCCCGGACTCATTCCAACGCGAGACGATCGCCGACGAGCACGTCGCGCACGGCCTCTTCCGTCGCCCCGAGTTCGACGACCGAGACGGCATTGCGACACGTCACGGCGAGCCGGTACGGCGCGACCGAACTCGCAATCTTCAGAACGCGCCGGTCTTTATCGAGAAAGAACATATCGATCGTCGCGCGCATGAAGATCGTGTGCACGGCCGAGCATCCATCGATCCATAAGCCTTCGGTCGGCGCGACCGTTTTATGACCGAGCAATCCGACGCCACGCGACCACGCATTCGTCGCGCGCGTGACGTTCGTTGCGAGTACGGTTCCATTACTTACGTTGCGCAGCAGCATCGTTATGGAAAGACGGGGAAGGTGAGCGAGATGGCGATCGAGCCCGCGAGGTACGGCACGAAAGCGATCGGTTCGTGACGGCGCCGCCGCACGACAGCGATGATGACCGCGAGCAAACACGCGCCGCAGAATGCGAGCACGGAGGTTTGTAATCCGAGAACCGCCGCACCCAGTGCGACGAGTTTGACATCTCCCCAGCCCATACCGAGACCTTTCGAAAGCAACGCGGCGCCCGCGAACGGTAAGAAGACGATCACGCCCGAGACGATCGGCACGACGTTTCGCTCGACGAGCGCAACGCCGAGCACCAAGACGAGTGGAACGAGCGTGAAGGCGTCGGGCACGATCCCGCATCGTACGTCGCTGTACCAACATGCGACGAGCGAGACGATGAGCACGGCGAAGATGGAAAGTCCTTGCGCGGGGAGCCCACGCGTGGCGAGAACCGCGCCGACGATCGTGGCCCCGACGATCAAGGCGATCGTCGGTGGTTTTCCGGGCCGCGGACCGTCTTCGAATGGCACGATGTTCTCACATATCGCGGCGCTGCATCGCAGCCCGAGGAATGCGGCAACTCCGTAGACGATACCGATGAGCGGAACGAACCACCAAGCGTTCACCGAACCCCTATTGCGGGCTGCCGGCAAGATACTGAGCGACGACGCCTCCGAAGATCATTACGAAGAGCGCCGGTAACATGAAGAGCGCCATCGGGATGACCATTTTGGTCGGCATGAGATTCGCGAGCTCTTCCGCGCGGATCATTCGGCGATTCCGGACTTCTTCTGCGAGTTCTTCTAAAACGGAAGCGAGATTGGAGCCCAAACGTTCGGCTTGGACGATCGCGGTGACCGTCGTCGCGAGTTGTTCTTGGCGCACGCGCATCGACATCGACTTGAGCGCATCACTCCGCGAGCGCCCGAGTCGGACTTCGGAGAGAACGGCTTTGAGCTCTTCGCCGAGCGGTCCCACAGCAATTTCCTGAGCGACGGCGAGCGCCGCATTAAATGCGAGTCCCGCCTGGACGGTCGAGGCGAGCATATCCAAGAGGTCGGGGAGCGCTTTCGTGATCTTGATCTTACGCTCTTTAACCGCGATTTTTAATTGTGAGAGCGGCAGATACGCGCCACCGACCGTGAAGAGCACGATCCCCGCAACGTAGAGAAGTTCCGTCGAATGGCGCCAGGCGGCGAGCGAAACACCGATCGTAAAGCCGAACACGGCGCCAGCGATGATCCGCGCACCGATCTTGGCGGGCGTTACGGTGTACCAGCCCGCTTCGTAGAGTTGCTGCTGGAGTTTGCCGCGTTGTTCTTCGTTGAAAATTTTCGCGAAGGCTTGCTGACGTTGTCCCGGTTCGAAGCGCATCTCCTCGAGTTGTTCGAGACGTTTGCTGACCTCGCTCTTACTGGGCGTGAGCGAGACGAAGAGTAGGCCAACGGCGAGCGCGAAGCCGGTTGCGATCGCGAAGATGATGATTGGTATGCCGTACATTACACGTCAAACTGTAAGATTTTGTTGAGTGAAAAAATCGCGAGCCCTTCGAGCACGGCGAAGATGCCAAGCGCGATATTCCCGGGAAACGTGTGCATCAGCGCGTTTCCCATCACCGGCTGCGTGCTCACGACGAACCCGCCAACGAGAATCGGTAACGACCCGATGATCGCGGCACCGAATCGTCCCTGTGCCGTCAACGCGTTCATCTTCCGAAAGACGCGTCGACGATCGCGAATCGTGTTGCCGAGTTTTTCGAGCACCTTCGCGAGATCGCCACCCGTCGATTGTTGCACTTTAACGACGCGCGCGAACATTTGCATCTCGTTGCACGGCATGCTTCGCGAGAGATCCTCGAGCGCGTCGACGATCGTAACACCGATATTCGTGCGACCGATAACGCGCATGAGTTCGCGACGTGCGGGGTCGGGAATCTCTTCGGTGAC
>JAYTXC010000053.1:0-6744 GCA_043743145.1 Rhodospirillales bacterium
TGATCACCGATCGCAAGCGTTTTTCGGGCGGTTCGGTCGCATCATCGAGAATGCGCGCGGCTTCGATCCGCGTATACCAAACGTCGAGTGCGGGCATCGCGGCGAGTTGCATCATCCGGGTGCGATACGCAGCAGCTGTCGCGAGCGTTGCCGCTGCTACGGCACGCGCTTTCATGCCGTTGTGGCGCGCGGCAATCGTAACGCTCGTGACCAAGCGTTTAAGATCCCATTCCCATGGGCCCGGAAGTGTTTCGTCAAAATCGTTGACGTCGAAGACGACGTTGCGCTCGGGTGTCGCGAAACCACCGAAGTTCATGCAATGCGCGTCACCGCACGTTTGAACCGTAATGCCCGAGACGGGCGTCGATACGAGATCGGCTGCCATCACCATCGCGCTACCGCGAAAGAACGCAAACGGGCTCTCGCTCATGCGCTCGCGGCGAAGCGGTAACAGCGCGGCGAAGCGACCCTCCGCCGATGCCGCGATGAGCACGTTTGCGTCGGGGCGGTCGGCCGCCGGCGCCCACGTGCCGTGCGAAACGCGGGGAACCGTCGCGCGCCGCGCTTTTCCATCGATCGCCGCCTGCGCGGCCGCGGTCGGTGCGAGCTTCATCGCGTAACCGCGACGATTGCGGGAGCAAAGCGCGGGCCAAAGCGCGCTGCGAGTTCGGTTGCGCGTTGCTCGAAAGATTTCACACCGAGATAATCGACGTAGGAGAAGACGCCACCCGTGAATGCCGGAAACCCCCAGCCCAAGATCGAGCCGACGTCGCCCATCGCGGGATCGTCGATGATGCCGTCGGCGTGCGCGCGCATCGCCTCGCTCGTCTGCACGTAGAGAAGACGGTCGCGAACGGTGCCGATATCGAGCGCATGTGTCGGCGCCGCGACGATGGTCGCAAGCTCGCTCCAAAGGCGTTTCTTACCATCAATCGGATATTCGTAGATGCCGCGGCCCGCCGTTTTGCCCGGACGATCGAGCACGCGTGCGAAGAGATCGATCACATCATCGGCCGGTCCCGCAACATACGCGCTCCCGAGATCGGCTTTGGTTTGTGCGATGACGCTCGCCATGAGCGAGAGACTTATTTCGTCGGCGACGGCGAGCGGGCCGACGGCCATACCCGCGAGGCGGCCAGCATTCTCGATGAGTGCGGGGGAAACACCCTCGCGTAACATCGCGAGCCCTTCGTGAACGTACGTGTTAAAGACGCGACTGGTAAAGAACCCGCGGCCGTCTCGCACGACGATCGGCGTCTTGCCGATGAAGCGCACGAAATCGAGGGCGACCGCAAGCGTTTCGTCGCTCGTTTGCGCGCCGCGAATGAGCTCGACGAGCGGCATCCGCTCGACGGGAGAAAAGAAATGCATGCCAATGAAGCGCTCGGGATGCGCGCTTGCGATCGCGAGCGACCCGATCGGTAACGTCGAGGTATTCGAGCCGAAGATCGCGCGTGCGGAGAGCTCGCGTTCGGCGCGCTGCGTCACGTCGGCTTTGATCGCGCGATCTTCGAAGACGGCTTCGATGACGATATCGGCGTCGGCAAGGCCCGCGTATTCGGTGGTGGCGTTGATGTATGCGGGTGCGAGGACGGCTGTTTTTTTCGCAATCGCAAGATTGCGATCGATGAGCGTCACCCGCGCGCCCGCATGCGCTGCAGCGAGTGCGATGCCCGCACCCATCATGCCACTGCCGAGCACGCCGACGTGGGCGAATGTCGCGCGCGGCGTGGATGTCGACTCGGCCCCGCGTTTCTTCGCACGTCCCATACTGAAAAAGAGCGTCTTGACCATCGCACGAACTTCGGGCTTCGCGAGCAACGCACGAAAGTACGCGCGTTCGATTTTCAGACCCGCGTCGATGTCGACGAGCGTGCCCTCGTACACGGCGGAAAGAATCGCGTGCGGCGCGGGATAGTTCCCCCACGTTTTCTTTTGCAGCATCGCGTTCGCACTGGCGAAGATCTCGGCGATCGCGGGCGATGTCGTCGCGCCGCCCGGTATTCGGAAACCCTTCGTGTCCCAGCGCGCGACCGCATCGCGATGCGCGAGGATCCATGCGTGTGCGCGCGCGTGCAACTCGGCCGACGGCACGAGCTCGTCGATGAGCCCCGCTGCCAGCGCCGCTTCAAACGAAAGTCGTTTGCCCTCGAGCAAAAGCGGCAAACTCGCGGCAATGCCGCAGAGTCGCGGAACACGTTGCGTTCCGCCGGCGCCGGGCAGCAGCCCGAGTGTCACCTCGGGAAATCCGAATCGCGCGTGTGGCGCATCGCTCGCGGCGATGCGATGATGACACCCGAGCGCGAGCTCCGCGCCGCCGCCGAGCGCCGATCCGCCGAGCATGGCAACGACGGGTTTTCCGCCCGTTTCCATCCGCCGCGTGAGCGTGCGAAACGTGTCGACGGTTTCGGCAACGAGCCCGAGTTTTTCGAGCTCGACCGATGCGAGATCGAGTCCCGCGAGAAAGTCACGTTTGCGCGACGCAACGATAATGCCGACGACAGATTCGTCGCCGAGCACGCGTTCGATCTCTTCGGCAAACATCGCGACGCTCTGCTGCGTAAGCACGTTGACCGCACGATTCTGGAGATCCCATGCAATCGTAACGACGCCCGCGGTGTCGCGCAGCATGATGATATCGCGTACGCTCACACGCGCTCCACGATCGTTGCGATGCCCATGCCGCCACCGACGCAGAGCGCCACGAGGCCCGTCTGCAATCCGCGCCGCTCGAGTTCGTCGAGCAACGTCCCGAGGAGCATCGCACCGGTCGCGCCGAGCGGATGGCCGAGCGCGATCGCACCGCCGTTGACGTTGATGCGATCGTGCGCTACGCCCGTCTCCGCCATGAACAATAAGGGCACGGCCGCGAAGGCTTCGTTGATTTCGAAGAGGTCGATATCCGCAAAGGTCATCCCGGCTTTCGCGAGCGCCTTGCGGGCGGCAGGCACGGGGCCCGTGAGCATGATCGTCGGTTCCGAGCCGACGGTCGCCGTCGCACGGATCCGCGCACGCGGACGCAAGCCGACACGCATCCCCGCCGCGCGCGTGCCAACGAGAACGGCCGCCGCGCCGTCGACGATGCCGGATGAGTTGCCCGCGGTGTGCACGTGATCGACGCGTTCGACCTGCGGATATTTGCCGATCGCCACGGCATCGAAGCCGAGATCCCCCATCTTCGCAAACGCCGGTTGGAGCGCGCCGAGCGTTGCGAGCGTCGTTTGCGGACGTGGAAATTCGTCACGATCCAAGAGGACCGTACCATTCACGTCGACGACGGAAATCACGGAACGCGTGAATCGCGAATCACGCTGGGCGACCGCCGTGCGCTCCTGCGAGGCGAGTGCGAACGTGTCAACATCGGCGCGCGAAAACCCATGCAGCGTCGCAATGAGGTCGGCGGAGATGCCTTGCGGCACGAACCCGATACACGATGCGAGCGCGGGGTCGACGGCGAGGGGCATGCCCGACGAGCCGATCGGCACGCGCGAAAGCGATTCGACGCCGCCACCAACTGCGAAATCCGCTTCACCGAACGCGACTTTCGCAGCGGCCATATTGACCGCTTCGAGGCCGGAGGCGCAAAAGCGATTGATCTGAACGCCGGTGACCGTTTCGGCGAAACCCGCGACGATCGCGGCCGTCCGCGCGATATCGCCACCTTGCTCGCCGTGCGGTTCGACACAACCGAGGATCACGTCGTCGACGAGCGACGTGTCGAGCCCGGTGCGATCGCGTAGCGCCGCGAGAGCTTGCGCGGCGAGTTGCGTCGGCGTGACGCCGTGCAAGCTTCCATCGCGTTTCCCGCGCCCGCGCGGCGTGCGCACGGCTTCATAGATAAAGACGTCGCTCATGGCAAGCGCGTTCGCGTTCGGAGGCTTCGACCCCGTCGTGACGTCGTCGCGAACGTCGTCGCTCGTGCACATCGCGATCGTCGGCGAGGTCGCGCCGCACGACGAACGACCGGGCCCGATTTCATCTATGTTGCGCGTGCCGGCTTGGTGCCGAACGCTGCCCTCGAGCCGCAGTTTGCCGCGAGGCTCGTTGCAGAATTGGGCCCCGATTATGTGAACGCTTTCGCATCGGAGGATGCTGCGACGTTGGAGCGCTTCGGCGACGAGCACGGCATTCCGATCGCACGCGTCCACGATTCGGTAAGGTGACGTGCGCGGGGGTACGCCGCTCGGCAACACGTACGATTCGCAGGAACGACCCCCATGCCAACGGCGAATCAGCGCGCCGCAAAAGCCGTGCCGGCAAGACGACTACGACAGGAACGTGCACGTCGACAAAGGGCACCGTAAAAAAAAAGCGACCGCAAAAAAAACGGCCGCGCGCAAAACGTTCGTGCGAAAAGCGAAGGCCTAATCTCCCGCGATCCACGCGGCCATAAGGCGGCGTGCGATCGTGTCGAAATGCGGCATACGGGCTTTCATGTTTGCTTGCACATCGCGGAGTTCGTCGCGCGTGAACCAACGCGCGTCTTCGAGTTCGTCGCCGATATGTATGTCGTACGTTGTCGCGCGCGCGACATATCCAAGCATCAGCGATCGAGGAAACGGCCATGCTTCGCTGCTCGTATACCGAATATCACCGACGCGCACGCCAACCTCTTCGAAGACTTCGCGGGCAACGGCCCCTTCGGCCGACTCGCCCGCCTCGACGAATCCCGCAAGCGTCGAATAGAGACCCGGCGGCCACGTTGCTTGACGTCCGAGCAGCGCGCGATCGCCGTCGTGAACGAGAACGATCGTTGCGGGATCGGTGCGCGGAAAGTGCCGATGCGGCTCCGGCTCGCGCGTGCAGCGCTTCGTTCTTCCGCCGAGCTCCCACACGAGATCGCGCCCGCACGCACCGCAGTAGCGTGCGCTCCGATTCCAACGCGCGAGAGCGAGCGCGGTGACGATCGCCTCGCGCATCGCGGGTCCGTACCGACCGAGTTCCATCCGCAGATCGCTCAGACGCGCAGCGTCATCGAGCGGACTCTCGCTTGGGAGCAAGCGGACGTAGAGCGGCGCCCCGCTTTCGTCGATCCCGAGAAACGGCATCGCCGGGTCCACATCCGCCGGCTCGCACGCGACGAAGCTCGGTGCGGAGTCGTCGCCCGTCACTTGGAGACGCGCGCCGCGCATGATGAGCGCGCGGCCGGTTCGCTGTCGCGCGCCTGCAGCAACGTCGGCTTCGACACGTTCGAACCGGTCGATATGCCTGCCGAGATCGGATGCGTTCATGGCGCTTCGTTTCGCGCGTGCAGGGTCGCGTGCCCGCGCAAGCGACCTACCCAAGCGTTGCGTACTCGTCGATTTGCTTCATATCTCGCCGCCGCCGCCTGTGCGGATACCGGCTTTTGGATCTCCACCGTCGCGTCGGGTTGGCTCGTCCTGACGCTGACGAATTCACCATTTTGGCTTGGCACGATCGCGGCGTGCGGCCAGCTGCCCTATCTGCTCTTTTCGTTTTACGGCGGGACGCTTGCGGATCGCTTCGATCGCCGCACGCTCGTGGCCGGCGGAAACGCACTCCTCGTCGCAATTGCGCTCGCACTTGCGGCGCTCATCGCAAGCGGTCACGTCACCCTCGCGACACTCGCGGTACTCTCATTTGCAATCGGCACGATCATCGCGCTCGAACATCCCGTCGATCGCGCGTGGCTCTACGATCTCGTGCGCGGTGAAGAACTCGGCCGTGCGATTGCGCTCTCATCACTCGAATGGAGCGTCGCGCGTACGATCGGCCCGGCCTTCGGCGGTATCGCAATCGCAACGGTCGGCGTCGCCGTCGGCTTCGCAGTCTTCGCGGTATCGCTCGTCCCGATGATCGCACTCGCCCTCGTGCTCGGACGAAAATCCGCGCGGCACGCCGACGAGCGCGCCGACGCCATCGCAATTCCGCTTGCCCCGCGCGTCTCGAAACTCGATGCGGTCGTCGTCCCGTTTTCGCTGCTCATCGCGGCTTTCACCATCGGCATCACGCCCTACATCACGCTGCTGCCCGATATTGCAAAGAACGTCCTACATCTCGATGTGCGCGGCTACGGCATCCTTTCGGCATGCGGTGGCGCGGGTGCGATCGCGGGCGCACTCGTCCTTGCGAAGATCGGGGAAATCGAAACGAAAGGGCGCGTCATTCCGATCGCGATGTTCGCATCGGTCGTTGCGCTCGTTGCCTTTACGTTCGTGCGCGATGTGACCGTCGCGGGTGTGTTGCTCTTCGCAATCGGCGCGATCGATACGCTCATGTACGCACTTGCCAACACCTACGTGCAAGAATGCGCGGGTGACGACGAACGCGGTCGCGCGAACGGCTTATTTTCTCTCGCATTTCTCGGCGGCATTCCGATCGGCAACTTCGCGATCGGCGGCCTAGCCGGTGCGATCGGCACCGAACGGGCGCTCGTTGCGGCCGCACTCGCGGCGGGATGTGTGTGCATCGTGTTCTGGTTTGCCGCTCCGCGTGCGCGCGACGTGGCCTAGACGTCGGGCGCGCGCTTGGCGATCACGGCACGCAGAATGTCGCCGCCACGCGGCGTGAGATCGAGTGAATCGATCTCAATCCAGCCGCGCGATTCGCGCAGGTAGCTCGCGACGAGCCCGGCACGTCCGTCGTCGCCGAGCGCGTGCCAAAGCGCAACGGCTTTGGTCGGGAAGCACCGATTGGAGAACGTGATGACGAGCGGCGCGCCCGGACGCATCACCCGCGCGAGCTCGCGCATCACCGCAATCGGCTGCGTGAGGTATTGCACCG
>JAYTXC010000054.1:0-2916 GCA_043743145.1 Rhodospirillales bacterium
CTTGTGGGTTTTAACCGCCCACCGTTGCCCACCCGCGACGGGCGAGATCGTTTCGTCGAGCTCGTGGCCGTAGAGCGGCATGCCCGCTTCGAGGCGCAAGACATCGCGCGCGCCGAGGCCGGCGGGCTCGATGCCCACCCGCGCGCCGCGTTCGAGCAGATTGCGCCAGAGCTCCGAGGCGGCGTCGCCATCAACGAAGAGTTCGTAGCCGTCTTCACCCGTGTAGCCCGTGCGAGCGACGGTCGCCGAGACGCCGCAGACGTGCGTCTCCACACACGTGTAATACTTCATAACCGAAATATCGGCATCGACGAGCGGCGCGACGATCTCGACCGCACGCGGCCCCTGCACCGCAACGAGCGCGCGCGACCCGTGCCCACTCGTCAGTTTTACATCGCTTCGGCCGTCGGCGCGCGCGACGAGGTACGGCCACATCTTCGCCGCATTTCCCGCGTTGACGACGAGCAACCACCGATCGTCATCGAGCCGATAGAAGAGTACGTCGTCGTGACAGCCGCCGGTGTCGTTCGTGAAGATATTGTAACGCGCCTGACCCGGCTTCATCGTCGCCACATCGTTGACCGTGAGGCCGTCGGCCCACGCTCCAACGCCCGAGCCACGAAGGTGGTATTGCGCCATGTGCGAGAGATCGAAGATGCCCGCGCGATTGCGCACGGCATCGTGTTCGCGCAAAATTCCCGCGTATGAAACCGGCATCTCGAAGCCGCCGAACGGCACCATCCGCGCGCCGAGCGCGAGGTGGTCGTCGTAGAGTGCGGTTCGCGCGTTACTCATCGGATCGCGGCGGGCTCGGGTTCCAGCCACGTGCCTCTTCGATCGGCGTGTTGAGAAATGAGAAGGTCGCGTGCGCCACGAGCTTATCGTCGCTGAAGACTTCCACATCACCATAGACGATGCGCTTCCCAGGCTTGCGCACGCGGGCGTGCGCGACGAGATCGTGCGGCGGGAGCGCCGGGCGCAAGAACGCACACGAAAGTGAGGCTGTTGCCGTCGGCTGTGTCGGGCCGTAGATCGACGAGAGCGCGACCCAAAAGACGGTATCGCAGAGGCTCACGATCGCGCCGCCGTGCACGGCGCCCGCCCCATTTTGGACTTGCTCCCGAAATGGCATTCGCATCGATGCTTCGCCGTGACCGACGTCGACGAGATGCAGATCGAGCGTCTTGATGAACTTCGCCTTCTGTTTATCCCACCGCGCGATCGCGGCGTCGACATCGACCACCGGCCGGTCACCCATCAGAACGTCTCTCCCGCTTTCGCGAGTTCGCGGCGAAGATACAGCGGTAAACTAAAGAGCCGGCGATGCGTTTGCGCGTCGTAGAAATAATTCTCGCCGCGAAGCGCACCGACGTAGGCATCGATACGGTCGCTCGCGAGCGCCGCGACGTCGACATCATCGCTGCATGCGATGAAGGCCCAGTCGTTATCGAATGCCGGCACGTGTGTGTAGAACGAGCGCACGTGTTTGTAATATCGTCGCAACGTGCGGACCATCTTCGCGTGGACGAACATATTGTGGAAGCCCGCCGTACTCGCTTGGAGGACGTAGACGCCGCCCGGTGCGAGGCGTGCTTTGATATCGGTGAAGACCGCGTCGCAGAAGAGCGGATTCGAGGGTGAGTCCTCGAGCGGTTCCGTGAGGTCGGAGATCACCACGCCGTACGTGTCGCGATCGTCGCGTAAGAACGCGAGCGCGTCGCCGACGATGACGCGTGCGCGCGGATCCTCGAACGCACCATCGGCCCACTCGGGCAAGAATTTCTTCGAAAGCTCGACGACGTCGCCATCGATATCGACCATCGTACACCGCGCGACGTCGCTACGACGCAGCACTTCGCGCAACGTCGCGCCTTCGCCACCGCCGAGGATGAGCACCTCACGACGATCCTCGACCGCCGCGAGTGCGGGATGGACGAGGCTCTCGTGATAGATCTTCTCGTCGTGTTGCGAACTCTGCGTATCGCCGTCGAGGACGAGCATTTTCCCGAACGTCGGAGTTCGAATGACGGCGATATCCTGGAATGCGGAGCGACCCGCATAGTACGTTTCCGCGATGGCATGATGGTGCTCTTCCGTCGCAGCGAAGCTCTCGACATACCATTGCCAGTGTTCGGTTTTTGGCATGTCGCGCTAGCGCACGAAGAGATAGTCGGCGCCGGTCGGCGGCGCGATCACGTTATTCTGAACGAACATCGTCGGCGCGGGCGATGGCGTCGCCGACGCGCCGGGCGACGGCACGATCGTCGGTGCGGGGCTCGGCGTCGAGCCCGTCGAGGGATTGAATGGCAGAGCGACGAGGCTCGCATTATAGCCGCTCGGACAACTCACGCCGGCCGTCGTGCCAAGCGCAACGAGATAGCGTGTGTCGAGCGAGAGGCCGACGGAGCTTACGTTCGTGAGTGCTGCGACGGCACCTGAACACGTGCGATACAACGGTGCATTCGCCATCGTGCTCGATGTGCTCGGTGCGAATGGCGGCACGATCGTCAGCGTGCCTGCATCGACGCCCTTGACGACGACGATCCCGACATCGGTCGCGACGACGCCGATTCCGCCGCCGCTAGCGATTGCGATCGAGCGAATGTTTCCGGGCAACGTTATCGTCGACGACGACGTGATCTTTGCGGGGAGACCGGTCACGAGTGTGAGTTGCGAATTTGCGCCGCCGGTCGTACCGCCGACGAGTGCGCGTGATCCATCGCTCGGGCTAAATGCGATCGCGCCGTTGCCGCGCAGCGTCGCGTTCGAGCCGAGCGTCGTGTCGTCGGCCTGCGCGTCGAACTGGTATCCCGTGCCGACCGTCGTGACGTTGAATGCGAGCAAATCCTGCGGGCCACGTGCGAGGGCGGTGATCCGCAAGAAGCCATTCGCGTCGCTAGCGATATTGATGCGCAC
>JAYTXC010000055.1:0-21826 GCA_043743145.1 Rhodospirillales bacterium
TCCGGGTGCCGACTTGACGTCGATCAAAGCAGCGGCGCTCACGCTGCTTTTCACCTTCACCTACCTGTGGGTCGCGGTGAATCGCTACAACGGCGCTGATGGACGCGGACTCGGCTGGTTCTGCTTGTTCGTGGCAATCACCGCGGTACCAGTCACGATTCAAACGCTGCAGAGCGCAACGACAACCTGGACCTACTGGTTCGGACTCTGCTGGGGCGCATGGGCGATCTTATGGCTCACGTATTTCGTTCTGCTCGTCATGAAAAGACCAATCGCGAAGTTCGTCGGGAGCCTCACGATCGTTGAGGGTGTTTTAACCGGCTGGCTTCCGGGCTATCTTCTGCTGAACGGATTCTTGAAATAAGGTTCCACTTCAGCCGATGCTTCGTAGCAAAAAAAAACTAGACGAATAACCCTGCCAGGCGGAACTTTCCGGAAAGCGTAGCTGCGCTACGCAACCCGGAGAGTTCCGCTTCGTTCGTTCGAGAGTTTGCAGGTAAGCGTGTTCGAGCGAATCGTTGGAAATCCGCGACTCAAACTCACACCTGACTCCGGCATCATGACATGATCCACTCCAGCGTGTGCGCAACCCCGGCTCGCCAAGAGCAGCCGCTCCAGCGGTGCGGGCCAGGGATTCCGCGGCCCACGCTGGCGAAGGTTCTCTGGGACGCGATGCCCGGCGCTGACCGAGCTAGCGCCGCCCTCCAGTTTCGTAGTTTGCGCGCAGTTGGAGTCGATTTGATGGTGGTGAAATTACGTCGGGAGCGTTTCTCGATGAACGGCAACCAGTCGATTACATCGCTGGTCCGCGCGATTCATGCAGCCAGCGTCAGCGTGGATGAATGGCCAGGTGTGCTCGAAGAGCTTCGCACGCATCTCGATGCTCGCGTCGTCACACTCGGCCATCACGAGTTTACGACCGGGGCCGATTTCGCACTCTGCGAATCACCCAAAGACGCGTCCTTCAGCCAGAACATGGCCGCATTTTCGGCGCGTAACCCGTGGTTCTTATCGCGTGACGATTACGTCGAAGGACGCGTCACCACCGGAGATGAGATCATCAGCTACAGCGACCTACGGCGCACCGATTTTTACCGCGGCTTTCTTCAGCCGCGCGGCCTGCTGCACCGTTTGTGCGGCGTCGTAGCGCAGCGGTCGTCCGGGGTGCACTTCATTTCGGCCTACCGTGCCGAGGATCAAGACGCTTTCGGTGCTCGCGAAAAATCAGTTCTCCAGTTCTTGCTCGTCCACATCGCACTGTCACTCGAGAGCCAATGGCGCTGGCAAGAAGCCGACGATTTTTCACGCGCGTTGCTCACGCTTATCGACCATGACGCGAACCCCGTTATCCTCGTCACCGCCGCTGCGGAGCCGATCTACCGCAATCCGGCCGCTCGTCGACTACTCGATGAGCGCACCGGACTGCGCTTGGAGGGCATGCGTGTCGTCGCGGCCAGTCCCGCCGACGAGCGCCTGCTGCGTGAAACGATCTCGCGTGTGGCCGAGGACGATCCCGCTGCAGCCTCCGCCTCGCCGCACGTGGTGACGCTCGCGTGCGAGCCGCCCGCGCTGCCGATCGTCGCGGTCATGCGCTTCGCGGGCAAGGTGTTCGTGCGACAAGCGGGCGAACGCCGCGGCCTCGTGGTCATTACGGTCCCCAACGGGCACGCTTTGCATGATCCCGCCGCGTGCGCGTTTGCGCGTCAGTACGAACTGACCTCGGCGCAATCAAAGGTAAACGCCCTGATTTTTGATGGACAACCGCTGTCGACGGTCGCACATTCGCTCAGCATCTCGGAAAATACCGTGCGCAGTCACCTCAAGCAAATCTTTCACAAGACCGCCACGCACGGCCAGATGGATCTCGTGCACCTGCACGCACGCGTCTGTCCGACGCTGTCCTAGTGGAACATGCGTGTCCCGGTTTTACGGTCGACGTTGCTCAACGGCGAAGATGCGACCACATCCATGTTTCGCCAATTTCGATGTGCCGCTACGGCAACGTAAACTCCGGATCACCGAATTGCCATAGCAAGAAGCTGAACTCATCCGCCGCCGTCGCAACGTTCTGCGCCTTCGACGATCCGATGCCGCCGTGGCCACCATCGTAATCGACGCGTAAGAGGATCGGCTTCCCACTCGTCGTTGCCGTCGAAAGCGCGGCCGCCATCTTCGCTGCTTGCCACGGATCGACGCGCGGGTCATTGATGCCGGTCGTGAGCATCACGGCTGGATACTTCGATCCTTTCACGATATGGTGATACGCGCTCGCTGCAAAGAGATTATCGAAGCCCGCTTGATTCTTTACGCTCCCAAACTCCGGCACGTTTGCCGGGCCATTCGCCGTCGTTTCGATTCGAAGTTCGTCCGAGACGGGCACTTCGTCGAGCACGGCGGCGAAAAGCTCCGGTGCCGTATCGATCGACATACCCATCGTAATCCCGCCGGCACTTCCGCCACGAGCGCCAAGTTTCGCGGGCGACGTGTAGCCCTCTTTCTCGAGCCATTTCGCGCAATCGATAAAGTCATAAAATGTATTGACCTTCTTTTTATCTTTTCCGGCGAGATGCCACTCTTCACCATATTCGCCACCACCGCGGACATGAGCGAACGCGTAGATTCCGCCGCGTTCGAGAAACGCGAGCCGACCGGCGTTAAAGCCCGGATCCGTCGAGATGCCGTACGAACCATACGCGTAGAGCAACGTCGGATTCGCGCCATTCAATTTGAGATCTTTGCGGTGCACGATCGAGAGCGGAACGAGCGCTCCATCCCGCGCGGGAACCTTCACTTCCTCCGCCACGATCGAGCCGAGGTCGACGCTCGAGCGTGCGTCGAGTTTTGTATCGGCGACCGTCGCACTCGTCCCGTCGTTCGCGTACCACAGCGGCGACGTCGTCCACGATTCGAGGCGAGCGACGAACCCCGGGCGATCGTCCTCGGCACGAAATCCGGAGATCGTCCCCTGCACGGGCAACGCAATTTCCGTCGCTTTGCCGTCCGTGTACGAAATGCGCGTGATGCGTCCCAAGCCATCTTCGCGCGAGCGAACATATAGCGCGTCGCTCGCGGCCGCGATCGCGTCGATGACGCGCGATCCCGCAGGAATGACGTCCGTCGCTTTCACGATGCCCTCGTCTACCCGATACGAGATAACCTTGAAGCGAGGTGCATCTTTCGCCGTGAGGGCGTACAGCCGATCGCCGTGAATCTGCGCCCCGCTCACCTTATCTTCGGGCCGAATCGCGAGCTTCCACGGAATCGTCGCGGGATTGCCGATCGAGGCCTTGGGCGCCGTGTAAACCGTGACGAACCGCGCGACGCCGTTCACGATAATTCCGGTGAGATACGGTGAGAGCGGCGATACCCCGAACGCCGCAAACGAGGTCGGCGGCACGTCGACGGCGGGATTCACCGCCGCACCGAAAACGGCGACGTCGCTCGCATCGGGCATGCCGATCGTATGCACGTACGTCTTCACGTTAAAGTATTTCGCCGTCGGTGCTTCACCGGCAACGATCGCCTGTCGTTTGAGATAATAGAACGCCGCGTTGTCGTCGCTCCACGCGGTTACGCCGAAATCAGCGCGATCGACGCGATCGGCGAGCATCTTTCCCGAGGCGACGTCAACAACGGAAATCGTCGCGTTTTCCGAGCCACCTGCCGCGAGACCGACCGCGACACGTTTGCCGTCATTCGAGGGAACGAAGTACGAGATCGCCTGACGCGGACCACTCATCGCATCAGGATCGATGAGCGTGCGTTCCGTACCCGTCGCACTTTCGCGAACGAAGAGCTTCGGCGAATTCGCGCCGAGCGGCGTGCGTTCGTAGAAATACGTGCCGTGGTGACGTACGACGCCACTTGAACTCACCGCCGTATCGGCGAGTTCGGCGAGGCGAGCGGCGAGTTTCGCTCGGCCGGGCAATGCGTCGAGGGCGGCACGCGTCCGATCAGCGTTCGCCCTCATATAAGCGAGGAAATCGGGCGACTGCGGCGTCGTCTCCATCCATCGATACGGATCGACGATCGTCGTTCCGAAATACGTGTCGCTCACGGGAATCACTTTCGCGACCGGTGCCGGCGCGAGCGCGGCGGAGACGGCGGTAGCATTCGCGGCGACGGCGACGACCGCGAGACCGAGGAGAAAACGCTTCATAGAGATTCGTCCGCGACAACATCTTCCAATCCCTTGAAGACACTTCATCCACGCGCGAGTGACCTTGCAAGGACGGATCTCAACGCACGCGATCAGGACATGCAAGACGCCGTCGACGTGCATTACACGACGAGTTCTCCCTTCGCCCGCCCGAAGCGCGAATGCAAGATGGCGTTTCCGGCCGGAAGCGATTTGTAGAATCCCGCGACGCACAAGGCGCTCGTGGGTCATTGCGTCGTTGGCGGATTACCGTGCGACGCGCGCGGTTTCGACTTTGCGGTACCTTAGCGCGCGAGGCCCGTCGTCGTGTCGACGATCACGGGTGCGAGGCCTGGTGATGCGGTGGCGGCGGGCCCGTCGGTTCCCGCCGACTTGCGTGCCGCGGCGGAGGCGACGAAACGGCGCGCATCCTTCGCCTGCGGCGAGGCGGGGTATTTCACGAGGAGCCACGCAGCCGCCGTCCGAGCCAGGGCGTTTGCGCGCTGATCGGGGAAGGCCGCGTACGTTTTATGCAGGCGTAAGATCGCGCGACCGATGCCGGGATCGCGCGGATAGTGCCTTTCCCAATCCCGGATCGCGCTTGCAACCTGGTCGAGCGCGTGCTCGGTGCCCGAGGGCATCGCGACGAACGTCCCGCGACGTACGATATTGAACATCGCGTTGTCGATGCCGAGCAAACTCATCTTGAGCGGCCCGAAATACTCATCGGCTGGCGCGAGCATCGACATCGGGATGTTCCCGACCGAGCGAACCTTGGCGCTCGACGTTGCGACGTTCGAAGCCAGGAGGCTCACGGTGAAGAGTCCGGATAAAAACAGCTTCATATTACCGCAGTTCGGAAAATCACGCCGCGAAACGCAGTCGCTACAGTGAGGTAAGCGCGAAACGTGAGGCACGTCTCATCGACGCGACGGGGTGTCGCGCCAAGGTGTTAGCGACGCTTCAGAAGCCGAGCCGCATGAAGGCCCCTTGCGCGCAAACGCGTGCACCCCCCTTTTGGGGGATGTCGCGCTCACGACCCGATATGGGCCACGAGCACCGCGACGTCGTCGTCGGCGGCCCCGCCGGCCAACACGAAATCCACGATCGCTTTCGCCGGTTGCGCCGCATAGATGATGTCGTCACGCGCGATCGCTTCGCGTAAACGGCTCATGCCCTGCGCGATATCGCGCGTGGCCTCGATGAGCCCGTCGGTAAAAAAGACGACCGTCGAGCCGGGCGGGGTGGAGACGACCGCGGAGCCGCACGCGGAATCCTCGTGTAATCCGAGCAGCGTCCCTGGACTCGAGTGCTCGCACACGCGACCATCGGGCGTACGCACGATCGGACCGGGATGACCAGCCGAAGCAAACGTGAGGGTCTGGGCTGCGCGATCGTAAAGCGCGGCAACAGCGGTCGCGTACGCGTCGGGGTCGACGAGTCGCAACGTTCGGTCCGCAACACGCAACATGACGTTGGGATCGGGCGCGACCATCGCTGCCGCTTGCATCGATTGGCGCAACTTCGTCATCGTAATCGCCGCATGGAGCCCATGACCGAGCACATCGCCGACCGTAAGCGCGATGCGGCCATCGGCGAGGTTGAAGGCATCGTACCAATCGCCGCCGATCGTCGATTCGTCGCTACCCGGACGGTATTCCGCGCTGATGCGGAAGTTCGGTACGCTTGGGAGACGCGCGGGCAACGACGCCGCCTGCAATTCGATCGCAATCCGGCGTTCGCGTTCGTACAGTCGGGTATTGGCGACGGCGGATGCTGCGCGGCGCGCGGCCTCCTCCACGAACGGGAGATCGCGTTCGTCGAGCATGCCGCCCGGATGGTTGCGATCGCGCCCACACGTGAGCGCCCCCACGACTGTGCCATCAATCGTTACGACGGGCACCGTGATAAACGTTTGTATGTCAATTTCGCGCAAGACGAGCGCGCGAAGGGGCTCGATGCTCGCGAGCCACGCGTCGTCGACGATCTTGACCGTCGAGACGCCGCGGTCGAGGGCGTGTGCGATCGAACTAAAGCGCGTCGAGCGCGGAAGGCTTGCGATCAACTCGGCTTGCTCCGTGCCACGATTCGCAACGGTACGTTGCCACACGCCACCGACTGGGATATCGACGACGCAGAACGTTGCAAAATCGTCAACGAATGCTTGCGCGACGTTCTGCAACGTTTTCGAATATTCGAGGGAATCGGCCGCCTTGCCCGTCCGCACGAGGAGACGCATGCCCGCTTCAATTTGCAATCGCGGTCGTCGATCGCTCCCGACTGTTGCGGTGCCCGTCGTTTTTCCCGCGCGATCGACGAGTTGAAATGTCGTTAAGGCCACCGGTACGGCAGCGTTGGTGCGGAAATTACGAAATTGAAAATCTCCGTTCCATCGCCCGAATTGCGAGACGGCCGGCTCGATCACCGAGCGCACGAATTCTCGATCTTCCCCACGGAAAAATTCGAGCGGCGCCGTCGTGACCGCGCGGTCGAGCGGACCGATCTCGAGCATCGAGCGTCCGGCCTCGTTGACGTACTCCACATTGCCGTCGAGACCGGAAATCGAGATATAGTCGGAGCTGTTCTCGATCACGGCGATCAATCGGTCGCGCGTTGCGCTCGCGAGTCGCGCGGCACTGACGTCTCGCGAGACGACGAGCAGCCGCTCGGGCAACCCGTCGCGATCGGGAATCGGCGTGACGACGACGTCGAACCAGCTCGACCTCTCGGCGGTCGCGTAAACGGCGGTAAAGCGACCCGTCTCGCCGCGGAGCGCGCTCGCGATCGCAGCACGCGCCGCGAGGAGCTCGTCACCGTGCCAGAAATCGAGCCACGACGTGCCTGCGATGGCCGAGGCATCGCTGATGCGCAAGAGCTTCTGCCCCTGATCGCTGATCCACATGATGCGGCCGTCGTTGGAAAGAATCTTAATGCAGTCGTCACTGCTCTCGATGAGCCGTTCGTTGAAATCGACTTGCGCTTGCAACACGTCTTCGGCACGTTTGCGCTGATCGATATCGACGACGTTGCCGAACCAGCCGACGATCGCGCCGCTGGGGTCGCGCATGGGGTTTGCGACACTCAAGATCCAGCGATACGACCCATCGCCGAACCGGATGAGAATCTCATCGCGATACGTCGACTCTGCCGCTCGCGCCGCATCCCAATGTGCGACGACACGCGCATGTTGGTCGGGATGGACGCTCGCGAGATACTTTTCACCGAGGATTTCACCGGGATCGATGCCCGTGAGGTCGCCCCACGCCCGCGAAAAATACGCCATCGTGCCGTCGGGATGCGCGAAATAGGCGACGACTGGAAGCGCGTCGAGAACGTGGGCATACCGTGCGTATGGGTCGACGGGTTCGATCGATCGCATCTTTGCGCTCCAGGAATGAGCCGCATGCTTCATTACACGTACGCACCCAGCATACCGTTGTAGGAGTGAAGGATGTTCGTCGTCGGTAGCCCCCGCTACAACGCACGAATCGCGGAAACGCAGAAGCGACGGCTTTGGATGCCTCGCGTTCCATACGTGAGGGCCCCCACGCTACCCCGAACGCTTCGGGCGGCCTGGATTCAACCCCATTGCGCCCGATAACTCCACTATATGCGCAGCCGCTACGCGACCGCCTTGACCATTCTCGGCGTGTATTTTGTCGCATCCTATTTTATCTTACACGCGGCGATCGAAGAGCAGCGCACGATGCAACGTGCCATCTCGGTCAGCGGTCAGCAGCGGATGTATTCGCAACGGATCGCGATGTTCGCCGATGCCATCGTCGCCCGGCCCGATTCCGGGCTCCGCCATCGCGCGCAGCAAGATCTACAAACGTCGATCAAGATCTTCGACGAGGCACATCGCGCGCTCACCCATGGCGATCCGAGGATCAATCCAAGGGGCTGGCCGCCACGAACGGTGCGCGACATTTATTTCACGCAGCCATATCAAGTGGACCGCCAAGTACGCGACTACCTCGCCCACGCTCGCGCGCTGGACAAGCACGCAAAGTATCACGCGATCACCGTCAATGATAAAGACCTCGCGTATCTCCTAAGCGTCGGACCTGGCGTCTTGTTGCAATCACTCGACGCCGTCGTGCTTGCCTACAGTGGCGAGCAACGAGCCGCCGTCGCAAAATTCGAATCCCTTCAGCTCGCCCTGCTCGCACTCGGAATTTCGACACTTGCGGCGATTTGGTTCACGATCCTATTGCCAATGGATCGCGAGATCGCCGAGAGGACCGAGGCAATGGAACGCAGCGCCTCGGTCGATTCGCTCACCGGCGCGTTGAATCGCAAAGCCTTCGCTGAGAACGTCGAACTCGAGATCGCGCGCGCGAGAGCCGAAGGTTTCCGCGGCGCACTCCTGATGATCGATATCGATAACTTTAAGACGATCAACGATACGTACGGACACGGCATCGGCGACGAAACGATCGTGCGCGTCGCCGACGTTATGCGGAAAAATTCTCGCATGCACGATCTCGTCGCGCGCGTCGGTGGTGATGAGTTCGCGATGTACGTCAACGCCTTTGAATCCGATGCCGCACTCGAAGCTTTCATCGACCGGCTCTGCACGGCGCTTCAATGCGACGTGATCTCAGGTGACGATCCGCACCGTGTCACCGTCTCGATCGGGGTGGCGCGTGTCGACGACGATGGCACGAACATCGGCGAACTCTTGAACGCGGCAGATAAGGCTTTGTACGCGGCGAAACGCTCCGGTCGCGCGCGATTCGTCTTTCACGAGCCGGCAACCGGTACGACTTCAGGCTGCCTCTTAACGAAACGTCGCGACCTCGGCGACGGTCAGGCGCGGCCCGCGGGGACGAGCGACCGAATCGTCCGCGTAGCCGATATTGCAAAGCCATAGCGACGCGAAACGCGTTTCGTTGAAAAACTCGCGGTCCACGATCGCCTTATCGAAGCCACCCATCGGGCCGACGTCGAGCCCGACGGAACGCGCGGCGAGCATGAGATACGCTCCCTGCAACGTCGCGTTTTGCGTCGCAAACGTTCGGACCGCATCCGAGCCACCGGGGCCCGCGTAGCGTCTGCGAAACGCGTCGGCCGTCGTGAATCGTTCGGGCAGATGCTCGTAAAACGCGACGTCGACGGCGATGATCGCCGTGGCCGGTGCGCTGAGTGTCTTTGCGAGATTGCCTTCGGAAAGTGCCGGCGCGAGGCGCGCCTTTGCCTCCGGTGACGTCACGAAGACGACGCGCATCGGCAATGAGTTGTTCGACGTTGGGCCCCACTGCGCGAGTTCGACGATGCGTTCGAGCAGCGCGCGCGGAACGGGTTCGGCGAGGAACGCTTGCGCGGTTCGCGCGTCTTCGAACAGCGTTTGCCGATCGTAAGAGCCCAGTGCGCGCGAACGCTTGCGCTTGACGACTTCGTCGTGCACGCTCGGTTACGAAGAAGCCGCTGTGTCGCGCGCTAGGCCCTTGAAGGCAGCGCGCCCGGGATAGTGCGCCGAATCGCCGAGTTCGAGTTCGATCGCCATCAAACGATTGTACTTCTCGACCCGATCGCTCCGCGAAAGCGAGCCCGTCTTAATTTGACCCGCGCCGGTCGAAACGGCGAGATCGGCGATCGTCGTATCGCCTGTCTCACCCGAGCGATGCGAGATCACGCTCCGATAGCCCGCCTTGTGCGCGAGATCGACGGCATCGAGCGTTTCCGTCAGCGTACCGATCTGATTGACCTTGATGAGAATCGCGTTTGCGGTATTCGTCGCGATACCGCGCGCGAGGCGTTCGGTATTGGTGACGAAGAGATCGTCGCCGACGAGTTGCACGCGCGCACCGATGCGTTGTGTGAGCGCGAGCCAACCTTCCCAATCATCTTCCGACATGCCGTCTTCGATCGAGATGACGGGATACTTCGCGCAGAGCTCTTCGTAAAAATCGACCATCTGGAGCGCGCTGAGCGCGACGTCGCCACCGTTTGGATAATACGCGCCATGGCGACAAAATTCAGTCGCGGCCGAATCGAGCGCGAGCGCGATATCTTTGCCCGGTTCGAAGCCCGCGCGCGCGATCGCCTCGATGAGCGTATCGAGTGCCGCGTGCAAGTGATCGAAGGGAGGCGCGTACCCGCCCTCGTCCCCGACGAGCGTCGGCATCCCACGATCGTGCAAGATCTTGCCGAGGGCGTGAAATGTTTCAGCACCGTAGCGAACCGCCTCGGCAAAGGTCGGCGCGCCGATCGGTACGATCATGCATTCTTGGAATTGCAGGGCTCCGGCGGCGTGTTTGCCGCCGTTGATCACATTCATCATCGGCACCGGAAGCGTGCTCGCCGTCGGGCCGCCGAGATAGCGAAAGAGCGGAACGCCGAGGCTCACCGCGGTCGCACGCGCGACGGCGAGCGAGACGCCGAGGATCGCGTTGGCACCGAGCTCGCGTTTGTTCGGCGTGCCATCGAGTTCGAGCAACGTGCGATCGATCTCGCGTTGATTCGTCGCGTCGAGCCCTTCGATTGCGGGCCCAAGGATTTGATTCACGGCATCGACGGCTTTGAGCACGCCTTTCCCGTTATAGCGCTTGGGATCGCCGTCGCGCAATTCAACCGCTTCGTGCGCGCCCGTCGAAGCACCGGAAGGCACCATTGCTTCTTCGACGGCACCGAAGCTCGTTGCAACCGTCACGGCAACGGTGGGATTTCCGCGCGAATCGAGCACTTCGCGCCCGCGCACGCTCTCGATATGGGGGCGTCCGCCGCCGCGTAATGATTCGATCACGCCCGCGCGGTTCTTAGGATGTCCGCCACTCTCCCCCGTTGAACGCGCAACCCCGAAACGAAGGAGCGGTAAAGATGTCTTTTATGGACGAAATCGGCAAAATGGCTGGTGGCCTACTTGGTAGCGCGACCCCGCAAGCCGCGGCGAGTGCCGCGAGCGAACACGTTGCGAATATGGATTCGGGCGCGCTCGGCGATCATCTCACGCAGAGCCTGGGCAATATGGACCAGGGCTCGCTTGTGGCGCTCGGCCAGCAATTGCTTTCGAGCTTTACCAACCATCCCGCGTATTCAGGCGATGCGAGCTCCGCCACGCAGGACGCAGGCGTCGCGCAGTCCGACGTCGCTTCGGGAAATCCCGACGCGATCGGAGCGCTGATCGCATACGCGAAAAATAATCCCGCGGTCTTGCAGAACGCCGCGAGTCATTTCCTCGGCAATAATCCGAACGCAATTTCATCCCTTGCGCCGGGCCTTTTGCAAGGCATCATGGGGAAACTCACCGGCCACTAAATCGCGAAAAAACGCCCGCATTCGCTCGGCTCGATGACGAGCGGCGCACGCAGGCGTTCGATCGATCGTTTGCTCGCGGCTTAGTTCGAGACGAGCCACTTTTCGAGATCGTTCGCGCGTGTGAAGATTTCACCGGGTTCGAACCAAATTGTGATCTCGCGCGCGGCGCTCTCCGCCGAATCGCTGCCGTGCACGAGATTGCGCCCGATCGTCTGACCATAGTCGCCGCGGATCGTTCCGGGGCCGGCCTTGATCGGATTCGTCGCCCCGATCGTCGCACGCGCGCCCTCGATAGCGTCGGAGCCTTCGAGGACGAGCGCCACGATCGGTGCACTCGTGATGTACTCCACGAGCCCCGCGAAGAACGGCTTGCCGTCGTGTTCCGCGTAATGTTTTTTCGCGCGCGCTGCGTCACACACGAGCATCTTCATCGCTGCGATCGTGTAGCCGCGACGCTCGAAGCGTGCGAGCACCTCGCCCGTGAGCCCACGCGCGACGGTATCGGCCTTACATAAAATGAGGGTCTTTTCGATTGCCATGGCAAGCGCGTACGCCCTCGCACCGAAGAGGCCCTGGCGATGTGGACGATCCGAAATTTCGCGCAGACCCAGAGCACCAACGACGATGCGGCGGCACTCTTGGGCGCACCCGAACACGCGGGGGCGGTGCTCGTCGCTGATTTTCAAAGCGCGGGCCGCGGTCGCCACGATCGACGCTGGATCGCGCCGCCGGGAAGTTCGTTGCTTTGCACGACGATTTTACCCGAGCCGATCGCGACGAATGCGCTCTGGGCCGTCCCGTTTTGGACCGGGCTCGCGCTCGCCGAGGCGATCGAATCGACCACCGGGTACCGGGTCACGTTGCAATGGCCGAACGATCTTCTCGCAGGCGGTGCGAAATGCGCGGGCATTCTCTGCATCTCGCGCGTGGTCGGCGCGCGCGCGTACGTCGGTTGCGGCACGGGTATCAATGTCGTGCGGCCAAGCGACGCGAGCATCTATCTCGATGTCCGGCCCGCGCCTGCGTTTCTGAGCGATTTCGCGCCGTCCATCTCGCGCGAGATGGTACGCGATGCGTTGCTCACCGCGTACGCGCGACGCTTACCCGAACTCGCCGATCCGATGCGTATCGCGCGCACGTGGGAAGCGCGCGCAGCACTCGATGGCACGCCATATCGGCTGCTCGTCGACGGAGCGAGCGAACCGATCGTCGCCATCGCTCGCGCGATTGCAAACGACGGCTCGCTCGTGGTCGATCACAACGGGCAGCGGCGTGCGATCTCGCTAGCCGATGCACGTGTGCTACGCGAATTCGGATTCGATGCCGTCGCCGACGGGTAAGCCCTTGTCTTGAAAGGGGCGACGATGCGAGCACGACCGATCCTCGTACTTCACGAATATCAAAGCGCGCGGACGCGCCTCGATGACGACGTCGTCGTGGTCACATCGATCCTGCGTTCGCGCGCGATTGATTTTGCTTACACGCACCTTCCGAGCGACGCGGAGATCGCGACGATCGTTGTCGGAAACGGACGCGCGCGCGATCCCATTGCGCTCGACGTCTTTCACCGATCGCTCCCACTTTCGTCCGTCGATCCCGATGCGCACGCGGCGCTCGTGATCTGCGACCACGTCGAAAATCTCGCACGCCTTGGAGCCGACGCCGATTTCGGGAAGATCGTGCGCGCCTTCGTAGCAACAGATCGGCCGATCGTCGCCATCGGCCACATCGCGGGCGCGCTTGCGGGCGTGTGCGGAAACGACGGCCGGTCGATCCTCGCCGATCGCCGCGTCACGTTCGCAACGCGATCTGAGGATGCGACCGCACATCGCGCATCGCCGACCGACGATATCGAGCGTGCGATTACGCGTGCGGGTGCCCTCGCCATCAACGAAGAGCCGGGCGACGAGCACGTGAGCGTCGATGCGTATCTCATCACCGCGCAAAACGCCCGCTCGTCAACGACGGCGACGCGAACGTTCCTCGCGTTTCTCGACCCGGTCTCGCAGTCGCGGAAACGCGCTTCTTAACGATTCGCGCGGACGCGCTTTTCACAACTCTCGCAAAAATGCGAGAGCTTGTTATCGGTATCGTAAATCGAGTTTGAAAAATACATCGCGCACCGCGCGTTAAAACAGTGCTTGAGCCCGAAAACGTGCCCGAGATCGTGCACCGACTCTTTGAGAATGCGCTGGAAGAGCAGATTCGCATCGCTGCGTTCGCCATAAAATTCACTGCGTAAGCGGTGCGATGAGACGATTGCGACGCGTTGTTCTTCGCTCGCATCGCCGAAGATGAATTGATGCGAGGTTTTGTAGAGATCGAAATCCGTTACCGCGAGGCGAAAGCCATCGATGGGCGGCGCGATCACGGCGACGCGCGTGACGAGGGTGTTGAGAAACATCTGTTTGCGAACGCCATTGAGCGCCGTGGCCGGTACGCGCAAGACGCTTTCAACGACGCACGTGAAAAGAAACCGTTCCTCGAGGCATAACGCGAGACGTTCCAACAGCGCGACGTCCATCGCATTGATCGGCACGATGCTGATCATCCCCACGCGTACGTATGTACGATTCGCACGGCTTGGGAACCTGTGCCGACATCGCGAAGCTCACGTGATGATCGTTGGTATCGGGCTCGATCTCGCCGAGGTCGAACGCTATCGTTTCGAAGGTGAGCGCCTCGCATGGTTCGCGCGCAAAGTCTACACGCCCGAAGAGATGGCGTATGCGATGCGCAAACGCCACTGGCCCGAACGGCTCGCGGGTTTTTTCGCGGCAAAAGAGGCAGCGCGCAAGGCCTTCGGCCACGCAATTCCCTGGAGTAAGGTCGGCGTGACGCACGAGCGAAGCGGGAAACCGACGCTGGTTTTTCTCGGGAAGTACGCAGACCTACCCGCGAGCCGTGAAGTGACGCGCATCCATCTCACGATCACGCATACGGCGACGATGGCATCGGCCGTCGTCATTCTCGAAAACGATCGCGTCGCGTGAGGCGTATCGTGACCGCGGCGCAGATGCGTGCGGCCGATGCGGCAGCCGTCGCACGCCTCGGCGATGTCGCGTTGATGCACGCGGCGGGCGCGGCAATTGCGGAGGCGATCGTGGCGATCGCGCGCGACGCGCGGCCCGGCTCGACGCTGCGACGCGTCGTTGCATTTGCCGGGCGCGGCAACAACGGTGGCGATGCATTCGCCGCGTTCGCGGTCCTCGATCCGGCGATCGAGCGCATCATCTTCGCAGAACCGCCATCGAAAACGAGCGACGGGCGCCGCGACGCGGAGGTGCGCGCCGCCACGGCGGGTGTCGTGACGCGTCCGTTTCCCGCGAACGCGGCCGAAGCCATCGCGGCACTCGCCGAAAGCGACGTCGCCCTCGATGCGATGCTCGGTATCGGCGCGCGAGCCGAACCGAATGCGACGTTTGCGGCTGCGATCGACGCGCTCGCCATGCATCCGTGCGTGCTCGCAGTCGACGTACCGACGGGCGTCGATGCGACGACGGGCGCGGTTGCGACACACACGGTCCGCGCGCACGCCACGATCGCACTCGGAGCGGCGAAGCTCGGCCTCCTTTTCGAGCCGGCGCGCGGATATGTCGGGAAGATCGTTATCGGCGATCTCGCGATCGATCGCGAACTCGACGCGGTCGATGGCATGCGCTTCGCCGCACTCGATGACGCCGCGTTTCTCGCGTTGCTGCCCACGCGCGACGACGATTCCGATAAGCGTCGCTCGGGCGCGCCGCTCGTCATCGCGGGTTCGCGACAGTTTCCGGGTGCCGCCGTGCTCTGCGCGCGCGGTGCGGCACGCGCCGGCGCGGGATACGTAACGGTCGCAACGAGTGACGCAAATGCGTCGACGTTGCGCGCACATCTCATTGAAGAAATCGTTGTCGGGTACGATTCCGCCGATATCACGGGAACGATCGACGCCCTCATCGATCTCACGAATCGCTCGAATGCCGTTGCGATCGGCCCCGGGCTCGGACTTTCCGACCGCACGGGCGAGATCGTACGCGGCTTCATCGCACGCTGCGAGCGCCCGTTCGTCGCCGATGCGAGCGCGCTCTTTCATCTTGCAAAACACCTCGATCTCTTGCGCGGAAAAACATGCGTGCTCACACCGCACGCGGGTGAGTTCGCGCGACTCTCGGGCGAAGGCACGCTCGAAGCAGGCACGCGGGTGGAGCGATTGCGCGCATTCGTCGCGCGCACCGGGATTACGACACTCCTCAAAGGCAGCGCGACGCTCATCGACGACGGCACGACGATGCACGTGAATACGACGGGTACGAACGCGCTCGCGACGGCGGGCACGGGCGACGTGCTCTCCGGCATCATCGCGACACTCCTCGCACAAGGCCTCACGCCCGTCGATGCCGCGTGCGTTGGCGCATACTGGCACGGCCTTGCGGGCCGCGAAGCCGCGCGCGAGCGACGCATCGGCGTCGTCGCAGGCGACGTTCACGAAGCGCTCGGTCGCGCGTTACCGCTACACAGATAACGCGCGACCGCGCGGATTAAACGCTCGCGAAGGCCTTTGCATCCACGCGAGCGCGATCGAGCGCTTGCGTGAGGTCGCCCACGAGGTCGGCGGCATCTTCGATACCGACGGAGAGTCGCACGAGATCTTGACCGATGCCGAGTGCCGTCTTGTGTTCGGGCGGCACGCTGCCGTGTGTCATCGTCCACGGACTACAGACGAGCGATTCCACGCCGCCGAGTGAGGTCGCGAGATTAAAGATCTCGGTCGACTTTGCGAAGGCGAGCGCCGCATCGGCACCCCCACGATGGCGAAACGAGACGATACCACCAAAGCCGCGCATCTGCTTTTTGGCGAGCTCGTGATGCTGGTGCGACGACAGCCCCGGATAGTACACGATCGAAACATCTTCGCGTGATTCGAGAAACGCCGCAACCGCGTGTGCGTTACGTTCGTGTTCGCGCATGCGCAGTGCGAGCGTTTTCGATCCGCGGATCACGAGATACGCGTCCCACGGCCCCGGCACCGCGCCAACGGCGTTTTGCTGATACGCGAATTGCTCGTGTAGATCGGCGTCGTTCGTCATGACGACGCCGCCGACCACATCGCTATGGCCACCGAGATATTTCGTGGTGGAATGCATCACGACATCGGCGCCGAGTGCGAGCGGATTCTGCCAGTACGGGGTTGCGAACGTGTTATCGACGGCGACGATTTGACCCGGCGCCTTGAGCGCGGCGACCGCAGCGATGTCGATGATCTTGAGCAACGGATTGGTGGGCGTCTCGACCCAGATCAGCTTCGTATTCGGCTGCATCGCCGCGCGCGTTTCGTCGAGATCGCACATTTCGACGAAGGTTGTCGTAATACCGTAGCGCGGGAAGACGTTTGCGAAAAGGCGGTACGTCCCACCGTAGAGATCTTTGGTCGCGACGATGTGATCGCCCGCGCGTAAGAAGCTGAACGACGCGCCGTTTGCCGCCGCCATCCCCGAGCCATAGGCCACGGCGAACGCGGCGCCTTCGAGATCGGCGAGTTGCGCTTCGAGGGCCGAACGCGTCGGATTTCCCGACCGCGAATAGTCGAAGCCCTTGTGGACGCCGACGGCATCTTGGGTGAATGTCGCGGTCTGGTAGACGGGCACGATCGTCGCACCGGTCGTCGAATCTGGGTCCTGTCCCGTGCGAATCGCGCGCGTTGCGAAACCACGGGAAGCCACGGCAGCCTTGGGCGCACCTACGGTGCGCGAGTTCGGCTGCGGGTGGCCGAAAGCATCATTCGGCATGAGTTACACTCCACAGTAATTCGATTGTCTTGGGAACACACCCGATCGACGAGGCGGCCGGGAACGCTTTTCGTTCTACGCGATATTTTCGTGGTGAACCTTCGCAGGACGCCGTCTTTCGCCCCATTTCCTGCGACTTTTCGTATCGCGAACGGTGCGACGATTCGCACCTCCGAGCCTAACGAATCGTGAGCGTTCCGGCGGCCGTTCGGCCAAAATCTTCGGGCGCATCGCGAACGTGCACGTCGCCCGCGGGCCACGCGAACGTGCCCGGCGTGACCGAACGCACGAGATAGTGCACCGCATAGACGCCCGCTTCGAGATGATGCGCGAACGCGAGCACGCGATCGCGGTAGATCGCCTGATAGTCGATCTCCCAATTGTCGGTCGTCGCTCGCGTTGCTGCATTCGCGGTGAGGAACGACGCATCGATCGCCTCAAAGCCCGCCGGAAGTGGATCCGTGACGATGGCATCGGCGAGTGGATGATCGGTCGTGATGCGATCTTCGATTTCGTAGACGCGGCCCGCTTCGAGTGCGAGCGGCCCACGCGGCTTTGCAAGCCCGAAACGTGCGAGTTCGGTCGGCGCATTCGGCGCACGCACGATACGTTCGAAGCGAATGCCCGCGTATTGACCGGCGCGTTCGCCGCGCAAGCCGTAGCGATAGGCGACCACGTAGTGCAGCGTGCCCGCACCCGATTTTTCGAGCGAGATCTCGCTGCGACCGTGTGGCAACCGCGCGATCGGAATGTTCTGCGTGATCGGTTGGCTTACGGAATCGCGGAACGTTGCCGCGATTTCGGCTTGTCCGACGCGCGCCGACGCGCGGAAATTCGGCGGCGCCGATTCCAGCAGCGCATAGGCGACGACCGCGTCCATGGCTTCGGCCGTATCGCTCGCGCGCGGCCACGCGCCATCGCGACCGCGCAAGCCAAGCAGCGCGCGAAACGCACGGTCGACCAGCGTCGGATCGGCGTGCGCGTCGACGAGCATCCCGACGAGTTGCGCTTGCCCCGCCGATGCGGTTTCGATCGAAGAGCCCGGGATATTCACCGCCGCCGCGCGACCGGTGAGCGCGACGCGTTCGAGGAGCTTCGCGCGCAGCGACATCCCCGCCGCACGCCACGCCGGCAAGAGCAACAGATGGCGTGCGAGTTCGATTTGCTCGTAATACGAGAAGCGGTCGCGCAGCGCGTAGATGTCGGCGAGATGATCGTCGCGGACATCGCCGAGAATCCCGAGGGTTTCCAGCGCTTCGAGCCGCACTTCCGCGCGCGCGACGTCGAATTTTCCCGCGTCGGCCGTTGGATCGTTCAGTCGTGAATGAAGGAAGATTCGGACGCTCGCGAGATCGGGCTCCACGCTCGCACCCGCCGCCTTCGCACGCGCGAGACCGATCGCGCAGAACGCGCTCGTGTACGTATCGGCATTGCGCGCACCGGGCCAGGGCGCATAGCCCCCGCCGGATAACGCGAGCCCGCGTAGCGCATCGAGATCGCTTACGAGATGCTTCTGCAATGCGGCGGTCTGCGTGCTGCGCGCATAGCGGCGTTCGAGGAGCAGCGCATCCGCTGCCACGGCGATGCGACTGGCAATCGAGGTCGCGAATGGATAGGCGTCACCTTCCAGCGTCGCACGCACGGCTTCTTGCGTTTGCGGTAAGAGCGAACTCGCGAGCGTTACTTCGAGTCCGCCGAGATCGCTCGGCACACCCGCATCCACGACGAGCGGCAGCTGCGCGCGATCCGTCGTGGTCCCGACTTGCACCACGCTCTCGAGCATATCGGTCGTCCGTATTTCCAGCGGCACCGAGAACGCGTCGCGTTCCGAGCCGAGCTCCGTTACGAACGTCACGTGCGACGCACGCGTGCCCGTCGCGCGAATCTCGAAACGAAAGGCTTGCGTGAGGCGATCGATCGGCGCTTCGAGCGTCGTCGCTTGCGGCGACGGCTGCGACGGCTGCGACGGCTGCGACGGCGATTGCGCTGCGAATGCGAGATCCCCGTCGAGTGTTGCTGAGATCGCGGCCGTCCCCTTGGCGAGGGTCGTATCGGTCACGGAGAGCCCGCCGCGAATCACGTCGCCGGGCCGCACGAACTGTGGCAGGATCGCGTTCGTCACGAGTGGCTTCGTCGCGATGAATGTCGCCTCGCCGTTTCCGAATCGTGCGTCGGCACTAAAGGCCATCGCCATGACGCGCCACGTCGTGAGGTCGTCCGGGACGTGGAACGTGACCGTCGCGTCGCCGCTGGAATCGGTGACGACCTTGCCATCATAGAACGCGATCGGTTTGAACTCCGTGCGAACGCGCGTTCCCGCAGCACCGCGTTCGAAGCCGCCGCCATACCCGAAGCCTTTCTCGAGCGGTTCCGCCGGCGATGCGAGTTTGACGTCGGCACGATTATCGCCAAAGCGCGTTGAGATCGGCTGCTGCGCGTACACCGTTTTCACGAGATCGGGAAAGCGGTAGCCGCTGAGCTGTAAGATCGCGTCGTTGACGACCGCGAGCGCGAGTTCGGTGCGCACGCCGTGGCCCGCACGATCGGCGACGTGCAGCGTCACGTATTGCAGCGCTTGCGGCTCCGCGCGCGCGCGTTCCGGTTTCACCGTGACGCGCAGATATTTCGCATCGAGCGCTACGTCGAAGGGCGCCATGCCGATGCGCGAGAGCATATCGAGCCCGTGCGGCACGCCTTTTTCGAGCGGCGCGCCGCGACGCACGAGCACGGCTTCCACCGCGGCATTGGGCAACATCTCAGGCGTTACCGTGAAGTGCACTTGCGGCGCGGAACCGGAGACCAGCGCCACCGTACGATAGATCACGCCGTGCCGCACCACCGCGAAGAGAAGCTCCGCCTGCGGATATGGCGATTGCACGAGCACGGTCGCGGTATCGCCCGGTTTGTACGTCTGTTTATCGAGCGTAAGCGTCAACGCATTCGCGGCGCCGGAGAGCCAACTGACGTCGCCCGAACCGCTCACCCACACATCGCTATCGGTCGCCGAGATCTCGTTCGACGCATCGACGAAATTCGCGCGAATGCGATACGAGCCGGCATCCGGCGGGGTCAGCGTGACCATCTGAGCCGTACTCGCCGAGGTGAGGTCGACCGATGCAACATCGCGGTAGCGCACGGAATTTTTCGGCGTTTCGCTCCCTTCGACGAGCTGCGTCGCACTCGTATACGACCGTGCTTGCAAGACGACGCGCACGTGTCGGCCTTCGATGGCTTTACCATCGGGATCGGTCACGATCACCGCGACGTCGTGCGCCTTACCCGCCGTACCGACGAACTCGGAACGTACGCCGATCAGTTCACCCGTCGGCAAGGCGGTAAATGATTTTGAATCACTCACGCTGAGATTCGAAACGTCGGTCGTCTGCGCATCGATACGATAGGTCGCCGGAAACGGGAGGTCGCTTGGGACCGTCACGCGCTGCGCGCTCTTGCCGTCGGAGCCGATCTTCGAATCGACCTGGAGCACCTCGCTCGAGAGCGTCGGCTCTTCTTCGGGATACGACCACCTGCGTCCGAAGGCGAACCCCTCGTGCCCGGGCGGCACGAAAGAGGCGCGCGTCCGCGTCACGTCGACACGCGCATTGCCGCCGTCGACCGTCGCCCCGAAAAGATACGTGCTCGTCCACGATGCGTCGACCGCCTGCCCCGGCGTCGCATACGCGCGATCGAGTGCGAGCACGACTTTAAAATTCGGCGGCTTGAATTCGGCGACGCGGAACGAGCCGTCAAGTGTTTCGCCGTTGGACGCCGTCGCTTTGATCGTGTAGTATCCGACTTCCGCGCGACGATCGAGGGGCACCGTTAGCGTGAATGCCCCGAACGCATC
Organism: Rhodospirillales bacterium; assembly: GCA_043743145.1. Lineage (GTDB taxonomy): Bacteria > Vulcanimicrobiota > Vulcanimicrobiia > Vulcanimicrobiales > Vulcanimicrobiaceae > JANYGA01. Next base: position 21,014 of record JAYTXC010000055.1, read on the forward strand.
GAGCGATCGTTCGCCGAGTTGCGTGACGGCGCCACTCGGCGCCGAAATCGCGACGCGATACCCCGCGGCCCGACCGCGCGCGAGAACGCCGTTGGTATCGAAATACGCGACACCCGTAAAGTACGCCGTTTCGCCCGGCTGATAGAGATCGCGATCGGAGGCGATCGTTCCGTGCGCGATCGGCGCTCCGGCCGACCATCCCGACGATACGCCGTACTGATACGCGCCGCTATTCTCATCCGTCCGAACGAAGGCCCAATCGTTCGCAACGCGCGCGATGGCGACCAGTTGTGGTGCGCGATCGGCCACGAGGCTCGTCACGTTGCACCGCGCGAAGGCGGGCGCGTCGAAATCGAGCGACCCACTCGCATCCGTGACGCCCGTGCCACACGGTTGCGTCGACGTCGCATGTGCATCACCCGTGGGATAGACTGCGATGCGTGCGCCTGCGATCGGCATGCCGTCGGAGAGACGATGCGCGCGCACGAGACCGCCCCCGGGGAACCACTGTGCGAAGAGGCCGATGTTCGTGAGTTGCACGGCGCCCGTGATGCGCTTTTGCGCGATCGCCTGTTTGCCATTTTCATCGACGTACGCATTGGTCTCAGCGCCGATTCCGTACAGCAGTATGCCGCTACGCGCACCGAGCCTCGTGCGAAGCGGAAACGTCGTGGTCACGGCACGATCGCGTGCGGGCGCGGCCACGGGCGACCACGTTGTAAGCGCCCCGAGCCGCTTTTCGCGCGCATCGAAATCCGTGGGATCGAAGTGCACCACGTCTTCCGCCGCGAGCGTCCGATACGTCGCGCGGTA
>JAYTXC010000056.1:0-5756 GCA_043743145.1 Rhodospirillales bacterium
TCAAACGATCCGCCACCGCGCGTGAGGACGACGCAATCGAGATCCGCACACGACGCGCGTTCGATCGCGCGCACGATCTCATCGGGTGCGCGTTGCCCCTGCACGGACGTTTCGAACCACACGATTTCGACGTGCGGCGCACGCGTGCCTAAGAGCCGTACGAAATCGATCGCACCATCCGACGTTCGCGACGAAACGAGCCCGACGCGAAAGGGATACGCGGGCAATTCGCGCTTACGCTCGATCGCGAAGAGCCCTTCGGCAGCCAGAACGCGTTTGCGTTCTTCGAAGATCGCGTGTAGGTCGCCGAGACCTTCGATATCGACGACGCGTATACGCAACTGATAGGTGCTGCGCATCGGATACGTGACGATCGAGCCTGTCGCGACGACGGCTTGGCCGTTTTCCAAATGCGCCGGCATGCGAATCGTTTCCGTGGGGAACGATACGCAATTGAGCACGGCGCCACGATCCTTGAGGACGAAATACGCGTTGCCGTTGGGTTGACGCGAAAGCCCGGAAATCTCGCCGCGCACCGAGACGTCGCGCAAGTGTCGGTTCGCTTCGAAATTTCGTCGCAAGTAGTCGGCGAGATACTCGACGGTCACGACGCGTCGCGGTGTTGCTTGCGGCCGCGCGTTCATCGTGTGGCGGGCGTTGCGTCTGCCGGTGGCGATGTGGGATCGGGCGCGAGTCCATCACCGCCGAGCGTGACACTCGCACCCCGTGCGGGTCGCGGCGTGCGGCCACCCGTTCCCAGACCGACGACGTCGTTTGCCGGAGGCGCGCCGGCAGCGGTCGCCGTAAGCGCCGTCACGGACGGTGCACGTTGCGGCTTCACGATACTCGCCGCGGCAAGGCGCGCCTCAAACGCACGATCGTGCTTCGCATCGACACGCGCGACGATCGGTTCGGCGGCGACGGGTGGCGCATCGATGCGCGCGTGACGACGGCCAAAATATCCCGCGCTCGCGCACGAACCGAGCGGCTCCGTACCATCGAGGAAGTACTCGAATTTCTTGGGCTGGCCACAATACGCGACCTTGCGTACTTCGGTTCCGGGAAACGTAAACTCGTGCTTCGGCGTTTTTGCGAGTGCGGCTTTCATAAAGCGCGCCCAGGTTCGCGCGGGCACGTTCCCGCCAAACGATTCGCGCATCTTTTCGTACTTATCGTTGCCGAGCCATACCGCGACCGCGAGATCGGGCGTAAAGCCGACGAACCAGGCGTCGCGAAAATTTGAAGTCGTGCCCGTCTTTCCCGCCGCCGGACGACCGATCTGAGCGTTGGGAAACCCGGTTCCTTCGTTGATCACGCCTTCGAGCATCGACGTCATCAGATACGCGGTTCCCGCGCTCACGACTTCGGTTTCTTGCGGCACGCGATTGTCCAGGAGATCCGACCCAATCGCGTCGCGAACGAGTCGCAGTGGCGATGCATCGATGTGAATGCCTTGATTCGCGAGCGTCGCATACCCCGTCGCTTGATCGAGCGGCGTGACGAGGCTACTCCCGAGCGCGAGCGAGAGGTTAGCTTCGAGCGGAGACTTGACACCCATGCGATGCGCGTACTCGATCACGCGATCGACGCCGACTTGTTGCGCGAGTTTGACCGCGACCACGTTGCGCGATTGGGCGAGCGCGTACCGCAGCGTCACGCCGCCGAGGAACCGGAAATCGTCGTCTTGCGGACGCCACTGCGTGCCGTCGCCCATCGGATAGGAGACGGGCGTATCGTCGACGATCGAGGTCGGCGGCATCCCGCTATCGATCGCCGCCGTGTACACGTACGGTTTGAACGACGATCCCGGCTGGCGCGTCGCCTGCCACGCGCGATTGAACTGATTCTGCAGCGTGAAGCCACCCGCGCCGCCGACCATCGCAACGATCTCACCCGTTTGCGGCCGGATCGCGACGAGCGCAGCTTGATGCCCGTTGATGCCCTCGCTGATCGAGCGCTCGACGCCCCAATTGACGGCTTCTTGCGCGAGTTTTTGCAGATGCGGATCGAGCGTCGTCGCGACCTCGAGGCCGCCTTCGTAGACCGCTTGCGCGGCGAATGTCGTTTCGAGAACGTGGGTCGCATACGTCGTGAAGTACGGGTACTTATACGATTGCAGCCCCGTGAGCCGTTCGGGCTGAAGTCCGAGTGGCGCACGAAGCGACGTCTCGAGTTGCGAGAGCGATATGTAGCCGCTGTCGTGCATGCGTTCGAGCACGTGATGTTGGCGTTCGATCGCGTGTTTGCGATTGACGTACGGCGAGTAATCCGAGGGTGCCGCGGGGAGACCCGCGAGAACGGCGGCCTGCGCGATCGTGAGGTTCCCGACACCCGTGCCGAAATATTCGTGCGATGCCGCCTCGATGCCGTACGCGCCCGCGCCAAAATAGATTAGGTTGAGATAGCGTTCGAGGATCTCATCTTTCGTATAGGACCGTTCGATTTCAAAGGCGAGCAGCGCTTCTTGAATCTTGCGCGAGATCGAACGTTCGTTTGAAAGGAAGAGCGCGCGCGCGAGTTGCTGCGTGATCGTCGACGCGCCCTGAAACTGCTTGTGCTGGTAATCCGCGAGCGCGGCGCGTGCGATCCCCACGAAATCGACGCCGTGATGTTTGTAGAAATTGTGATCTTCGTTTGCGATGAAGGCGTTACGCACGCGCTGCGGGATCTTCGAGATCGGCACGAAGATGCGGTTCTGTTTGTAGAGCGAGGCGAGCAGTTCGCCGTTTCGCGCGTAGACGCGCGTCGATCGCGAGGGCTGAAAATCGGCCATGCGATTGATGTCGGGAAGATTTTTCGAGTACGAGTATACGACGCCCGCGATCGTCCCCGCGGCGAAGAGCACGAGCAGAAAGAGCACCGCAAACGTCGTGTAGACGACGCGCCCAAAGATCGAGAGACGGCGCCGTTTCTTCCGACGGCTCGCGATCGTGCCGGCCATTTACCGGACCTCGGCGCTCGCGAGCACGCCGTTGACGTAGCGGCCGCTATCGTCTGTCGAGAATTTCTTCGCGAGTTCGACGGCTTCGTTGAGCACGACGGCACGCGGCGTTTCGCGGTGATAGGTCAGTTCGTAAACGCTCATACGTAAGACGAGTCGATCGATCGTCGGCAAGCGATCGAGCGTCCACCCCTGAAGGAGCGGCGCGATAAGCGCGTCGCTTTCGTCGCTATGTTCGAGCGTTCCGAGAACGAGATCGCGCACGAACGCCCGATGATCGGAGTCTTGCGGACCTTCGAGCGTTGCGTCGAGCGCGACGGCCGGCTCGTGGTGCCCGACCTCGATTGCGAAGAGCGTTTGCAGAGCGAGTTCACGTGCGTACGTGCGGGTCACGTCGCGAGCGCCACGGCGGCCGGCGGGACGAACGCGGGCAGATAATCGATCGCGATTCCGCCTTCGCGGAACCGGCCGTCGCGCATGATTGCCGCGCAGATATCGATCGTCGTCTTCACACCCGCGATGCGCGTGTCGCCGAGCGCCGCGATCATGCGATCGATCGCCTCGAGTCGCGTCGTGCCGTGCGTGACGATCTTTGCGAGCAATGAATCGTAGAATGGCGGCACGGCGAGGCCCGCATAGGCGTGCGAATCGACGCGAACGCCGTAGCCGCCGGGCATCGCGACGTCGACGAGCGTACCCGCTGCCGGCGCGTAATTGTTGGCCGAATCTTCGGCATTGATGCGGCACTCGATCGCGTGACCGCTCGGGACGAGTCGCTTCTGATCGAACGAGAGCTTTTCTCCCGCGGCGACGCGGATCTGTTCGCGCACGAGATCGACGCCGTAGAGCACCTCGGTCACGGGATGCTCGACCTGAATCCGCGTGTTCATCTCCATGAAATAGACGTCGTCGCCCGCAAGCAGAAATTCGAGCGTTCCCGCGCTTTTGTAGCGCACCGCACGTGCGGCCGCGACGGCCGTGTCGTGCAGTTTGCGCCGGACGCGATCGGAGAGATGCGGTGCGGGCGCTTCTTCGACGAGCTTTTGATGTGAGGGCTTCTGCACCGAACAATCCCGTTCACCGACGTGCACGACGTTGCCAAACGCATCGCCCATGATCTGCACTTCGACATGACGCGGTTTTTCGATCAGTTTTTCCATGTAGAGCCGACCGTCTTTAAAATTCGCTTCGGCTTCCGCTTGTGCGGTTGCGAAGGCGTGCTCGAGTTCGTCTGGCGTGCGGACGGCACGCATGCCCTTGCCGCCGCCGCCCGCCGTCGCTTTGAGCATCACGGGATACCCGAGGCGCTTGGCGCCGGCGAGCGCATCCATGACGGAGTTAAGAATATCGGTCCCCGGTGTTGTGGGTACTTTCGCTTCCGACATAATTGCTTTTGCCGTCGCCTTATCGCCCATCTTCGCGATCGTCTCGGGCGATGGCCCGATAAATGCGAGGCCATGATCGGCACAGATCTCGGCGAAGCGTGCGTTTTCGGCAAGGAAGCCGTAACCGGGATGAATCGCGTCCGCACCCGAGATGAGCGCCGCTGAGATGATGTTCGGGATATTGAGATAGGATCGTGCGACCGGTCCCGGCCCGACGCAATACGCTTCATCGGCGTTGCGAACGTGCAGCGAGGCGCGATCGGCTTCGGAGAAGATCGCGACGGTCGCAATGCCGAGTTCGTGTGCGGCGCGGTTGACGCGCATGGCGATCTCGCCACGGTTGGCGATCAGGACTTTCTTAAACACCAGACTTCTCGATCGAAAAGAGCGGCTGGCCGAATTCGACCGCTTCGCCGTCGGTCACGAAGACTTCGGCGACGCGGCCCGGACCACCGGAGCGAATGGGATTGCGAATGCCGAGCGATTCCACGTACGCGAGTTCGCGGTCGTCCGCGATCTCGTCGTCGATGGCGACCGTCGGCCGCGAAAGGCGGACGATTCCCACGAACTCCGCACGCAGCACATTCATCGGCTTTGCCGCATGCACGTTGCCGTTGGTCGCGGCGACGGTACCGAATACGGGCGCACCGAGTTCGGCTTCCGACGCGAGCGCGACCGGCGCCGCGACGGCGCGCGGCGTGCGGCGCACGTCGATCGTGAGATCATCTTCTTCGATGCGGACGCGTACGAGGTCGGCAGAAGCGCAAAATTCCGCCGCCGAGCGCACGCGGTCGAGCGTTTCGTCCCAAGTCACAGCCCGGATGGTTCGAGCCGCCGCGACCGGTATCCGCTGGACCGCGGTCCGCTCCGAGGTCGGCAGCGCATCCAAGAGCGACGCGAACGATGCATCGATTTCCGCGAGCGGGGCGAGCGCGAACGCGCGCTCGTGAAGGCGCTCGTGCGGGATCACGAGATCCGGATCCCGGAGCACGAGATCGTCATACGCCAAGATATCGAGATCGATCGCGCGCGGACCCCAGCGAAAGGTCTCGATGCGGCCGAGTTCGGCCTCGAGCGTCTTGAGCGCCACGAGCAAGTCGCGCGGCGCGAGTTCGGTCTCCAAGAGCGCGGCCGCATTCACGAAATCGGGCTGCTCCGTGACGCCCCAGGCCTTCGTTGCGTACAGTGACGAGCGTGCCGTAATGCGGCCAAAGCGTGCGAGCGCGACGAGGGCCGCCTCCACGTATCCGACGGGATCGCCCTCATTCGAGCCGAGGCCGATGCGTGCGAGCGCCACCCTACGCGCGCGACGCGTGCAGCCGCACGGATGGCGTCGCGCCCGCGAGCAAGCTCGGCTTCCCGATCGTGAGCGCAGCCGTCGCGATCCGCACGTCGGCCATCACGGCGTGCAAGATTTCGTCGCCGAGGCG
>JAYTXC010000057.1:0-22642 GCA_043743145.1 Rhodospirillales bacterium
AAAGCCTCCGCCTCCAATATTGCCGGCACTGGGGTACGTTACGGCTAACGCATAGCCGATCGCTACCGCTGCATCCACAGCGTTCCCACCATTCTGCAAGACGCGTAGGCCGACTTGCGAGGCGAGTCCCTGATCGGTTGCGACCGCTCCCTTCGCGCCTTCGGCCGTCGAAGCCGAAGCTTGAAACGGAAAAATGTGGGCGATACAGATGCCAAGTGCCGCACTAAACGCGAAGCGAATGTTCACGAAAGCCTTCAATTTTTCTGCCGGCGGACGGCCGACGCGTGCGAAGACGATCCCGTAGCGCAACGCCTATCTACCGTTGCGCCGCGCGCTACTTGACGATCATCGTTCCCGTCATGCCCTCGTCGGTGTGGAAGAGACAGAAGTACGAATACGTGCCCGCCTTTGTAAACGTCAAGCTGAAATTCGTGCCCGGTGCCAAAAACCCGGAATTGACGAACGTCGTTCCGTCGTAGGTGTTTCCACCCGCGCTTGGCCGGAACGGCGAACCGGCCGGAACGGGTTGACCGAGAATCGGGAACGTCACGGTATGCGGGAACTGCGAGATGTTGTTCCAGGTGACCGTCGTTCCCACGGATATCGTCGACGTGTTGTCGAGCGTCGGGCCGTGCAGAAATCGCACGACAGACGATTGCGTTACCGGTAGCGGCGCGGCGCCCGGTTGGATCCCGGCCGCGAGGATATTGGCATTCGCCTGATAGGGAAATGCGAGCACCGCTTGGCCAGCCGCCGCGATATCGATTGCAAAATCTGCCGAGCCTAAAACCGCGTATTCCGCCTGATTCTTCGGCAACGCCGAACCTGCCGGCTGAACGACGATCCTCGCCGTCATTTCGGGTTGGTGGATCAGACAGTACACCGTGTATGTCCCAGGTTGCGTAAACGTCACGGTATAGGTTGCGCCCATCGTGAAGAATCCCGAACTGATGTACGCCGTTCCGTCGTACACGTTGCCGCCGACCTTCGGCTGCGGCGCCCCGAGCGGAAGCATTTGACCCGCGGCCGGAATCGATACCGTATGCGGTTCGATTGCGTTATTCGTCCAGGTGATCGAATCGCCAGCATTGATCGTAATCGCATTCGGATAATAATCCGCCGTCTGCAACGCTTCGGCTTGCGCCGAGCCACCCGCAACGAGATTCCACGCCTGCAATCCGACGCGAGGAGGCGAGAGCGACACCGTTCCACCGCTCGAACAGGCGGTGACGAGCGGCGCGAACGAAAGAAGCGCGACGAGCGCGCCAAAGCGACGGAGCACGATCGAACGGAGATACATTTGCGACCTCTCGGACAGATACACGCTTTAGTGCTAATGCGTATGCATTAGTTGCGTAAAATTATTCAATTGTTGGAGGTTTTCAACCGATGATTCGACCCTAGCACCTCAGCGTGCACCGCACAAGGGGGGCGACCGCTGCCAGGTATTCGTTATGGAGCCCGAAGCGCTACGCGATCGGGATAGATCGGTCGATTGATGACCTGTTCGAGCGTCGGCGCATCGGCTTTGAGCGCGAGATCGCAAAACCGCTGGAACGCGTCGCGTTCCGCGAGACCTTCGGCGTATCGCGTCGTCGCGGTAAGATCGACTTTGCCCGCGACCTCGAGAAAGCGAACGAAACGACCGTCGTCGTCGGAACCGCTCTGCACGAGCCCGACTTCGGCGAACATCGCAACGGCCGCGCCGATACTCGCGCCTTCCACCCCGTTGATGTCGAGCGTTCGTGCGACTTCTTCGAACGACGTGCGCAGCATCGCATCACGCGACATCCCGCGCATGCCACGGAAGATCTCGCGCAATCGCTCGAGCGTCGGTGCGTTGCGTTCGAGAATGAAATCGTTGATGCGCCGGTCGCCATCGCCGTAGAGCAGATGGATGCGCGCGGGGTCGCCATCGCGTCCCGCGCGTCCGGCCATTTGATTGAATCCCGTCACATCGAAATTGAGATGAAAGAGCACCACGTCCCGAACGTCGGGAAGATCGATACCCTCGCCAAACGCCGACGTCGCCACGATGACGCGAATCCCACCGCTGCGAAAGAGATCTTCGATCCCGGCGCGTTCTTCGCTCGGCACGCCCGCGTGATAGAACGCGACGCTGTGACCCAAACGGGTGCGCAGCCGCTCGGCGAGTTTCGTCGCTTCGGCGCGCGAGTTGCAGTACACGATTCCCTTACCATCGCCCGCGAGTTCGCGCGCGAGATATGCGTTTTTATCCGTCGTATTGCGTGCGTCGACAACGTGAAGATTCTCGCGCACCGTCGGATCGATCACCCACGCATCGATCCGCAGCGCGCGGCGAATATCACGAAACGCCTCGTCGTTCGCCGTTGCCGTCAACGCGAGCACTTGCGGGGTGCCGAGTTGCGCGACGAGTTCTCCGAGCGTCCCATATGCCGCCCGGTGTTTCGATTCGAAAATGTGATGTGCTTCGTCGACCACGACGAGCCACGGACGATTGCACGCGCGCACGAATGCGGCGCGGTGGAACGTTGCGAACTCCGGCGTCGCAAGGATGAGATCCCATGCGCCCGTCGCGAGTGCGTCGTCGAGTGCCGCGCGCTCGCTCGCATCGATCGAGCCGTTGGCGCGGAGCACGCGTAAGCCCATCGGCGTGAGGCGTCGCGACAGCGCATCGAATTGGTCGTTTGCGAGCGCACGAAGCGGATAGAAGACGATCGTTTTCTCACGCCGATGCAGGGCGCGTTCGGTTGCGGGAAGCGCGAAACAGAGCGATTTTCCGCGACCCGTCCCGAGCACCGCGAGCGTGTTGTGGCCGGCTGCAACGCGCTCGAGGACCTCGCGTTGCGCGTCGCGGAGCGGTCGCGTGCCGATAAAGGCGGCGCGCACGTCGTCGATACTCGTGCCACGCGCGATCGCATCGTCGAATGTCGGCAACGCGATGGGTCCCACGCCACGCGCGCCGCTCCGACGGACGTGAATGTTGACGCCGATGTTCCGCTCGCCGCCGCCCGTAATGCTTCCAATACGCGCCTCGTAGCGTTCGCCCGCGTCGATGTTGGGCGCGATGCGTCGCGCGATCTCTTTGCGGATGAAGCCGAGCGCGAAGGCCCCAAAGCGCACCGCAATCGCGTTTGCGTCATATGGATTCTCCGGCTCGCGGATGAGTTCGAGCGATTGGCCGGGTTGTAATCCGCCGACGCGATCTTGACGGCCCTCAAAACTGACGCCGACGATTTTCGTGAAGAAATCGTCGGCATCACCGATCGACGAAAACCGATCGCCTTCGAGATACGCGTCTTTCTTTGCGAAGAGTGCATTAAGGAACGCGACATTCGCTTCGGCTGCTGCATCGCCCATATCAACAACGCGCGGACGCGGCGCCTTTTGGATGGTCGACGCGAGCAGGTCGAGTGTCGGTTCGAGGCCAGCCGGATCATCGAAATGCGAGAGAAGCCGCTCGAAAGCGGCTTCTGATGCGGTGGGCGGCGGCAACGGCCGCGCCAACGATTTACTCGTGCTTGAGGGCGGGATGTTCCGTTTTATCGGCTTCGACATCGCCTAAGTTCAGATGGATTTCTTCGTGGCCGAGCAGCAGATCTTGTTCGTGCACACCCGAGTTTTGGGCATCGAGTGGATCGAGCATCTCGCGCTCGTGATCGTGCGCGTCATGGTCGAGATCGTGATCGTGATCGCGAACAACGTCGCGGTCGTGGTTAAGCTCGTGCTCGTGCTCGTTAGCATGATCAGCTACGGCGAGATCGTGTTCGTGCGATCCGTCATCGTAGACGTCTTCATACTCGGGTGCCGCCGCAAACGCCGCAACTTCTGCCGCGGTGGCCGTTGCCGATAACACGCGTTTGCGCTTGTATCTCACGGGTGCCGTGGGCGTGCCGCGACTCGTATCTTTCTTCTTGCGCTCCTTGCGTGCCGCAAGCACGACATCGCGCGAAACGGCACCCGCGGCTTGCGCGCGCGCCTCGGCAACCGTCCGCGGACGCTCGCCTGCCGACGAACGCGCGAGCGCACGGCGACCCGAAGCCGATTTGAGTTGCCGTTCGCGTAAAATGTGCACGAGCGGAGCGGAGTAGAAGATCGAGTGATAACCACCCGAGCAGATGCCCACGAGCAACGCAAACGCGAAATTCTGGAGGCTCGCACCGCCGAAACCGACGAGCGCGACGAGCGTCACGACGACGGTTGCGAGCGTATTGACCGAGCGCGTCATCGTCTGCAAGATCGATGTGTTGACGATCTGATCGTACGGCTGACCCGCCATTACTTTGACGTTTTCGCGAATACGGTCGAGAATAACGATCGTATCCATCACCGAGTATCCGATGACGGTAAGTACCGCTGCGAGAAATGCATCGTCGGCGCGGCGATCGGCGATCGCATAGATGCCGATCATCATCGCGGCGTCGCGCACGAGCGCGATGACGACGACGAGACCGAAGATGTAATTCCAGCCGAAGCGGAACGCGATGTAGAGGAACTGAATCGCGATCGCGATGACGAGCGCTTCCGCGGCCTTGATGAGATATTCTTTGCCGAGCGATGGGCCCACGGCTTCGATTTGCGATTGATCGCGATCGATCGCGCCGAGTGCGCCGAGCGCCGACCACAGCTTCGGCGCATTGTCACCGAAGTCGGTCTGCGTTTCGATCGTGTAGCGTTCGCCTGGCGCGCTGTCGGTTGCTTTCGCGAGCGTATTGACGCGCGCGTCGGTGACGCCGACGGTACCGAGCGCTTTCGTAATATCGGCGACGGTTTGCGGCTTTTTGAACTTCACCGTAACGTCGGTGCCGCCCGTAAACGAGAGCCCTAAGCGCAACGCATGCGATGGCTGGAAGCCGCCGCCCGGTGCGTGGAATGCGTGCCAGCCGAGTGCGAGCACGCCGAGGAAGATGATACCGTATGAAATCGCGGAGACGGTTTTAAACCAACCGACAACGTTCCAATTCAGTCGACGAAAGAACATCGCTTACGCTCCGAACACTTTCGGGTTCTCGGTGACGTTGCTGTCGACCACGAGATCCATGAAATAGCGCGTCACGAATGTCGCCGTAAAGAGCGAGAAAGCCGTTCCCCAAAAGAGCGTGTACGCGAAGCCTTTTACGGTCCCGGTACCGAGCATAAAAAGTACGCCCGCGCCGACGATCGTCGTAAAGTGGCTATCGAAGACGGCGGTAAACGCGCGTTTGAAGCCGATGGCGACCGCCGAGCGAAGCGTCTTGCCTGCCCAAATTTCTTCTTTGAGCCGCTCGAAGATCAGGACGTTGGCATCAACCGCCATGCCGATCGAGAGCACGAACCCCGCGATTCCCGGGAGCGTGAGAACCGCGTGCACGCCTGCGAGTAAGCCCAAAAGCATGAGCACGTACACGACGAGCGCGAGGTCGGCGAGAACGCCGGGCAAGCGATACACGACGAGCATAAAAATAAGCACGAGCCCGAGGCCCGCAATCGACGCGTAGAGCGATTTCTCGAGATCGAGTTTACCGAGCACGGGGCCAACCGTATCGTTCTCGATAATCTTGACGGGGACGGGAAGTGCGCCCGCGTTGAGATCGTTTGAGATACGTAGGGTTTCTTCTTCGGTGAACTGGCCCGTGATCTGACCTTGGTCGGTGATGACGCCTTGAAGCGTTGCTGCCGAGATAAATTTCTTATCGAGAAAGAAGCCGAGCAGCTTGCCGAGGTTCGCTTGCGTCATCCGGCCGAACTTTGCCGGATCTTTCGTCTCGAAATCGATCTTCCAGCCGCCGCTCTGATCCGGCGATGACGAAGCGCGCTTGAGTTCGTTGCCGGAGTAGACGATCGCGCCGCTGTCTTTATACGCGCCGCTGGGATCGTTCGCGTACGCCTTATTGCTCGCGACCTTCGCATTTACGTCGGGCGGAATGATTTTGAAATCGAGTTTCGCGACGTCTTTAAGCGCCCGTACCGCTTCATCGGGATTCTTCACGTTGGGCAACTCGACCAAAATGCGATCGTTTCCGACCGACGTGATCTGAGGTTCCGCCACACCGAGTGAATTGATGCGCGCGTCGATGACCTGCTGCGCCTCAGTCTGGACCTGCCGCGTAATCTGCGGGACCTCGGGACTCGGTTGCAATTGCAAGAGCACACGCACGCCCCCCTGGAGATCGAGGCCGAGCTTGATATTTTTCTGGATCGGGAGGACCAGGTAGAGCGATCCTGCGACGATTGCGACGAGGAAAAGTCCCGTCACCCAGGGTTTGAGTCGAAGCCACATACGAATAAAAAGACCCCAAGGAAGGGGAGAACCCACGCATTGTAGCAGGCCAATCCAGCCCCGTCAAACCGTTCGAGGGAGGCCATCCTTCATGGATGTGAAGACCGCCCGGACCGATTCGCTGCCCCCGCGTTACCGGCTCACGAAGCAACGCGCCGCGGTCTTGCGTGCCTTCGTAAAGGGGCAACACCTCTCGGCTGAGACGATTCTCGAGCGCGTCCGTAGCGAGATGCCAGGCGTGAGTCTCGGGACGATTTACCGAACGCTCGATATTCTGCGCGAGAGTGGCCTCGTGCAAATGTTCGCTCACGGCGGGAGCGCGGCACGCTACGAAGCCGCCGCCGACAAGCATCACCACCTGCTCTGTTCGATCTGCCGCGAACTCACCGATGTCCGTGGCAACGTGGTCGGCGAGCTCGCCCTCGCGATCGCGACCGATGCCGGATACAGCGATATCGACGTCGCCCTCACCATTACCGGCCGCTGTGCGGAGTGTGCGGCTCGCCGCTAGGCACGGTCGCGCCTCACGCGGGAATCGCATCGGCCTGCTCGCTCGTCGCCGACGGATAACCGAGGACGACCGCCGGGCGTAATTCGAGTTCCGGCGGCAGCTCCGCATACGCATACACGTCGACCCCGACACCGAAGCGCGCTAAAAATTCGGCGAGCGCGGGTCGCAGTGCGCCCGTACAGACGATCGCCGCGCGCTCGCGCACGACGCTCGTCGCATACGCACTCGCGACACTGCGCACGTGCCACGCGGTCTGCGGCTGCGGCGAAAGCGAACCGTCGACGAGCCAACCGTGGAGTTCGGTTTCAAACTGCGGATCGACGATGAGCGGTTCGAGCGCGACGACATTGCGGCGGCGCAATTGCTGCGGTACGAGTTTGCGCCGAACGCTCTCGCTGAGTTCGCGTGCATCGCGCGTCACGATCGACGCATCGACGAGCGCTTCGAGCACCGCGACCGTGTCCCGCGGCCACACGCGTTCGCGCAACAGGTATTCGAAGACGCGTTGCACGGTTACGAGCGGAAGCGCGTCGGTGCCGATCTCTTTCACCAGCGAGGGGATGCTCGCACGGAGATGCTCGACGAGCGTGTGCAACTCTTGGCGCCCGAGCAAGGCGCTGGCGTGCGAGCGCACGACTTCGGCGAGATGTGACCCCACGATCGAGATCGGATCGAAACACAGCGCACCGTTGGCAACCGCGAAGTCGCGCTCGCCCGGTTCGATCCACACCGCCGTGAGCCCGTACACGGGTTCGCGCACGCGCTCGCCATGAAGGCGACCCAGAACCTCATCGCCCGCGACGGCCAGCACGCGATCGAGCCGCAAGCGACCCTCCGCAACGACCGTATCGCGGACGCGAATCGCGTACGTCGACGCATCGCGCGCGAGATCGTCGCGCAGGCGAACACCCGGCATGACGATACCGAGATCGCTTGCGAGCGCGCGCCGAACTTCACCGATGCGATCGAGGAGCGCATCGGCGAGTGGCGGTTGTAAGAACGGCGCGAGTTCGAGCCCGACATCGATCGCGAGCGCGTCGACACCGACGAGGCCGAGCGCCATCTCGGGTCGGCGGATCGACGCGCGCCGCGCGAGATCGCGTGCCGCTTGGATCTCGCGGATGCGACCCGCCTGCGTCCGTGTCCCGAACTGTGCCGTCACCCCGAGTACGACGGCGATTGCAACGAACGCGAGATGTGGGAGCGCGGGCACGAAGGCGAGCGCGAGCGCGAACGCGGCCGACGCGCGTAAAACGTCGGGACGCGCGAAGAGTTGTGTTGCGATATCGACGCCAAGCGATCCATCGCCACTCGCGCGCGTCACCATGAGGCCCATCGACGTCGAGAGCAAAAACGCCGGCAACGTCGTCACGAGCGCGTTGCCGATGGAAAGGATCGCAAACGTGTTGAACGCATCGAGTGGGCTCATACCGTAATACGCGATGCCGACGACCACGCCACCGATAAGATTGAGCGCGACGATCACGAGCGCGGCGATCGCATCGCCTTTCACGAATTTTCCGGCACCGTCCATCGCACCGTAGAAATCGGCTTCTTTTTGAATCGTGAGTCGCTTGCGTCGCGCGCCCTCCGCATCGAGCATGCCCGCGTGAACTTCGGCATCGATCGCCATCTGTTTGCCCGGCATCGCATCGAGCGTGAAACGCGCGGCGACCTCGGCGACGCGTTGCGAGCCCGATGCGATCACGATGAATTGAATCGTGATGAGAATCGCAAAGACGATGAGCCCGACGACGAGATTGCCGTGAACGACGAGTTCGCCGAATGCCGGAATAATCTCACCGACGCCGCCCTCGATATGGCCCTGCGTGAGAATCAATCGCGTTGCAGAGACGTCGAGCGAGAGTCGGAAGAGCGTCGCAATCAGTAGCGCCGGTGCGAACGCCGCAAATTCGAGCGGTTCGCCGATCGTAATCGCGAGCAAGAGGACGATGCCCGAGCCCACGATGTTGACTGCGAGCAAACCGTCGAGGACGAGAGGTGGTAGCGGGACGACGAGGATGCCGACGATCGAGAGCACGATGCCCGCAAAGACGTAGGTAATCGCTTTTGCGTTCATGCGTTCATGCGTTCATGCGCTCGCACGCTCTCGCGCGAGCATGGCCACGATCGCCGCGACTGCGGCGTACGCATCGGGTGAAATCGGTTCGCCAACATTGGTCGAGGCGAGGAGCGCACGCGCGAGCGACACGTTTTCGACGATCGGCACGCCGAGCAATCGCGCGCGGCGCTTGACTTCGCGGGCGCCCGCGTCGATCGCGCGCACGAGCACGCGCGGCACGGCAACCGCAGGCGGTCGGTATTCAAGGGCGATTGCGACATGCGTGGGATTGGTGACGACGAACGCGGCGTTCTTGACGTTGGCGATCGAGCCGCGCACGAGCGCGCGGTGGGCCTGTCGCCGCCGTCCGCGCACGAGCGGATCGCCGTCGTTGTGTTTGCTATCGCGCTTGAGTTCATCGAAACTCATCTTGAGACGCTTGCGCCATTTCAGGCGCTCCAAGAAGAGGTCGATGACGGCGAACCCCGCCGCGATAACCAGTGCCGAGGCGAGCATCGCTCGAATCGCGCCGACGACGATCGCGCCGAGGTGCGCGGGCGATGCCGATCCCGCGAGTGCAGCAAACGTCTCGCGTGCGGCGGGGACGACCGCGCTCGTTACCGCGGCCGAGACGATGAGCGCTTTGAGCCCACCGATCACCGCATCGCGCGAAAATATCCGTTTCAACCCCTCGAACGGATTGAGTTTCTCGAATTTCGGCGCGGGGAACTTCACCGTGATCGTGCGTGCTTGCGCGAACGTGGCCGCCACGGCGCCGACCAGCGCGCAAACGATGACGACGAGTGCGCTGAGGGCCAAAACGAGATAGGGCCCCGATTCGAGCGAACGTCCGGCCGCCGCTTGCGCGAGCGCCGTGCGCGCGGCGCTCGCGGCGAGATCGAGCATGAGAAAGAGTCCGAGCGACGCGCACGCAAGCGATGCAACCGCGTTGAGATCCGCGGAACGTGGAAGGTCGCCATCACGACGCGCTTTCGCCATGCGAGCGGGGGTCGGGTCGAACGGTTTCTCGTCCGCCATCGCGCTATTTCGCCGCGCGTAACAGCGAAAGATCCATCCACGGTGTCGCTGCCGCCCGTAGCGCAATCGGGAGCGCGGCGACCGTTGCGACGAGCACACACGCAAAGACGATCGGAAACGCGAGCGTAAATGTCGAGAATCGCGGCACGAGTCGTGCCACGACGGCGAGCGCGATCTGCGCGACGAGCGCAATTGTGATCGCCGGCCCAGCCACGAACAGCGCGGCGCGCAAAAGCGTCTGCGGGAGCGCGATCGCGAACGTTTCGATATCGCGTGACGACGCAAGCGCTCCGGGTGGCAGCGTCGCGAAGGCATCAGCAAATCCGACGAGGGCGATGCCGTATCCGCCGAGCACGAAAAAGCCCGCCGTAAACGCAAGCGACCAGAGGCGACCGAATCCCGCTCCCGCCGCGACGCCCGCACTCGGCACGCTCGAGCGAATCCCGACGTAATCGTCGAGCGCGCGGCCACCGGAGAATGCGCCGTCGTAGAGCATCGATGCCGCGATGCCGATCGCCGCACCGATCAGCGTTTCCGTCACGAGCGCGAAGGCGAAGCCACCGGGGCCGATGCGCGCCGTCGATGCATATGCGCGGTCGAGTGCGAGTGAAAGCGCGAAGGCGAAACCCGCACGAACCGGCGGCGGCACGCTCGGATGCGAGAAGCCCGGTGCGCGGAACGCGAAGCCCGCACAGCGTGCGAAAATCAAGAGTTCGCCGTCGTTCACGCAAGCTTATCCCGCGCGCACGATCGTCGGCAACATCCGGATCGCATCGGTAAAGAGATTGCCGCACAGATGCATCGCAAATGCCCCAAACGCTGCGACCATCGCGCCAACCGCGAGCATCTTGGGTAAGAGCGTTAGCGTCTGCTCTTGCACCTGCGTCGCGGCTTGCACGACGGCGACGAGCGTGCCGATCGCCGTGGCGACGACGAGCACCGGAAGACAGAGCAGCGCTGCGACAACGAGCGATTCACGAACGATTCCGGCGAGCGCATCCATGCGGACACACTACCGTCGCGATATTACCGGACGGTAACGCCGACGTTACGCGCGTGCGTCGTCGCATCATACGCGAGGGCAGCTTCGCGAATCGCATCGGTCGCGACGAGCGCCGAGACGACCGCACGCGTCGCCGTCGAGCGATTGAGCGTGTAGAAATGAAGCCCTGGTGCGCCCTTCGCGAGCAGATCGCGACACTGCAGCGCCGTGTAGGCGACGCCAAGTTCGGCGACGGCTTCGGGTTCGTCATGGCGCGCTTCGAGCTCGGCAAGCAAACGTTGCGGCATCTTACCGCCGTTCATCGCAAGCATGGTCGCAACGCCCTTGTAGCTCGTGATCGGCATGATGCCCGGCACGATCGGCACGTCGATTCCCGCGGCTCGCGCGCGATCGACATACGCGAAATAGGCCGAATTATCGAAGAAAAATTGCGTCGTCAGAAACGTCGCGCCGGCCGCGACTTTGGCGGCAGCCACGCGCATATCGTCATCGGCATCAGCGGCATCGGGGTGGACTTCGGGATACGCACCGGCACCGATGCAGAAATCAAATTCGTTGCGAAGCATTTCGATGAGCTCACTCGCGAAGCGAAATCCGCCCGCGGCCTTCACGAATTGCGATTCGCCCTTGGGCGGATCGCCGCGCAACGCCATGATATTTTCGACGCCCGCCCCCTTGAGCTCGCGGACGATTTCGCGCATTTCGTCCCCCGAGCTACCGACGCACGTGAGATGCGCCATCGGTTCGATCTCGAGCTCGCCCTTGATGCGTTTCACGACTTCAAGCGTGCGCGCGCGACTCGACCCGCCGGCTCCATACGTCACGGATACGAACCCCGGATTGAGGATGCGCAGCGATTTGATCGTCCGCATGAGGTTTTCAACACCCTCATCCGTCTTCGGCGGAAAGAACTCGAACGAGATGCTCGGCCGGCGCCGCTGCAGATACTCTGCGATGAACATGGGTCGGAGATTTCGGCGCTCACGTGCGAATTCGCTTTTCTTCCCACGATTAGCGAAAGCTCGATACGACGCCCCCGCAGACGAGCGCCCAACCATCGACCATGACAAAAAGCAATAATTTGCACGGAAGCGAGACGATCGGCGGACTGAGCATGAACATGCCCAGGCCCATGAGGATCGAAGCGACCGCAAGATCGATTGCGACAAAAGGGAGATACAGCGCGAACCCAATCGCAAAGGCGCTGCGGAGTTCGCCAACGACGAAAGCCGCGATCAAAACTTCGGGAGGTTGCTTATCGTTCGCGGTGTTGGTGACGTGCGCGATGCGCGCGAAGAGCGCGAGATCCTTGGCGTGTGTTTGACGCATCATGAATCCGCGCAGCGGTGCGAAGGCGCGATCGAGCATCGCCGATTGCGTGATCTTCCCACGCGCGTATGGATCGAGCGCATCGTGTGAGACGCGTTGCAACGTCGGCGTCATGATCACGAACGTTAGAACGAGCGCGAGGCCGGTGAGCACGGTATTTGGCGGTAGCGACGACGCACCGATGGCCGAGCGTACGAGCGAGAGGACGACGACGATCCGTACGAACGACGTCGTCATCACGAGGAGAAATGGTGCGAGGGCGATGAGCGTAAGGCCCGCGAGCACGTCGAGCGGAAGCCCCGCCTTTCCGCCGTGACCCGCGATCGAGACGAGCGAATCCACGCTACGCCCGCGTACTTTTGCGTGCGACGACTTCCGTGACGCGGATACCGAAACGATCGTCGACCGCGACGACCTCGCCGCGCGCGACGAGACGATTGTTCACGAGGACATCGACGGGATCACCCGCGAGGCGATCGAGTTCGACGATCGATCCTTTGCCGAGTTTGAGCACGTCGCTCACACGCATCGTGCAGCGTCCCAGTTCCGCGCTGACCGCGAGCGAGACGTTCATCAGAAGGTCGAGATTCCGACTATCATCGATCATGCTGCTCCTCCAAAACTGATGGCGTTGCGCCCATCGACCACGCCGCACGAACCTCGTGCGAATGCGACGTCGCCGAACGCAAGCGTACCGGGCGCGCCGAGCGGCGTATCGAGAACGATCGTCGCACCGATCGCGAGCCGCGAAAACGCAGGGACACCGAGCGCACCCGTCCCGAGACCGACCGTGCCTTGGATCTCGACATCCGCAAGATCGTCGAGCGTGATGCGCTCGGCAATATCTTCCGGTGGATCGCGCGCGAGCGCGAAGCCGATCGCGAGCCGTACCAGGCCCGTGGTCCGCACTTCGAAATACGTGACCAGATCGCACGCCGCGCGATCGGCGCTCTCGGGCGTCGTCGGGCCGAGCGTACCACAAAGCGTCTTGCAGAGCGGAACGAGCGCGGCCACGACGCGTTCGAGCGTCGCGCGTTCGATTTCGGAGAGCGCGTCACGATCGGAGCGCTCGCTCTCATCGAACGCGAGCGCCACGACGCGTCGGGCGTCTGCTGGTCGTACGATGACGAAGCCATCGCAAATGCGACCGCGAACGCGCAAGATCGTCGCTCCATCGAGCAAGACGCGCCGTTCCGCCAGACCGGGAATCGATGGCTCGATGAGATCGACGTCGACGTCGATGGCGAGCAGACGCGAGAGTGTTTCGCGCACGCCATTGGCAACGAGACACGCAGCTGAGAGTGGGAGCGTCGAGCGCGGGGCGAACGCGGCTCGTCGAACGACGCGGCCATCGCCGAGAAGTTGCGGCGCGACGAAGGTTAAGCTCGAAATCATTTGACGAGATCCATCGCCGTCTTTTCCGTTCCACCACGAACGTGATGCGCCACGCGAAGCGCCTCGAAGGAGACGTAGGCTTCGCGCATTTTCTCGAGGCTCGCGATGATATCGACGCGACCGAGATCGCGCGATCGCGTCGCGATTTTGGCAAATCCACCATCGCCTGGCAAGCCGAACTCCGTTCGCACGCCGGCGGGTGGCGCGACATGACGCGCGTCGATGCGCGTGGGTTGCGTACCCGCGGGAAAGCGCGCGAGCGCGATACGACCGATCGTTACGTTTTCGGCGCGGCGCTCGCCCGTGCGCGGATCGATCGTCGTGCGCGCATACGCGAAGGTGCCGTCGGCTTCGATGCGTGCGTTTGCGACGCGGCCTTGTGCGGCATCATACGGATCGACACGCAAGGGCACGAGTTTCGCGCGATCGCCGACAGCGAATCCGAGCACCGGACCGCCATCGCGCGTGCGGAGTTCCCCATCGACGATCGCGAACGCGCCATCGCGCGTATACGCAAGGCCACCGCCATGGTTTGGCGTGACGACAAATGCGCCCTCGGGAATCACGACGCCGAGCGGATCGAAATTTGGGACGACGGTGCTCGCTCGCGCGACGTCGTTTGCTTCGGGAATAAATCCCGGATCGAAGGCGTGCAGGACGTCGCGCTCGCGTGCGGCGATGCGTTCGAGCCCGGCACGCGTTGCGGCATCGATCACGCGCGCACCGCAGGCGTCGTCGTTTCGACCGACGAGCGCACCGATTCACCGCGCACGCGCAGGTGGAGACCCGCGGCAGCGAGTGCGCGGCGCACCGTCTGCGCGATCTCGGGTCGGCAAACCGCAATGACGTGAAGCGTCGCACCATCGCGACGCAAGATGAGTTGCACGCGTTCGTTCGCAACCTCGAGCGTGAGGGTCGAGGTAAACGGCGGATAGCTGCGCGCTTGCGCGAACGACGCGCGCGCAGCAGCCGCGACGCGTGCGTCGAGCGTACGTCGCGTCGCGATCTCCGCACCAACGCCTCGTGTCTCGCGCGCCGGCGTGAACGCGCGCGTCGTCGCCGTAGCGTCGCCGGGACGCGCGACCGTCGCGCTGCGTTTCGGCGATGTCGCGATTTCGCTTACCCCAGCGCAGCGGCGCTCGCCCGCATGCGCTGCGATCGGCCCATCGGAGGCGATATGAAGCGCGGAAAGCCACGCCTGCGAGAGCGCGCGATGATCGATGTAGGGCAGACGCGTCGCGATGACGGTTAACGAATTCGGAGCGGTCTTCTCGGTCACGATTTCCTCCCGGTGATTTCCCTTATATTTACCGGCTCGACACGTCGGAGGCATGACCGAATTGTTACCGTCCTATTTGCGCGACTGCCCGTCGTCGAACTCATCGCTGCGTTCGAGATACATCGCCGCATCGGCAAGATCGAAGGTCACGTTGAAGTTTTTCAGCACGCCGAGACCGACGTTGCCCGCATCGAACCGATCGGCGAACGCACCGCGCGTCGCTTGCATCACGTCGGTATCGACATGGAAGAGCGAAGCCGTGCCGGCTTCGAGTCGATCGAGCGTCGTCCGATACGAATGTGTCACGCCACCGATTCCGTAGCTGTGTCGAACGCGCTGCGTGTAGGGGACGATGCCGGGATGCCGATCGACGAAAGGCTTATACAGCAACACTTCTCCCGCGTTGCCCGTATCCACGATGAACGGCGCTTCCGTCGTCGCGTTGAGGCGAAAGCGCGCTTCGGGAAAGGCGCGATCGAGTTCGAGGGCGACGCGCTCGCCGACGGGCGTAAGCGTTCCCGGCGGGCCGAACGTCATCGTTTTTTTCGCAAGGTCGAGGCGTACCGTCGCCGATGCGAAGAACGGATATCCGAGGATGCCATCGATGCGAAAGGCGCCCGCGGTCGATGCTCCGAGATCGATCGTGGTCGCGACGATATCGGAGAGTCGGCCCTCACCGACGCGAACTTCGCGCACGCGCGTGAGCTGCAGTCCGCCGGTACGCGATGCACCGCTGGCTTCGAGCGAGCCCAGTGACTCGAGCTTGAGTTCGCTTGCAACGTGCTTATCGATGAGAATGTTTTGCGCACCGGTGTCGAGCAAAAACGTATAGGCGTGGCCGGCAATCGTGACCGGCGCGTAGGCGTGGCCGGCGTGAACCACGATCGGTAAGGTCTGCGGCACATCCATGGCGATGCGTCGCGGAACGAACGGTGCGAAGGTCGTCGCATCGATCGGACTCACGACATCCACGCTCTTCGTTACGTGAACGAGATCGTACGCGCGGTCGCCGTTGGAACTAACGGTTCGAAACGGAAACCGGTGTCCCGCAACGGTGCGCCAATCCGAGATATCGATCGTCGTCCGACCATCGTCATCGTCGTAGGCGAGGCGATCGGGAAGGCCCGAAACCGCATCGAGATAGATCGTCTCGGTTTGGCCGCCCGGCGCCGCAACATCGAGCGCGTAGGTCGCGCTCCCATTGACGAGCGTGCGACCACGCGAGATACAACGCTCGGGCGCTTTGGCGAAATCGCTCGAATCGATGAATCGCTGCGTGCGTTGGCGACGCGCGAGGATACCCGTAAATTCGCGAACGTCGCCATCGGCGTCGGCATACCAGATGCGATTGCCGACGCGCAACAAGCGTTCCGAACGCGGCCCGAGATTTTGTTCGGTCCGCTCGGATCCGCCGGCGATCCACGTGCGAAACGCACCCGTCAATCCAGCGCCCGCGACCGTCCCCGACGTCGTCGCACGCACCACATCCAAAACGCCGATATCGGAGATCGCGCGCGTGTAACGCGAGAGTAAGATCGTGACATCGGGGACGTCGCCCACGCGCGCAACAGATGGCCCGGGGAGCAGGACGGCAAGGCCGAGAGCGAACGTCGCGAACGCGCGTCCGACCAAACGTCTGCAAGGACGCGCGGGAACGACCGGAAGAGCATGCGGCGTCGGCACAGGCGGATGGTGTTCGGCATCGCGAGGCTCGCCCCCGCGAGCGCCTTAGCGGTCGGTCCCGCGATACGTCGCCATCACGCGTGTCACGTACGCTTGCGTCTCGGTAAATGGCGGAATACCGCCATATCGTTCGACGGCGCCTGGTCCCGCATTATACGCAGCAACGGCACGAGGCACATCCCCATGAAAGCGAGCGAGCAGTTGCCGCAAATAGCGCGACCCTCCGCGCATGTTTTGGACGGGATCGTAGCGATCGCTCACGCCGAGCTCGCGTGCGGTCTCGGGCATGAGCTGCATCAGTCCCGCCGCGCCGGTCGGTGACGTTGCGCGAGGATCGAAGTTCGACTCGGTCTTTGTTATCGCGGCGACGAGACGCGGATCGACACCCGCTTCGTTCGCACTCGCACGGATAAGACGTGATGATTCTCGATCGACGAGCGAACCGAACGCGGCTGCACCGTGCGATCGTTCGCTCGGCACGGAAGGCGTGACCGAGCTATCGACCGCTTTGCCTTCCGGCGGATCGATCGTCGCGATGCGCGCGCAGACGGCCGCGAGGTCGGCCGGGATCACGCCGCACGCTCCGCGACGAGCGCGGCGACGGAGTGCAACGCTGCGAGCGACTCGGCTTCGCGAACGGGTTCGTTTTGACGCAAAAATATGGCGATGGCGGCCTCCGCACGAATGGCTGCTTCGAGTTTTCCGTCATCGAGATTCGCGAGCCCAACCGCGCGCGCGTCCGCCGTTTGCGCGAGGAGCGCGAGCGCGCCACGCACCGCGCGCGCCGCGCGGCCGTGACCCGTCGACGCGACATCGTGCATCGTCCGACTCGTGCTAGCGAGGACGTCGATTGCGGGGAAGTGTCCGGCGTTTGCGAGTGCGCTCGAGAGCACGATATGTCCGTCGAGCAACGAACGCGCCGCATCGGAAAGCGGCTCGCGATCGTCGGCGCCGTCAGAGAGTACGGTTGCGAGCAACGTGATCGATCCATGCGCCGCGTTCCCCGCACATTCCAAATAGCGTGCGAGTTCCGCCCACACCATCGGCGAATAGCCGCCGCGACCGACGGGTTCACCGAGTGCGACGCGCTGTTCGCGGAGTGCGGCTGCGTAGCGCGCGAGCGAGTCGACGACGAGCACCACGTGCATGCCGCGATCGCAGAGCGCACGTGCCTGTGCCATCGCAACGTCGGCCGCGCGTACGCGTTCCGCCGCGCTGCGATCGCTCGTCGCACAGACGATCGTCGTGCGGCGATCGACGCGCGAAAACCACGCCTGCGCTTCGCGACCGCGTTCACCGACGAGAGCGAGGACGACGGCATCGCCACGCGCGCCCGCAACGATCGCTTCGAGCAACATCGTCTTCCCGGCACCGGGCGCACCGAAAAAACCGACGCGCGCACCTCGGCCGATCGTGAGCAGGCCGTCGATCGCGCGAATCCCCGTCCAAAATGGCTCGATGACGGCGCGTCGCGTTGCCGGCGGCGGCGCCGCGGCACGATCGACGCGTGTCGTTCGCGCACGCAGCGCCGGTCCACCGTCGAGCGGAATTCCGCGCGCGTCGAGCACGCGTCCGAGTGCGGCGAATCCGAGCGGGACGCAGAGCGCGTCACCCGCGATCTCCACGCGATCGCCGACGGCAACCCCCGCGAGCGACCCATACGGTGCGATCGTGACGCGCGAGCGTTCGACCGCCGCGACCTCGCCCGAAAGAAGATCGCCGCGCGCGACGCGGACGTACACGCCGTCGCCGACGCACGCGCCCGGGAGCGCGGCAATCGCGGTTTCTCCAAGCGTCCGAACGATCCAACCGACGCCGCGCGCGATCATACGCGGACCGCCGCTGCGACGCGTGCGAGCGCATCGTCGAGACGGAACGCAAAGCTCGACACGAGCGCGCCGTCGCGTACGTCGACGACGAGATCGCCCGCTTCGAGATCGTCGTCGACGCGCACGGGAATCGCAGCGTGCACGCGCTCGCGATCGACGCGCGCGACGGCGATACCGACGGGTTCGCATGCGGCAAACGTGCCGAGCGCGCATGCGACGAGTGCAGAGATTTCGGCGGGCGACGTGGTGAGCTCGCGCGCGAGCACATCGTGCGCGAGTGATTCGAGCAAGACGATCACCGCGCGCTCGAACGCTTCACGCGCCGCGAGCCGCATGAGTGCGAGTTCGTGCACGATATCGGCATGCGCGAAATCGCGAACGTTGCGCACCACCTGCGCAGCCGGAAGCGCGGGTTGTGCGTGCGATATGGCAGGGATCTCGGCAACGCGACCCGCGCGCACGAGCGTTGCGAGTGCGACGAACTTCTCACCCACGGCGCAATACCGTTTCGTAATCAGGGACGACGGGTGCCGACGCGCGCGACATACGCCGCACGATCGCGGCGCGTTCGTCGGGCGGATACATATCGAGCACCGCCGTCGCCGTCGCTGCGGGGAGCGCACTGATGATGGCGGCGGCCGTATGCGGCGGTTCGTTCCGGAGCGCACCGCGGACGTGTGCCGGCGCGAAACTCGTTACCGCCTCGCGCGCGCGACCGAGTGCCGCGCGCTCGGCGAATGTCTCACAGATGCGAGCGACCGGCGCCGCGCCGACACGCACACACACGATCGCGACGATCGCGAGAACGAGCATCGGTGCGAACGTCGCGACGAGACCCAGGAGCGGTGCGAATGGCAGGTGTGTCGCAACGACCGGCGGACGTGCGAAGGCGATCTCTTCGACCGAAAGCGAATCGCCGCGCGACGACACGAGGCCGAGCGTGCCGCCGGCAAGAGAGCGAATCTTCGCGAGATCGAGATGTCGCATTTGATCGACGGCGACGGCGACGGAGATGCGTTCGAGACGACCCGCCGGCGTCTCGATCGTCTCATCGTGCACGTCGCTCCCGCGATCGATCGAGCTATTCGATTTCGCGTAGTGTTTGCTCGCGCTCGTGTAATGTTCGTCGACCGTCGCCGTGCCGATCGCACGGCTGCCGATCGGTTTTCGTACGATCTCGTGCAGCGCACGCACGCGCGAATCGTAATTCACGCGTACGCGAACGATCGTGGCACCTGCACCGAGCGCGAGATCGAGCGCCGATTGCAACGAGCCCTCGAGTGCGTGCGCTTCGCCAACCGGCGATCGCGCCTCATCACCGAGCGTGAGGCCGCGATCGTCGAGAATCGCGACACGTTTGGGATCGAGGCCCGGCACGGCGGCCGCCACGTACGCGCGCACGCCCTCGATCGTTTCGCGCGATGGAGCGGCACCGGGTTTGAGGGAAAGTCGCACCGATGCCGTCGCGTCGTGACGCGCTTCGTCGGCAAAAGCACCTTCGCGTGCAGGCGCGATGATGACGCGCGCGTCTGCGATATCGGCGATGTCGCGTATGCCCGCAGCGATATCGCCCGCGAGGCCGTCGCGTTGTTGCGCATCGAGCACCGATTGTGGCGTGAGCGGCCCCGCTTTCGCGAGCGCTTCCGCCGACGACGCAAGATGCGTGTGCGGCACGCCCGCAAGCGAAAGCCGCATCAAGAGATCGTTACGACGCGCGGCGTCGACGCGCACGTTATCGGCCCCGGCAACGAACGGTGCATTCCATTCCGCAAGTCGCTCGACGACTTCGCCGACCTGTTCGGAACGCAGCGGTGAGGCGAAGAGCGCGACGCGCGTATCACGTTGTGCGATTCCGCCGATCGTGATGAGCCCGAGCGCGATCACGAGGCCGGCGATCGCGAGCGCACGACCGCGCGCATCGAGAGCATTCCAACGAACGAATATGCCGTGCACGCCCTACACTTGCATCCCGAGAATCGTCTGGAGCGATTGCGCCACGTGCGTCGTCGTTGCCGATGCAACCGAGAGCGCGACGTCGGCTTGCGCGCGTTCGAGCGTCATCTCTTGCAAGCCACCGCGACCGCTCACGAACGCGTGCTCCGCACGATCGGCGCGCGCGAGCGCGTCGCTTGCGGCCCCGAACGCTCTCGACACCGCCCCCGCAAAATCGAGCGATGCCGACGATGCCGGTGCGACGCCTTGCGGCTTCGGAACGTCGAGCGGGAGGTCGAGTCCCGAGAGCGGAGTGACGGTCATGAGAGGCGCCCCATATCGATCGTACGCTCGGCGAGTCGTTTTCCGAGATCGAAGACCGACGCGTTCGCCTCGTATGCGCGCTGCGCGTCGAGCACGGCGACCATCTCCGTGACGGCATCGACCTCGACGCCGTGCTGCGGCGTCGCGCCGAGGTAGCGGATCGGCAACGGAGCATCCGCGTCGCCGTCGCTTGCGAGATCGAAATCGCCGACGTCATCACCCGGCTCCATTCCGGAGGCCTCGGCGCCAGGTATCGCGCCGATCGCGTAGCGCGGGACGAGACGTTCGAAGGCGTGGCCGTCGTTCGTCGCTTCGGCGGCCGCAACGTTGCGCGCCGCAAGATCGAGCGCCGATCGCTGAGCGTCCATGCCCGCCGAAGCGGACCGGAGAATATCGAATTCGGTCATTTTGCGACGCCTTTAAGCTCTTGCAAGCGCGCGTGCATGGCGGCGAGCAACGCATCGCTGAAAATCGCCGCGTTCGCAGCCGCGGCCATCGCTCCACCGGTAGACTCAGGCCCCGTCGCGGCGGCGGTGCTATGCGCGAAGCGCGTGAGGCGCTCGCGCGCATCGAGCGCGGCGCGGGCGAGATCGGTCGGTATCGGCTCCATGTCCGGATCATGCGGGCACCGTGTGTCCATCGTGCGACGGATTCATGACGCGGCGATTGCGGTTAACCTTTGGCGATATTCTGACCGATGCTAAAAGTGATACACGATGCTTTACTCATCTCGTTTCCTCACGATGACGGCCGCGCGCGCGACCCGCGGGCGCCCAGCGACACCGTGATATCCGAGCACGAGCCGTCACCCGACGAGCGCATCCTCGACGACGCCCTCGCAACATTACGCGCGCTTCCGGAGCTGAGCGCCAACGTTCGAGCGAGCGCCGCCCTCGACGAACTCTCGCGCCACCTCGACCCCGTCGCGCGTGCGAAGAGTCGCCGCCTCGCGCGCGCGGCGCACCTCGTCAACGCCTCGCTCGATCTCGACGCCGTCCTCGGTCACGCGCTCGATCTCGCCGTCGAGATCATGAATGCCGAGCGGGGATTTCTCGTCTTGCGCGAGGGGCATCTCGTCGCTGCGCCCCACAACGCAGCGGCTCGAGCGAATCCGCCACAACCACCACAGGCGCTCGTCGACCATGTCCTGGGCACGGGCGAAGCGATCTTCACCGCCGACGCCCACACCGATCCCCGTTGGCGCGACCTGCCGACCATCGCCGCTGCCGGCGTCCGATCGATCGCATGCGTTCCGCTCCGCGTCCGCGAGCGCACGATCGGTGTCGTCTATCTCGACTCGTATTCCCGCGCGGATCTCTTTCATCCGAGCGACGGCTCGATGCTCGAGTCATTTGCCTACAATGCCGCGCTTGCGATCGAGAACGCGCGGCTCTTCGAAGACGAACGCGATCGGCTCGAACGCATTTCCGCACTCCAACAATTCCAAACGCGCATTCTCGAAGCCATCGCCAACGGCGTGATCACGATTTCACCACGGCGTGAGATCACCACGTTCAATCGCGCCGCGGAAGCGACGTTCGGCATCGCAAGCGAGATGATGAATGGCAAAGCGGCCTTCGCCCTCGCCGCCGTCATCCCCGAATTTCCCGAATTACTCGAAACGTTTTTCGAGAGTGGCGCCGTGGCACTGCGCGCCGAGGTCGATGCGACGCGTCACGATGGCTTGCCGCTCGTGCTCGAAATGCGGCTCTCTCCGCTCGAGAGTCCCGAAGGCAAGGGCGTGGCGATGATCGTTACCGACGTGACCAAACAGCGCGGTCTCGAAATCGCTCACGACGTACAAGTCGAAAAAGCGACGCGCGTCGAGGCCTCGTTCTCGCGTTACCTCGCACCACACGTCGTCAAGTCCTTAATGAACGATCCCGGTTCGATCAAACTCGGCGGCGAGCGTAGCCGCGCGACGATGTTTTTCGCCGATATCCGCGGCTTCACGTCGCTTGCCGCACGCCTTCCCGCCGAACGCGTCGTGGAGATCCTCAACACCTATTTCGATGA
>JAYTXC010000058.1:0-4586 GCA_043743145.1 Rhodospirillales bacterium
TCAATATCTTCGAGCGCACATCGCTTTCAGGCGACGAGCGCGGTGCCGCGCGCGGGGCCTCCGGCGAACGTGAACGCGTTATCGGCGACGTGACTGACGACGCCGCCGTGAATGTGCCCGTTTAGGTGTAGGAGATCGGCAAGCGTTGGCATGCTTGACTCGAGCGTCGAGCGATCGAATGCGTCGAGCGCGGCGCGCAGGAGCGCCGGGGCGAAAAGCGATGTCGCGTAGTTGTACGTCGACATGCGCGGGGCACGACTACGTCGCGCGGACGGGCTCGCCGTACGGGCGATGGCGTCGCGCGGCAGGGCTCGCCGCTCGTGCGATGACGTTATTCGAGCGGAGCGCCGGCAGCATCGGCGAGGCGCCAGACGCGTCGTCAAAAGATTTCGCACGCAACCAATCCCGCACGCGAAAGAGCGAGCAGTTTTCCGAACTGTCGTCAAAACGATCGGAGACGCGCAACGCAACCCTCGTATCGTGTTGAACACGACCGTTGATCCCGATCTCCAACCGATTCTCGGGACGCTCTTCGTCCCGCGGCGTCGGCCCGCAGTCGTAGCGATTCCTATTTTCTTGCGCGATATCGAAGCGCCCGCGAGCGTGCTCGCATCCGAACCGATCGTAGCGATCGTCGCGCATTCGTTGGCGGCCCGCCCGTTTTAAACACGCTTGCGAGCAGCCTCGGAGCGAATTGCGTCCTTCTCGTCGCGTCGCGTCGCCGCATCAGGACGAACGCGACGCGAGTTGACTCACGGGCGAACACGGCGTCGATGGCGCGTCGCTCGACATGCGCAAAACCGTCTCCGACCTCACGACGCCCGCGATCATCATGCATGCCCACGATGATCGGAACGTCGACGTGCGGAGCGCGGTCGCGATTGCGCGTGCGTGGCGCGGGAGTCGTTGCGGAGGTCGTCGTGTTCGTTTACGACGTCGCGTAATTCGCGACGAAGATATCCGGCGCTCCGATGTGACGCGCGATAAAAATACTACGATCGTCGGTATTAATATCTTCATGATGGGCGACTCGACGGCGCGCATCTCTTTCAACCGTGGAGGACGTGGCCGCGTGAACAGGAGCTCGCAACGGGCGGCAAGCGCGACCAGCGTTCCGGGTCGAGCGGTCAACGGTTAAAGCTGACTTCGACTTTTGCGACGCTTGGGACCGGGCGGCACTTCTCGGTTGCCGGACCGTATCGTGCGACGTGCGTGACGCGGAGCGCCTCCGCATCGAGCCATATATTTCCCGTCGATGCGAGGACTCCGGCGTCTATCAAGCTTCCGGCCTCATCGATCTTGACGCGAATAACGGCCGTGCCAGAGATCTGCATCGCACGAGCGATGTCAGGAATCTCCGCGGGCGGAGCGTCGATCGACGCCGAGGTCGCGATGGACTTACAAGTCGCGGGGGGACGGGACGTCGTCAGCGCGTTGGCGCGGGACGCGACCAACCCTGACGATACGGAGACGACGGTGAGCGAGAGGAAAAGTTTCGGTCCCCAGCCTGAAAAAATACGCCGACTCGGTATGCATGCCAGAATTCGATTACGTTCGGTTTCGAACGTTACGTCCCGGAGAATGAGCGTCTGGGGCCGTGTCTGCGGTTGCTCGCAAGATTTGATCATTTGCTTTCTCGTTTCCGGATGTTGGAAAAGTTTCTGGCGCAAGTATGCACCGATGCGATCAGCGCGATAATTGACAACTCGACAAATTACCACCACAGTTGGCTACACGGAACGTAGACGTGCCAAATACGTCGGCAAGAAGACGTTCGGGGTAGCTCATGGACGACCAAGAGGGGGTGCGAACGACCTCAGCTTTCGGAGCGGTCTTGCGGCGGCTTCGGATCGCCGCTGGTCTCTCGCAAGAAGCGCTCGCCGAGCGGGCCAGGATGAGTACCGCTGGCATTGGGGCGCTCGAACGTGGCGATCGGCAAACGCCGCAACACGAGACGCTCGAACATCTCGTTCGGGCACTCGCTCTCGACCCCGAGCAACGCGAAGCTTTTGAGGCGGCAGCCGCCCGGCCGAGCCTGTTGCGCTCGGGAGACGGTCGAGCATCGAGCATCGCGGATGTACCCGTCGATAAATCCCCGGTTCGGAACAATTTACCGCGCCAGTTAACGTCGTTCGTTGGGAGGGACGAGGTCGTCGCTGAAGTTGCCGCGTTCATCGAGCACTCGCCGCTCACGACGCTCGTTGGGTCGGGCGGCATCGGAAAAACGCGCACGGCGCTAGAGGTCGGCGCGCATCTCCTCGCCAGCTTCGAGGAAGGCGTTTGGTTCATCGAACTCGCCCCGCTCCTGAGCGGTGAGTACATTGCGACGACGATCGGAAAGGCCATGCACCTCACATTGAGCAGTGCGGGCGACCCGATGATTTCGCTATTGAGTGCGCTTAAAGGTAAGCACGCCTTGCTGATCTTCGATAACTGCGAGCATCTCGTCGAACCGGCTGGACGCGTGATTGCCGAACTCGTGCGCGGCTGTGCACAGATTCGCATCATGGCTACGACCCGCCAACGCTTAGGCCTCAGTGGCGAGGCCATCTATCGAATCCCATCGCTCTCGATGCCGGAAGCCGATACGCAATTGCTAGCGGCCGACGTCGGCCAATATCCGGCAATGACGCTCTTCGTCGAACGGGCCGCCGCCATCGACTTTCATTTTCTGATCACCGACGAAAACGCGCCGGTGATCGGAAACATTTGCCGACGCCTCGACGGAATTCCACTCGCGATCGAACTGGCAGCCGCGCGGGTTGCAATGTTGGGCCCGCGGCAATTGCGTGACCGCCTCGACGATCGCTTTCGCCTTCTCACGGTCGGTAGCCGCGATCTGCTGCCGCGCCACCAAACGTTGCACGCAATGATCGACTGGAGTCACGATTTGCTCGACGATCACGAGCGCGCACTCTTTCGACGGCTGGGCGTGTTCGTTAACGGTTTTACGTTCGATAGCGCAATCGCCGTTAGCAATGTAGAGGGTCTGGACGTGTTCAGCGCCTTCGACGTCCTCGCGTCGCTGGTCGACAAGTCGCTCGTTCTCGCGGAATCCGATGGCGACGCCGTACGTTATCGGATGCTCGAGTCGACGCGAGCGTACGCGCGCGAAAAGCTCGTAGCGGCAGGCGAGCTTTTCGTTTCGGTTACGCGCCATCTCCGGCATCTGCGCGATGCGTTCGCCGCCGTACGCAAGCGTGCAGAGCACGATGGGCGATCGGCGTTAATCGATGACCTGCTCCTTACCGAGCTCGAAGATGTCCGCCTGGCCCTCGATAGCGTTGTCGGCAGCGCCGATCCCGGGACTGGCGCCGAGCTCCTTGCGGCGATCGACGATCGCTGGATGTCGATCGACCTCGGCTACGAGGGTTCCGCTCGCCTGGAGCGATTCATCTCGCTTCTTCCAGCCAACGAAAGCGGCATGGCGTCACGACTCTGGGCCGCTCTCGCCCCCATGGCGCACCGCATCAATCGGTTTCGAAGCCTTGAGGCAGCATCCACCGCTGTCGAACTTGCGCGGTCTGCGAACGACTTCGATGCCCTTGCGCTCGCACTGCACAGACACGGACATCTGCTCGGTCTTAGCCGTAGTTTCGAGGCTGCGGTTGCAGCTCTGAGAGAATCGGACGATCTCGCCCCGGAAGAAAATCGCCTGCTACGCCTACACATCACCGACTCGAAAGCGTATCTCGGTTACCTTACGGGTAATTATACCTATGCGGCAAAAACCTGGGAGCAATTGTGGAAAACGCATCTGCTATTGGGAAACCTCTCAGAAGCAAGTAAAGCCGTCCTTAGTCTTGCGGAGGTCGAGCATCAGCGCGGGAATACCGAGAAAGCGATCATGCTTGCGCAAAACGAGCTTGCCGCTCTACGCATCGGGCACAACCGCGGAAACCTTCTCGGGGCACTGACGAACCTTAGCGGGTATCTCATCTCACGCGACCGACTTTCTTCGGCCCGCACGGCTGCGCGAGAGGCCATCCAGGCCGCCCCCGAACACGAGCGCAGTGGCGTGTTTGTCACGTGCGCAATCGAGCATCTTGCTCTCACGATCGCTCTGGAAAGCGATATTCGGCACGCTACGAGACTCGCCGGATACACCGAAGCGATTTTTCAGCGCATCGGAGCGGTACGTGAACATAACGAACAAACGACGCGGACGCGCCTTGAAGCGCTGCTTGCGAAGCGACTCGAACCGGACGAGCGCGAATCGTTGCTCGCTGCGGGCGCTGCGCTCTCACCGGAAGATGCGTTCGCGCTCGCAAGTCTTTGAGTCATCACGTCGACGAAAAAAACGGCGTCGTCGGCGACCGACTCATTGCGACCGTCGGTGAGGCTGGAGTCGATGTCACGTCGTTCGGCCGACGATAACGACCGCACCGGGCAGCTCATGACACGTGGTATTGTAGCCATTCATATCGCATGCGATCTCATAAACACGACCACTTGCGATGGCCGCCAACGCGCACACGACCACGTGCATGGCCGGAAACGCCACGAGAATTCGAACGACATCTCGGGCATGCCGCGCGCCTTCGGCGTAGCTCGCGAAGGGCGATCATGATTGCGGCTGCAGCAGC
>JAYTXC010000059.1:0-19092 GCA_043743145.1 Rhodospirillales bacterium
ACCGCTGCCACCATTCGATGCCATCACCGCCGCCGCGAAAGCTCGGCTCGCCGAAGACGCGTGGAACACACGCGATCCCGAGCGCGTAGCGGGCGCGTATACAGGTGATAGCCGCTGGCGCAATCGCAACGAATTCTTTTCCGGTCGCGAAGCCATCATCTCTTTTTTGCAACGGAAGTGGGCGCGAGAACACGAGTATCGCCTCGTCAAAGAAGTGTGGGCGTTTCGCGAGGCTCGCATCGCCGTCCGATTCGCGTACGAATGGCACGACGCGTCGGGTGCGTGGTTTCGGAGTTACGGAAACGAAAATTGGGAATTCTCGCCGGCGGGTTTGATGGCACGCCGCGAAGCGAGCATCAACGATCTCGCAATCGCGGAGTCGCAGCGCCTGTTGCGATGGGAAGGGCCGCGCCGACCCGATGCCTACGCCAGTCTGAGCGAACTGGGACTCTAGCCAATCGCCGAGCCGATAAACGACGCGACAAAAAAGATTCGGGTGGTCGCATATCGGAATCGCATGCAATGTTTGCAAACTTTTGCACGGCCCTCGCCGCACTCGCAATCGCTGCGACGCCCACGATGGCTCGCGCGTCCGAGACGACACCATCACAAGCAACCTTCTCATCTCATGGCGCGACACTCGCGTATACCGCATACGGGAGCGGGCCGATCGTCGTGGTCCTCGCGGGCGGCCCCGGTCTCAACGCCGCATATATGGCGCCCCTCGCGCGCATCATCGCGACGGACGGCTACCGCGCGATCCTCCTCGACCAACGTGGGACGGGGCGCTCCGTTGCGGCCGGTGCCGAACGTGCCGACCTCACCATGCGCGGAACCGTCGCGGATATCGACGCGCTCCGCGTGGCGCTCCACCAAGATCGGTTGACGTTCGTCACGCATTCGTTCGGTGGTGGGATGGCACTCGCATACGCAGCCGCGCATCCGACCCGGGTCGCAAAGATGATCCTCATCGGGTCGGTCGGCACGGATCTTGCGGGTGTCGATGTCTTCGTTAAGATCTTGATGACGCATCTCAGTGCGAACGAGCGCGCGCAATATACGGCAGCGCAGCGTGCGAATGACGGCGCGAAAGCCCTCGACATCCAACTCCTCGCCGAGTTCGACGATCGTGCCAAAGCGCGCGAAACGATCGCGAGCGAACCGCATCCCTTTATCTATCCGGCAATCTCTGATGCCATCTACACCGATTTCGCGCACAATTATCACGTCGCGCGCGCGCTCGGCCGAGTCCGCGCGCACGTGACGTTGCTCACCGGCTCCGACGACGCGGCACGCGCGATGGAACCGACATTGCGGCGAGCGTTTCCAAAAGCGACGCGCACGTACGTGCCGCATAGCGGCCACTGGCCGTGGATTGAGAATCCCGCTTTCTTCGATGCGGAGCTACGCGGTGCGCTGTAGCGCGAAGAACGTGTCGGCTGATACGGTTCCGAACAAACGTGTTAATTGGAGCAGGCTTTTCGCGACGGAACCTCCATAAACGGGTATGCACGTATGGCCCACTTCACACTATCGCCTTGTCGCGGTCGCTTCGCTAGCGGCTTTAACCGCGCTCGCCACCTTTGATTCACGAGCGGCGGCAAATGAAACAAACGCCGCGCCGGCGATCGCCGATGCCCAATTCGGCGTCCCGCCTTCGGGGGAGGTGCCGATTCTCTTTAACGACCATACCGTTTATGCAACACCCGATCTCCTTAAAAAGAATCGCGTGCTCGCCGCGCTCGTTCGCGGACACCAAATCTACGTACCGCTCCGGAGTATGTTCGAGCAGATGGGCGCGACCGTCTCTGCATCGGCCGACGGGAAGACCGTTACCGCATCGAAGCGCGACGCGAACGTTTCCGTCACCCTCGGTAAATCCGAAGTGGTTATCAATGGCGAATCGCGACCGCTCGACGTTCCGCCAATGCTCTACCGCGGCGTCGTGGTCGTTCCCGTCCGCGTCATCTCCGAGGCGCTTGGTGCGTACGTGCAGTGGGTTCCCGAAAAACGCGTCGTCGTCGTACGCTACTTCGCAACGCCGCCTACAGCGCCACCCGCTATTCCGACGCCCGCGCCGGTCGTAACCGCCGCGCCGATCGTCGTCCCGACGGTCGCGCCAACGGCGATTCCTACAGCCGTGCCGACGCAAACGTCCTACACCGCTTTCATAGCGGGCGCAATCGCGGCACCGAAAACCTATAACGAATTTTCCGGCGGACAGTATTGCCCGCGCTCGTTCCTCGTCAACGGCGCGGTCTTGCTCAAAAATTCACCGCTCGCACTCAAAGTGGATTACCGACAAGACGCATACGTAACCAGCGACAACATCAAAGACGCACTCGCCAATCACTACACGCAGTTTGCGACGATCGATGGCGGCGTTGCATTTACGCCCGTCTTCCTCGCGCGGCAGAGTTCGCTCGACGCGCGGCTGGAATTCGAAGTCGCGCCCAAACATTTCAATCTCGGTATCGGGTATCTTCATACCGCGACCAACTACGGCTATCCGGCACTCAATGCCATCGGCTTCGGCGCAGAAAAGCTCCCGAATCTCCATCCGGGCCTCGGACTCTTCGGGTCCGCCTTCTATTATCCGAGCGCAAGCGGCAACTACACCGTCTCGAACGCAACGAGTCCGAACGCGGGTAAGACGTATCGCCAGCAGTACGGCATCGTCAAATACGATGTCGGCCTCGCACTCGTCCTCGCGCACTCGCCGCTCTATCTTCACGGTGGTTTTAGCGGCGATCGCTTCATAATGAAAAGTAATGCTCCGATCAATCAAACTCACGACGGTCCGTACGTCGGCCTCGGCATCAAGATTTAAGTAAAGGACCGTAACGTGTACTTCTTCTCGAGTTTCATTGGCCGGGCGCTCGCAATCGCCGCACCGCTCGCTTTTCTCGCCGGTTGCGGGGGCGGCGGGTGCGCGAACTGCAACGTACCGCCGTTTCAAAATCCGGGCACGGGTGTGCCGACGCCGTTCTTCACACCCGTCGCAACGCCAACGCCGGTACCGACACCCGTGCCGACAGGCGTCGCTACCGGAACGCCACCTCCGACACCGCTCCCGACGCAACAAGCGATCTCGTGTAGCCAAGGTGGGCCTGCGACGATCGCCCTCGGGCCGGCGCTCGCGCCGTTCGCGTTGCTCGCTGGCTCCACGGTTACCAACGTCGGCAACACGTTCGTGACGAACGCTGCGGGCGCGACCACGGGTGGCATCAACGACGATCTCATCGGCGTCTCGCCCGGCACGGCCGTGACCGGTTTCTATCCGCCCGGGACCGATCGCGACGGAACCAATGCCATCTATGCTGCCGGGTATAACACCGATCGTACCACGCCCGGAAACGCGCAAGGTGCGCTCGTGACCGCGTACAACACCGCGGCAGGACGCCCCGCGTCGGCCACGTTTGCCGGCGGCACCGATCTCTCGGCTGCAAGCGTTCCGGGATCTCCGACGGGCACGCTCCCACCTGGCGTTTACAAATCTGCGACGACGTTTGCGATCGCCGGGGGCAATCTCACCCTCGACGGCGGTGGGAATGCGCAGAGTGTCTTCATCTTCCAGATGGGAACCGGGCTAACGACCACAGCCAACGGCGCGAATTCTGGCAACGTCGTGCTCCAAAATGGTGCGAGTCCGTGCAATATCTATTGGCAGGTCGGCAGTTCGGCGACGCTCGGTGGCGCCACGTTCTTCGGGAACGTTCTCGCCGGTCAGTCGGTAACGATCAATGCGGCGACCTTTACGGGCCGTGCGCTCGCGCAAACCGCCGCCGTCTCGATTCCACTCTCCGGTGGATCGCTCGTAACCAATCCCGGCGGGAACTGACCGACCTCGATTTAGTGGTGGGGGCGTGCAAGGTCACGGAACGAAGCACGTCTTCGCGCGGTCAATGCTCCGGCGTGCTCGTCACGCTATCAGCATTCCCGAGGTATTCATGCCAAACATCGTCGAAACTGCGGTCGCCGCAGGCACGTTCAAAACCC
This sequence comes from Rhodospirillales bacterium, assembly GCA_043743145.1. Taxonomy (GTDB): domain Bacteria; phylum Vulcanimicrobiota; class Vulcanimicrobiia; order Vulcanimicrobiales; family Vulcanimicrobiaceae; genus JANYGA01. The sequence goes on from JAYTXC010000059.1 coordinate 4,000, forward strand.
TCGTCGCTGCGGTAACCGCAGCCGGTCTCGCAGAGACGCTCTCGAGCCCCGGACCCTTCACCGTCTTCGCGCCCAACGATGAAGCGTTTGCAAAACTCCCGGCCGGCACCGTCGAAGCGCTGCTCGCCGACATCCCCAAGCTCACCAAGATCCTCACCTACCACGTCGTCTCCGGCGACGTCCGTGCAGCCGATGTCATGAAGCTCCACGAAGCGAAGACCGTCGAAGGCAGCAACGTCCACATTCACGCAAACGGTGGCGTGAAGATCAACGAATCCAACGTAATCACCGCCGATATCGCATGCAGCAATGGCGTTATCCACGTCGTCGATGCCGTGTTGCTCCCGAAGTAACCCGAAAAACGACGCCTCATTCTTGGGGCATCGATGAAAGCGCCGGTTCGTACCGGCGTTTTTATTTTTTCCGAAGCTTTGCACGCTCGCCCCAGATTTAGCCACGGCGAATTGGTCTCTTGTGAATTTCGTCCGTAATCACAAAGCACTCGAGACTCGTAGCGCGAACGAAGGAAGACGAGCCCTACTGCCCAGGTGGACGCTCAATACGCGAGCAGACACGCTCTGTGTCGGCGCGATGGCACCATTGCTTTGGAGAACAATCATCCGCCGCCGTCATCTTGGTCTTGCCGTCGCTCTCGTGCTCGTCGTACCAGCGTTTGCTACGTCGTCGGCTCGCGCGCAGAGCTCGCTCGTCGCCGTCGAAAGCGCCGCGAGCGTACGTAACGCAAATCTTACGCCGACCTCGCGCGAGCTTCGGACCGTCGACGAACTCGCCGATTCGGCATCGCTTCAAGCGACAGAGCCGCTTCCGTGTTTCGACCGGCCGACGACCGTCGCTCGTTCATGCGTCGTCGGAAAATCCGCAATCTTGATCGAAACCGGATACTATCAGAATGCTTCCAAAGTCGGGAGTACGGCGCTCGCCGCTTATCCGCTGACGCGACTTCGTATCGGAGTGGCGCGTCGACTTGAAATCGTGCTCGACGCACCAACGCAATACGCCGAATCCGGCTATGCGGGTGCCGGTCTCTATCCACGAAGTCAACTCGGTATCGGAGCGAAATGGCTTCTGGCGGAAACACCGTCGCTGCGATACGCGGTACGCGCGGAAGCGTCTCCTCCGATCGATCGCAACATCCCGACATCGACGCATGCGCGTTACGACGGCGATGTTTCCGCAGGCCTCGCACTCGATCGCCAAACGTCGCTCAACGCTTCGGTCGGTGTTGCGAGCTATGCTGAAAACCAGCATAACGAATCGGCGGGATTTCGAGCGGGCTTGGCGCTGCGGCGTGAGATCACGCAGGCGACGATCGTCCTTGGCGAAGTAACGTTTCGCTCGTCGGCAGCAAACGGTAACGCGCAAACTGCAGGTGCGATCTATCTTCAACAGGCGCTCTCGCGACATTCGATCGTCGACGTCGGACTCGGAACAACGTTTAATATCGCCGGAAACGCGAAGGCCCACTACCTCGCGTTCGGCTTTTCGTTCCGGCCATAGGCGCATTGCCGACTCGTCCCGGCTACGGGGCGGCGTTCCCAGGCCCGTCCGGATGATCGCGGCCTGGAGAACGTTTCGCGCCGAATACCGGCTTTTAGGTTCGAACGACGCGGGAAGAGCGACGACCGAGCGGATCACGACGCCGAGAACGATCGCGATAACGAGGACACCTAAGATCGGGGCATACGGCACGACATCAAACCTACCGAACATGCAAGCTCTGGTTTGGTTTTTCCATTATTATATAAGTTTCCCTTATAAATATAGAAGAATAAACTGTTTGGACGTAGAGCTTTCGAAGCTTTATAATCGATGTAATCCGACTCTCGCTATCCGAAAGACTCAAACCATGAAGCCATTCCAAACCACCGCCCTTATCGCAACGCTCGCGAGTACGCTCTCCGCGCCCGCGTTCGCCAATGCCATCTCGATTCAAGCCAATGGGCAAACCTTCGCTTTCAAGCCGAACGTCGTCATGCTCAAAAAGGGCCAGGCGACGACGCTGAATTTCAAGGCAACTCCTGGCGCTCCGCATGGCATCAACGTCGCCGAACTCGGCATCAAGAATCTCATCATCACGCCCGGCGGCGCCTCGGTTGCGGTCAAACCCACGAAAGCTGGTACGTACGAAGCGCATTGCACGATCGTATGCGGCACGGGACACGAGCATATGGCGATGAAGTTCATCGTAAAATAAGATAGCGTGAAGCGGGCGTGCGACGCCCGCGCTACGAATTCGCGGCACACCCTACGTTATACGACGCGTACTTTTACGCAATGGGAGCCCTTGAACCGATGATTTCACGCAATCGATTCCTCGTCGGTGGAGCGGCGACACTCGCTGGTGGGTCGGCGCTTGGAGCCGCCGCTTCGGCCGCTCCACTGGTGCACGGCGTATTTGCAAACGGCGATCGTACGCTATATGCGTTTCCTCAGAAACGACCACTGCTCGTACTTAATTCGCGCCCGCCGCTTTTGGAAACGCCGTTTAGCGTTTTCGACAAAGGCGTTTTCACGCCGAATGAAGATTTCTTCGTGCGCTGGCATCTTTCGAATATCCCGACATCGATCGATACGCGGACCTTTCGGCTCAGTGTCGCGGGCGCCGTCGATCGGAATTTGAGTCTTTCCATTGAAGATCTCAAACGCAATTTCGAGCCGTTTGAAGTCAATGCGGTCAATCAGTGCTCTGGGAACAGTCGGGGGTTCTTCGCGCCACGCGTCACGGGCGGCGAATGGCAGAACGGTGCGATGGGCAATGCCCGCTGGAAAGGCGTGCGTCTCAAGGATCTTCTCGCGAAAGCCGGACTGAAAACCGAAGCCAAGCAAGTCCAGTTCAACGGTCTCGAAACACCCGTCTTAGCAGGCACGCCCGATTTTAAAAAATCACTCGATCTCGACCTCGCCAACAACGGCGACGTGATGGTCGCCTATGAGATGAACGGCAAACCGTTGCCGCTCCTCAACGGCTTTCCGCTTCGCCTCGTAGTGCCGGGCTGGTTCTCGACCTATTGGATGAAAATGCTCTTCGAAATCGTCGTGCTCGATACGGTCGACGATCAATTCTGGATGAAGACTGCTTACCGAATTCCCGCCGTCAACAATGGGAACGTCAAACCCGACGACGTGGGCTATGCGACCGTCCCGATCAACGTCATGCGCGTTCGCTCGTTCGCGACGAACATCACCAACGGCGAGATCCTCAAGCCAGGATCGCAATCGCTTCGCGGCATCGCGTTCGACGGCGGCAGCGGCATCAAATCCGTCGCGACATCGATCGACGGCGGGGCGTTCGTCGATGCGACGCTCGAGGAAGATTTCGGGAAATATTCGTTCCGCCGCTGGAACGCAAAGATCGACCTCGCGAGCGGTAAGCATACGATCGCCGTGCGCGCGACGGGGAACGATGGCGGCGTCCAGACCGCCGATAATATTTGGAATCCCGGCGGCTACATGCGTAACTCTATCGAAGCTTATGAAGTGAGCGTGGCATGAAACTTCTCGCAATCGCAACCGTGCTCGGCACGCTCTCGTTCGGCTTTGGATCGGCATCGTTCGCAGCTGATGCCCTCAAACACAAACCAGCCGTTCATAAAACGGTGATGGCGAAAAAAGCCGTCGCTCCGAGCACGATTACGGCCGTAACGATGCCGGGCGATCTCAGCGAGTATCGCAAGGGGCCGGGGCTGCAAGTCGCACAGACGTACTGCCTCACGTGTCACTCGTCGGGCTATGTTTCGATGCAGCCGCCGATGGATGCCGCGCACTGGGCGAAGAGCGTTACGAAGATGCGCAAGGCCTACGGCGCGCAAATGACCGATGCCGAGGCCGAGACGATCGCCGACTATCTCGGCAAAGCCTACGGGCCGCCCGTTCAGTAACTCGGCTTTGCCCGCGCGAGTGCCGTAAAGGCAAGCGTTGCGGGCGACGCGGTAAGCCTGCGTAAACGCACGAGGCGAAACGTGCGTTCCAAAACGAGGTCGGCGACACGCACGCGAACGAGGCGCTTCTCCTTGAGCGCGGTCGCGACCACGAGCCGCGAGAGCATCGCGACGCCGACTTCGAGTTCGACGGCTCGAACGATTCCCTCACCCGTCGGTAACGTGAGTGCGACGATCGGCTCGATACCGACGCGCCGCAGCGCATTGCGGACTTGCGCGAGCGTTCCCGAGCCTTCTTCGCGTAAGACGAACGGGACATTCGCGAGATCCGCCGCCACGATACCCTTGCGACGTCGTGCGAGTGGGTGGTTCGGCGAAACGATGAGGACGAGCTCGTCGTCGGCATACGGTTCGATTTCGAGGTCGGGGTCGTCGAGTGGACCTTCGACGAGCGCGAGGCTCACGCGACCGACTTTGACCGCTTCCGCCATCGTATCGGTATTGGCGATATCGACGTGGAGCGTAATATCGGGATACGATTTGCGGAATCGCGCGGCGAGTGCCGGCAGCGTATACGTGCCAATCGTCACCGTCGCACCGAGCCGTAATTCACCCGACCCGAGATCCGCGAATTCGCGCATATCGCGTTCGAGTGCCGCGACGTTTCCAAGGAGATGTTCGGCGCGCTTGGCGAGCAGAATGCCGGCATCGGTGAGCACCGTCCGACGCCCGACGAGGTCGACGAGTTTGACGTGAAAATGATCCGTCAGCGCGCGAACGTGTTGCGTGACCGCGGGCTGCGTGAGATTGAGCGCTTCCGCCGTGCGCGTGAAATTCGCCTCGATCGCAAGCCGACGAAACGTCTCGAGTTGAATGAGATTGAACGCCATGGTCGTGTAGAAGCTCCCGTTTGCAAAATTACCGTTTTCGGAACTTTCGCCCGCGAGTCGATCGAGCCTCGGAGACATTTTATTTACTTCTTAATAATTTTCACCATTTCTTTCATAATCTTGCGGGACGTCGGGTTGCTGGTGTTTGACGGCCCGACAAACGGGTACCAATACTACGCTCACCGGACACGAACGTCACGGCTGCATGTAAAGGGAGAAGCACACTATGGGTCTTATGGATGGAATTAAGAAGGTCGTCGATAACGTTACCGACGCCGTCAGTGAAGCCGGTCACAAAACGACCGCTGAAGCCGAACACGCGAAGCGCGATGTCGCTGGCGATACGATGACGCCGGGCGAGCATGCGAAGTCACTGCTCAACGAGGGCAAAGAAAATCTTCTCGGCGGTGTAGATCACGCCAAGCGGGACATTCGCGAAAATACCTAGTTCGTTACCACGTTGTACGACGCACGGGAAGGCGAGCGGCTTTTGTCGCTCGCCTTTCCGCGTTAATTGAAGAGAAGAGATGCTGGGTATGTGCTGGAGCCTCAACGTCAACGACGCGCATGCCGCGCGCGAAGCGCGCAAAGCTGCTACCTCGAGCCTCGCCGAGCACACGAAGTCGGCAGACGCGCTCGCTGCAGCGGAACTCATCATTGGCGAGCTCCTCTCCAATGCGGCTCGCCACGCCGACGGCTACGTTTGTCTGCAAATCAGCGTCGAGGCTGGCCACGCGCAGATCTCGGTCCACGATACATCCGCGGTTTTCGCGATGGATTTTCGCCGGCCACCCAATCATTTCAGCGAGAGCGGACGGGGCCTGTATATTATCTCCGAGCTCGCTCGAACCGTGGCGGTAACACCGCTTCACGGCATGGGGAAGCGCGTTACGGTCACGCTCGATCTCCCCGTTGAGAATACGAAAGCGTTCGCTCCCTCGTGCCTTCGGCAATGGCTGCAACACGAAAGCGGCGTTTGCATGCGGCCGCGCATCTCCCGATTTCATCCCGACGGGAGCCAGTGGCCTAGCGACGCGACCTAAAACCTCGCGCCCGAGGATGCGTGTCGCGTACCATCACGGTATGCGTCAGTTGCTCTTTGCGTGTGCGGGAATACTCGGCCTCATCCTCGTCGCGTCCGCGCTCTATGTGAACCTTCCCGGTTACCAAGCGATCGGCTTAACGCTTTTCGGAGCCTGCCTCGCGGGGCTCCTCGGATTCGGCTGGTACATCAAAGTCGAAGAGAGTAAGCGCGACCATCCGCACCAATGACCTTACGAGCGGTGGATGTTATCGATCCAGCGCACGGTCTGCGGTTCGAGGATGGCATCGAGTTCCAGATTGACGACGACGGGCTCCTGACCGCTCCGAACGAGAACACACGTTAAAGGCTCGCCCGAACTCGCGTTGATTTCTTGGTGCGGGACGAACGGCGGAACGAAAATGAAATCGCCCGGACCGGCTTCCGCCGTGTACTCGAGACGTTCGCCCCACCGCATTCGCGCGCGGCCGCTCACGACGTAAATGACACTTTCGAGGTCGCCATGATGATGCGCCCCCGTTTTGGCATCGGGAAGAATCGTCACCGTCCCCGCCCATAACTTCTCCGCACCCGCGCGGGCGCGCGTGATCGCGGCGGCGCGGAGCATGCCTGGCGTTTGTGCGGTATTGGTATCGCACGCGTCGCCCGGGATCACCACGACGCCTCCGGTCCGCCAATCGCGATCGCTCATTTCGGGCGGATCGCCGAATCGAACGTGCCCGCGGCGGCAATGATGAGATCGTCTGGACCGAGATAGCGCGCAATCGCGCCGCAGACATCGTCGCGCGTGACACCGAGAAGCCGCTCGCGGTACTCGTCGACGTACGCATCGGGCAGTTCGTAATATGCGAGACGTTCCAGTTGCGCCGCGATCCCGGCATTCGTCGCGAGGCTTACGTGATGCGATCCCGCCATCGAGTTGCGCTGTGCGACGAGTTCGCGCGAAGTTGGCCCGCTCTGGGCATACGCGCCCATCACCGCACGTACCGACGCGATCGCGCGATCGACGTTTGCGGGATTGACGCTCACGCTCGTGCGCCACGCCCCCGGGAGTTTCCCGCCCGCGAGAAACGCACACGTGACGCCATACGTGAGACCTTCGCGATCGCGCAACTGCAAACCCAAGCGCGAACTCAACGTCGACTGACCGAGGATCCCGTTCGCAATCATGGCAGCATCGAAATCGGGGTCCGCGCGCACGAGCGACGTCGCGCGCCCGATCACGATATCGACGTTGGCCTTCCGTTCCAAATCGACGTCGTCGCGCACCGCGCGCGACGGCCGTGCGCGAACGACGATCTGCGGCCGGTTCGTCCGGCGCGCGAACGGCACCGAACCGAGGGTCTGCTCGAGCAACGCCGCAAAGGTTCCCTCGCCGACGGCACCTGACGCCGATACCAACGCGGCGCCACCGAGCACGACGTCACGATGATACGCACGCAAATCGTCGAGTGAGATTGCGTCGAGATCGGCGAGCAACGTGTCGAGGTCGGGCATCGCGTTGACGTCGTTTTTTTCGTAGACGAGTTCGGCGAATCGCTGTTGCGCGCGCCATCCCGTTGCCGTTCGCGCGAGTCGAAGCGCGCCTTCAAATTCGGCTTTGACGAGTGCGAGTTCGTTTGCGGCGAAGGCCGGCTCGCGAAGTTCCTCGGCGAGTGTCTCGAGCATCAGCGGCAGATCGTCTGCCGTGCAAGCGCCGGCAAAACGGAAAGCGAACGCGTTGAAGCCACTCGACGCGTCGTCGTCGATCTGATAGCCGCGACGCACGCCCGCGCGTTCGAGGCGCTCTTCGACTTCGTGCCGTGCGCGCACGCGCGTGCCACGGCCGAGCATCTCGGCGACGAGTTGCGGAACGAGTGGACGATGCGGCGCAAACGCAGGCCCCGCTTCCAAAATTCCGCGCACGTGGACGGTCGGCGTTTCCGCCGCGGTCACGAGTCGCCACGCGAGATTATTCGCACTCGTGCCGCGCGTGATGCGCGATGCGAATGGTTGCGTGTTTTGCGCGCGCGGATGTGGGAGCGGCGCGGCTTCGACAAGAGCGGTCGCCGCGGCGGGCGCCACGATCGGCTCGAATGCAACGACGTCGAACGTCTTCGCCGTGCCGGGCACGAGCGATCCGATCGTGCGGTTATCCTCGTGCAGATAGGCGCGCGCGACCTCGCGGACATGCTCCGGCGTTACCGCTGCAACGCGTTCGACGAAATCTTCATCGAGACGCCACGTGCCCACGGCTTCGAATTCCCCTAAGCGCTGCGCGATCGCGAACGTCCCGTCGCGTGCGAAGGCGCGTTGCACCGCGATCTGCCGTTGCGCCCGCTCGACTTCGGCGATGCTCGGCACCTCGGCGACGATCTTCGCGAGCGTGGCTTCGAGTTCGCGTCGCACGTCGTCCATCGCGACGCCGGGCCGCACGTTCACGGAGACTTGAAAGAGCCCGGGATCGCGCGAGCCCCAATTCCACGCCGATGCATCGAGTGCGAGCCCCGAGTCGACGAGCGCGCGCGAGAGCCGACTCGTGCGGCCGCGACCGAGAATGCGGCCGAGCACTTCGAGCGCGTAGCCGTCGTTCTCCGCCGGCATCGCAGCGCCGCGCTCCGCGAGCGCCGCCGACGAGAGAACGGTGCGTTGACCGAGCGCCGCCGGCGTGTGATAGGCAAGCGAGATGAGCGCCGTATCGCCGGGCCGCTTGACGACGACGCTGCGTTCGCCCGCCTGCGGCGGCTCTTCGGTGTAGACGTCGGGAATGACGTGTGTCGCCGCCGGAAGCGCACCGAAGGTTCGCTCGACAGATTCGCGCGCGCGCGCCTCGTCGAAATCACCGACGAGAAAGAGCGTCGCGTTGCCGGGATGATAGAACGTGTCGTAGAGTTCGCGCAGACGCGCGGTCGAGACGCCCTCGACGTCGGTGCGCCAACCGATCGTCGGATGATGATACGGATGCTCGCGAAATGCGGTCGCGACGACGGCGGCGCCGAGCACGCGCGCGGAGTTGTTATCGTTGCGTTCGAGTTCGTTTCGCACGACCGTCATTTCGGAGCGGCGATCGTCGTCGGCAACGAATGCCCCGCGCATCCGATCGGCTTCGAGCTCGAGTGCGAGATCGAGATAACCCGAAGGTACGGTCTCGAAGTAATTCGTCCGATCGATCCACGTGGTCGCGTTTTTGCTCGCTCCGATTTCGTTCATGATGTCGGCGAAGGCACGACCGTTGCGCCGATTGTTCGCGGGCGTGCCCTTGAAGAGCATGTGTTCGAGCAGATGCGACGAGCCCGTATACCCCACGGCTTCGTTCCGCGAACCCACGCGATAGACGACCATCACGGTGACGACGGGCGCGGCTGCGACGGGAACGAGGACGACGCCCAACCCGTTATGGAGTTGGAATTGCGTGGGAGATGCAAGCGAGGTCGAGAGCATCGTTCCTCACTACAGGACGCTCGCCCGAATTCCCGCAGGTGCGGCCCCTGCAGACCAGAGGCCCACGCCGCTGTAAGAGAAAGCGCACCGCTACCATGACCAACCTCCTCGCCTCCGCGCTCCCGGCGTTTCTCGCTTCGCTCGTCGAGTTCGTCGAGGCGCTCACGATCGTGCTTGCCGTCGGCGTCACGCGTGGCTGGCGCTCGGCGCTCGCGGGCACGTTTGCGGCCACCGCATTGCTTGCCGTGCTCGTCCTCGCGTTCGGCCCCGCGCTCGGTCGCGTGCCGATCTCGCTACTCCAGCTCGTCATCGGTGTGCTGCTTCTCTTCTTCGGACTGCGCTGGCTGCGCAAGGCGATCTTGCGTTACGCCGGCGCGATCGCGCTCCACGATGAAGCCTCGATCTACGCAAAACAGACGCGACTGTTGGCGGCCGATGCGGGCAATCCCGAGCGGATCGATTGGATCGGCTTCGCAACCTCGTTCAAAGCGGTCGCACTCGAGGGGCTCGAGGTCGTCTTCATCGTGATCGCCGTTGGCGCGACCGCGGGCGCGCTGGTCCCCGCGAGCATCGGCGCGGCGGCGGCGGGTGTGCTCGTCGTCGCGACGGGACTCGTCTTGCACCGACCGCTCGCGACCGTGCCCGAAAATACGCTCAAATTCTGCGTTGGCGTGATGCTCTCGGCGTTCGGCACATTCTGGACGGGCGAAGGCTTGCACGTGGAATGGCCGGGGGCCGATCTCATCTTGTTCGCACTTATCGCGGGCTATAGCCTCGCCGCAGTACTCGCCTACGCCATCGCGCGCAAGAGCGTTCGCACGCGGCGTTCGCTCTCGGCCGCGCAATGAACGTCCTTCGTACCGTCATCGGCGAACTCGTCGGACTCTTCGTCGAAGATCGCCTCTTCGCGCTCGCGATTGCCATTTGGCTCTTCGCAGCGGGGGCTCTTGCCGCGCTCGCCATCGGAACGCCGGAGATCCGCGGGCTCATGCTCTTTTTGGGACTCGCCGTCGTTCTCATCGGCGGAGTAGCCCGCGGGGCACGCTAACTAGCTCGCGACGAGCGCGCGTACGACCGCGTCGCCGAAGGCGATCGTATCGAGTGCGACTTCGTGGCCACGCGCGATATCTCGCGTTCGCGCACCGCTCGCAATCGCGTGTGCGACGGCCGTTTCGATGCGCGTCGCGGCAACTTCGTCCGCGAGACTATACCGGCACAACAGTGCCGCCGAGAGAATCGCCGCGATGGGATTTGCGATGCCTTTTCCGGCGATATCGGGGGCCGAACCACTAATGGGTTCGTAGAGTCCGAATCGCTTCGTGCCATCGGCGCTCGCACCGAGCGTCGCACTCGGAAGATTGCCGAGCGATCCCGTGAGCATCCCGGCTTCGTCGCTGAGGATATCGCCGAACGTATTTTCCGTGAGCATCACATCGAAGCGTTGCGGGTCGCGAACGAGTTGCATCGCGGCATTATCGACGAGGACGTGCTCGAGTTCGACGTCGCGATATTCGGCTTCATGGAGCGCGATCACGACGCGCCGCCAAAGGCGACCGGTCTCGAGCACGTTCTGCTTATCGATCGACGCCACGCGACCGCGGCGTTTGCGCGCGAGTTCGAACGCGACGCGCGCGACGCGCGCGACTTCGGGTGCGCGATAGACGAGCGTATCGGTCGATGTCTCGACACCGTCGACGACACGCGTGTGCCGCGGTTCGCCGAAGTAGAGACCCGACGTCGTTTCGCGCACCACGACGAGATCGAGCGCGCGCACGAACTGCGGCTTGAGGCTCGAGGCCTCTTCGAGCCCCGCGATCATCTTCACCGGCCGCAGATTCGCGAAGAGATCGAAGCGCTTCCGAAGTTGGAGAATTGCGAATTCGGGGCGTTTATCGCTCGGCGCCGCATCGTATTTCGGATCGCCGACGGCACCGAAGAGAATCGCATCGCTCTGCGCACAGAGCGCGTGCGTCGCATCGGGATAGGCCGTACCATCGCGTTCGAGCGGCACGACGCCGACGTCGCCCGCAACGTAGGTATCGTTCGGCCGCACCACGCGCAAGACGCGTTCGGCGACCGACGTGATCTCGGTACCGATCCCGTCGCCTCCGAGAACCGCGACGCGGCTAGACAACGAACGTAAAGGGCCGGCGCGGCCCTTCGCAATACGCGATGAGCCCGAGCGCAGCGCCGCGCGCGTTCCAGCGATCGACGAGCGCACCCAGCGTTTCCACGTCGCCCGGTGGGAGGAGCACCGCGAGGGCGAACTGCGCGCCACGCGCGGGCGTGGATGCGATGCGACGCGACGCGAGCCCGAGCCCGACGCAGTCGCGCCAAAGCGAGGCGAGCGCTTCGGTCAGCGTCGGCGCGCCGTCGAAAGCGGGGAGACGCGTCGCTCGGGTCGCGCATTCGCTCACGCGCGCGACGTAGGGTTCGGAACCCGGTGCCACGTGCGGACCCGCATAGACGTGCACCACGCACTCGCGCTTCGACCCGACACGCGCGAGCGCGCGCGTCCACCGCGCTTGCGATTCGAGCGCGCATGCTTCGAGCGCGTCGGCATGCGGGAAAACGGTTAACAACTTCATTGGTAAAATGTCTCCGCTCGCCGCGAGCCGGTCGATCGAACGCTCGAGCGCGCGCGCCTCGGTCGCGAGCCACGCGGATTCGACGCGCTTACGCGCGATTTCGGCACGATCGTACGCTTGTTGGTCGACGAAGGCGACGACGAGTGCGAGCGACCCACACCGAACGGACTGCACGCGACGCCCATCGACGTTGAGGCGCCGCCCGGCGAGCGCCGCGTTTCCGATGCCGAGCAACAACACGGCGCGCCCGACGGGGTACACGCGCGGTCGTCCAGGTGTCGTGCCACGCGTTGCGGGTGCGGTTGCCATCGCGACGTGAGTTACACGTCCGCCGTTGCGTGCGAACCGTTGCGCGATGGCACATCAACCGAGGCATCGCCGGTTGCACGCGGTGTCGTTCGATCGAGCAACGCGAGATGGGTCATCAGCAGACTGCGCAGTTCGCTCTTGGCTTTCTCGGCCGTCTCGAGTGCCCGCTGTTGTTCGCGGCGCGCTTCGATCGTCCGATCGCCATACGCCGCGATCTCGGTCTCGACGCCGAGTCGCGCCTCTTTGCGAATGAGATCGGCTTCTTTATGCGCGCTCGCTTTGACTTCGTCTGCCGTGCGTTGCGCCAAAAGCAAGGTGTTGTGGAGCGATTCTTCCATCGCCTTGAAGTGGCTGATGCGTTCGCGCATATCGCCGATTTCGGCTTCGAGTGCGGCGCGTTGGTGCGCTTCATCCTCGAGCGTCTCGATGATTTCATCGAGAAACTGATCCACATCGGAGGGATCGTAGCCCGTCATCTTCTTCTTGAATTGTTTGTGCTGGATATCGATGATCGTAATCTTCGCCATGCGCTAACCTCGGTTCGTCATGAAATCGAACGACGGATCGGATGCGAGAGTTTCACGGATGCCATCGGAGTTGACGCTCGTCCCCGGTGGGACCACGAGATACATCGCATCCGCAAGCTTTTGAATCTTCCCGTCGAGCGTGTAGGCGACGCCGCTCGTAAAATCGACGACGCGTTGTAAGAGCGTGCGATCGACGCCCTGGAGATTGAGGATCACCGTCTGGCGCGCGCGCAAGGCGTCCGCAATTTCGGTGACGTCGGCGAACGCACGTGGAGCGAAGAGACTCACCTCACCGTTCGTGCCGCTACGCTTCTCACGCGCGGAGAACGCGACGACGTTGCGTTTGGGCGCGGGAGCACTCGCCTCGTGCGTGTCTTCGAACTCGTCTTCGTCTTCGTGAAGCGAAAAAAACGAGCCGATTTTGTGAAGCACGCTCGGCTTCTGCACCCGGACCTCGTCGTCGTCGTGTTGGTTCATAGGCCTCCTCCACTCGTGGTGCGACTTCCGAAGAGAGCGGTTCCGATGCGCACCATCGTCGACCCGCTAGCGATCGCCACTTCGTAATCACCCGACATCCCAATCGAGAACGTATCGCCACCGACCGCAGCAAACGTGCGGGCCGCAATCGCGAACGCATCCACGAGCACGCCGCGGTCTTCTGAGTTCGGACCGATCGCCATCACGCCCGCAATGTCGAGCCCTTCACCGCGCAACGTTCGTGCGAGTTCGACGGCGTCGTCCGGCGCGATACCGAATCGCTCGCTCGGCGAGATGTTGATCTGGATGAGCGCACGCACGGGCTTCCCGAGTGCGACGGCAGCGCGCGCGATCGCGCGTCCCGCTTCGATGCGATCGATCGATTGCACGACATCGAATGTTTCGACGATCGCTTTCGCCTTATTCGTTTGAATGTGTCCGATGAAGTGCTTGCGCACGGCGCCGAGATCCGCGAGCTTCGGACGCGCTTCTTGCAAGTAATTCTCCGCGATATCGCCGAGACCGCAGGCGAGCGCTTCTTCAACGACGTCGCGCGGCTGTTTTTTCGTAACACCGACGAGCGTTACGCAATCACGCGCACGACCCGCCTTCGATGCCGCTGAGGCGAGACGTTCGCGCATCGCCGCGATCCGATCGGCGAGCGGGGACGGAGCACGGTCCGGCAAAACTCCGAGGCCGACGTTCATGACCAAAAGTCGTTCCGTATGCTAGCGCGCTTTCCTATGGCGCGACATCCGTGCGTCGATTGCGACGCGCGAATCCGATGGCGAGCCCCGCACCGATGAGGATCATCGGTAACGCGAGCAGTTGGCCGCCGGTAAACGGTCCCACCGCGAGGTCGGTTTGCCGCCAAATCTCCGCAAGAGATCGCGTTACGCCGTACAGCGCGAACCACGTCCACGCAACGACGCCGTCCGGTGGTCGCTTGCGATAGAGGACGTAAACGATCGGCAACACCGCGATATCCAGCAACGATTCGAAGAGTTGCGATGGGTAGCGAAAACCATCGACACCGGGAAACTTCAAACAGTACGGCCGATCGGGCACGCACACGTTGCCCAAAAGCTCGTCGTTGATGAAGTTGACCACACGCGTGAGCGCGAGCCCGATCGGCAAGAGCATCACGACTTCATCTGCGAGCACGCTGAACGTGAGCCCGGGATGCTTCTTGATGAAGAACGCGATCGCGACGACGACGCCGAGCATCCCACCGAAAAATCCCATGCCGCCATTCCACACCGCAATAATGTTGATGAGACTTCGCGGCATATCGCCGAAGTAGAGCGCGGCGTCGTGTTTGGTGACGATATCGGCGATGACGAAAAAAATCCGGCCACCGATAAGGACGCCGGCGAGCGCATACACGAGAAAGTCTTGCACGCCATCGACGGTGAGGCCGAGGCGCCGGCGACCCGCGGGACGCGCCATCCACGCCCCGACGGCGAGAAAGCCGACGAGGTACGAGAGCCCGTACCAATGCACGGCGAGCGGACCGAGCCGGAAGGCAACGGGATCGATATTGGGATACGTGAACCAATGCTGCACGCCGCGTGGGCTTGCGGTCGGGAAACGCACCACCCTGCCGCGAGCGACGCCGATTGGCAAGAACTTCCAGCCCAGTCCCAGAAATAGGCGGTTCGCACTCTTTCACCTGGACGGATCGGCTGTCACTATACGTCGGTGCGGCGGTCCGTCCGCACCACCGCTAAAAGGGGAACCGCATGACCAAAGCCACCTGGACCCGCCCGTCGTTCACCGTGACCGGCACCGGATTCGAAGTCACGATGTATCTCGGAACGCAAGGGCGCGCCTCGTAATTGTGACCACCGTGGTCAGCGTTGCGTCCGAATCGGACCTCGTCGAACGGCTGCGTGCGATCGGTCCGCAGCGCTACCACGACAAACACCCGTTTCATCAGAA
>JAYTXC010000060.1:0-15764 GCA_043743145.1 Rhodospirillales bacterium
TCACCCGTCTGCCACTAGGTATTGCTACCTCGTTCGACTTGCATGTGTTAGGCACGCCGCCAGCGTTAATCCTGAGCCAGGATCAAACTCTCCAAAAAAATTCTTGACCGACATCACTGCCGGAAAGTCTCTTCGGAGCCTTTGAGGCTCTAAAAACTGCTGACTAAGCTGGACTCGGCAAAGCCGAGTCCGGTCCCAAGCTTTCGCCTAAAACCTTTTTGGATCGCATTCGCAACTGCTTTCGCTTTACGAACGCAATCGGTCAATTTGTTGTTGCCAGTCATCGTGGTCCGAGAAACCGGTGGAGCCGGGCCTCGGGCAATGACTGACGATTCTCACGTAACTCGGGTCCAAACAAAAACGCACCTTGCGGCGCGCTGTTATCTGTATCTCGTTATCGGAGACCCACAGACTTATGCGCTACTGTACTGCTCAGTTTTCAAGGAACAAACACGACGACCGCGCCTCTTTGGGCCCGAGTCGTTGACCGCACCGTGTTGGCGAGTCGTCGATGTCACGGACGCTAATCTATCATGCCCCGCAAGCAGAGTCAACCCATCCTACGAGAGTTTTTGCGAAGGATTTTCAATAAGGCATGTTGTCGGTGCGCGAACCGACGCGCACCTTCGGGTCTGCCTGCACGCGCAGCGACAGATGAGGCGCGCTTGCCTTGCGATCGGCGCTCGTCCGCAACGTACACCGATCGTCGATGCACGTTACTCGTTACCGTAATTTCGATGTCACGCTTCCGTGTTTCGCTTTTGAAATCGCGCGCAGGGGCGAAAATCTTACAGTTCGCCTCAGGAATTCCGTGAGAACGATGCCCTCCTTAAGGAACACGGCGTCGGACAAGCAAAAAGTCCGTACAGGCCGTTGATTCATACCGAATACACGTTTTGGCGAAAGAAAAGACGATACGCCACCCGCACGCGCAGGCGGCGTTCCTGTGACAACGCGTTTTTGTTAGCGACCATGAGGGCCGACCGATCCCGCGTTATATCTTCTTTGAGACCATCTTCGCTTGCGTAAACAATGCGAGATAGTCGTATCCGCCAGCTTTCGAATCGGTACCCGACATATTGAACCCGCCAAACGGATGCACGCCGACCAGAGCTCCCGTACACTTCCGGTTGAGATACAAATTGCCGACGTGGAATTCTTCGCGGGCACGCTCGAGCTTCGCATCTTCCCCGGCATAAAGCGCACCCGTCAGCCCGAACTCCGTATTATTTGCAATCGCAAGCGCATCTTCGAAATCATCGGCGCGAATAAGCGCGAGAACCGGACCGAAAATTTCTTGCTGTGCGATCGTCGCGTGCCGAGCCACATCGGCAATGACCGTCGGTGCAAGCACGAAGCCATCGCCTGGCACTCGCGATCCCCCTGCGATGAGACGCCCACCCTCCTCGAGAGCCTTTGCGATAAACGCCTCCATCGATACGAGCGCGGCCTCGTTGATCACGGGACCGACCGCAGTCCCGGCTTCGGCTGGATCGCCCACCGTCAAGCGTCGCACCCGCTCGAGCACTTTCGCCTCGATCGCCTCGTAGACCGACGTTTCGACGATGGCCCGAGAACACGCCGAACACTTTTGTCCCGCAAAGCCAAATGCCGAAGCCACGATACCATCGGCTGCCGCGTCGAGATCGGCGTCGGCTGCGACGACGATCGCGTCTTTCCCACCCATCTCGGCGATGACGCGCTTGATCCAAATCTGACCTGGCGCCGTCTTTGCTGCGAGTTCGTTGATGCGCAGCCCAACATCTTTCGAACCGGTAAAGGCGATGAAGCGCGTTTTCGGATGAGCGACGAGGGAATCACCGATAACGCGCCCCGACCCCGGGACGAAATTTACGACCCCGGCCGGCAATCCGACTTCGTGGAGAAGATCGACGAAGACGCTCGCGATCACGGGTGAATCGCTCGAAGGCTTTAAAACGACTGTGTTACCCGCAACGAGCGCCGCGGCCGTCATACCCGCCATGATCGCAAATGCGAAATTCCACGGCGGAATCACGATGCCGACACCGAGCCCGATATACGAAAGCCGATTCTCTTCGCCTGCGATGGGTACGAGCGGCGGCGGCTCGGCATACCGGATCGCTTCTCGCGCGTAAAATTCCAGAAAATCGATCGCTTCGGCCGTATCGGCATCCGCCTCAACCCACGTCTTTCCGACTTCCAAGATTAAAAGCGCGTTGAAATCGTCGCGACGCTCGCGAATTTTCGCCGCCGCGCGCACGAGAATGCCAACACGTTCGGCCGTCGAGACGCGCTTCCACGATTCGAACGCTTGCGCAGCAACCTCGATCGCCGCCACCGCCTGCGCGTGCGAGGCCGAGCCGACGTTCCCCACGATCTCGCTCGGCCGAGCCGGATTTCGCGAGACGATCGTCTCTGCCGTAACGACCGGTTTCCCAGCGATCACGACGGGATACCGCGTGCCAAGCGCGGTGCGAGCTCGCACGAGGGCGGCCCGCAACGACGCCGCGTCGACGGGCTCGGTAAACGAGCGAATGACTTCGTTTACAAATGGAGAGATCCGATTCATCGTGATAGCCATAGAACGATGATACGCCTCCGGATGCGCCGCCCCTCGGCCGCCTCCCGACAGCGGGCGACACAAAGAGCGAGCCGAATTGGGTGGCGATGATATACGACATTGCCGTCGTCGGCGGGGGAATTGTGGGACTCGCGACCACGCGCGAGCTCACGGAGCGTTACCCGCATCTCACCGTCGCATGTGTGGAGAAAGAGAACGTCTTCAATGCGCATCAAACTGGGCGCAATAGCGGCGTCATCCACTCCGGCATCTACTATAAGCCGGGTTCGTTCAAAGCTCGGCTCTGTGTCGAAGGCCGAAAGCTCGCATGGGCCTATTGCGAATCGCACGACATTCCTTATAAGGCGGTCGGGAAGCTCATCGTCGCAACCGATGAAAGCGAACTGGGCCGGTTGGACGATCTTTGGGATCGCGGCCAAGCCAACGGCGTCGAGGGCTTAGCAATGCTCGGGCCCGAGCAGATCGCCGAAGCCGAGCCCCATTGTCATGGGATCAAAGCGATCTTCTCTCCCGTCACCGGCATCGTCGACTGGGGCCGCGTTTCGCAATCGTACGCAACCGATGCAAAATCCAACGGTGCCGAAATGTATCTCGGGCACGAAGTCATCGGGATATCGCGGCGGTACGGCGTGACCATCCTCGAAACCAAAGCGGGCGAAATACAAGCGCGATTCGTCATCACATGTGGAGGCGTCTACAGCGACAAACTCGCGAAAATGAGCGGCGGCAGCCGCGACCCGAAGATCGTACCCTTTCGGGGCGATTATTTGATCCTCAAACCCGAGAAGAGCTACCTTGTAAAAGGCAACATCTACCCGGTCCCCGATCCCGAATTTCCCTTCCTCGGTGTGCATTTCACGCCGCGCATGGACGGCTCGATTTGGCTTGGCCCGAATTCCGTTCTCGCGTTCGCACGCGAAGGCTATTCATTTTTCACAATCAATCCGCCCGAACTCTGGGATGCAATTACCTATCCCGGCTTCGTAAAGCTCGCCACCAAATATTGGAAGATCGGCGCCGGCGAGATGTATCGCGATCTCGTGCGAAGCGCGTACGTGAAAGCACTCCAGCGCTTCATTCCCGAATTGCAGCCCGAGGATTGCCTGCCGGGGCCAGCCGGCGTTCGCGCCCAAGCGATGACACCCGACGGTGCGCTCGTCGACGACTTCGTCTTCGAGGGCTCGGAAGGCGTGATGCACGTCCGCAATGCGCCGTCGCCTGCCGCAACCGCATCGCTCGCCATCGGCAAATACATCGTCGAGGATGCGCGAAAACGATTCGATCTGGATCGAACAACGATCTCGGTGTAACCCGCGAGGGGCTCGCTCGTTTGTGGCTCGCGTCATACCTGCGATTGCCCCTTCCGCAATTTCTCATCTGCCACGACACATGGATGGCCCCAAGACTGCCGATAGACTAAACGTATGGCAATTGCGCTCAATAGTCGACGCATCACACTGATTGTAGCGGTCACCGTCGCGCTCATCGCGGGCCTCCTCACGATCCGGTACCTCAACGGTGCGCAGCATGCAACCGATCAACAAGCGACCGTCCCGACGCGCAGCGTCATCGTCGCGAGCCGCACCATCCATCCCCGGGAACGCATCGTGGGCGAAATGCTAACACGCGTTATGAAGCCGACCGACCAAGTCGAAGTCGGCACGTTCGGCGAGGTCCGACAAGCGCTCAATAATATCGCGTTGATCGAAATCCCTGAAGGCGCGCCTCTCACGGAGGCCAAGGTCGGCGTGCCTGCGTCGATCGGAATCACCGGAAAACTCAGCCCCGGATTACGCGCGATCAGCATTCCCGTCGATTTTATCAAGTCGGTCTCCGCGCTCGTCGCACCCGGCGATCGCGTCGATGTCTTAGCCTCGAACACGCGCGGCCGCGCCCATCCCACGCGAGCGATCATTCGCGGCGCCCTGGTTCTCGCCGTCAACACCATTCTCGAACCAAGCGTCGCTCCAACTGGAACCGCAGCTTCGACCACCGGTCCCGCTTCGGTCACGCTCGCCGTAACGCCCGATCAAGCCAATCTTTTAACGTTTGCTGACAATAACACGCTCCTTCGCCTCGCGTTACGCTCGCCCAAGGAGCCCATTCGCGCCTATCCCGTGCAAGAAGTCGATGTCGGCGATGATGGCGCCGGGAGCGTGTCACGACCGGCCGCGAGCTCGAGCGAGCCGTCGGTCTACATCGTCCCACCCGCCGTACCCGTGCAAGCGCCGGGAAACGTTGCCGCGCCACTCGCACCGGTCGTCGCACCCGCCGTCGGCGTGCCACAAGCTCGGAAACCCATTTTGGTGATCGAGGGCGATCAGATCGTGGCCGGACAGCGCTGACGTGTCCGCGCAAACCTATCTCTTAGTTGGCGCGAAAGGCGGATGCGGCGTCTCGACGCTCGCCGTCGATCTTGCACGCGCCGCACGCCGGCTCAAACGCGACGTGACGATCGTCGACGCCGATCTTACGGGCCGTCGCGCGATTGCCGAATTACTCGATGGTTCCCGGCAACTCAACGCCAACCGCGGCGCGACGATTCATGCAATCGCGCGAATCGGCGAGATCGACGTGGTCGAGTTTGTGGATAAATTCGAGGACGTGCCGGCTTTACGGATCGCCGAAATCGAGGCGATAGCCGAACGCGTCTCCGAAAGCCCGGGACTCGTCCTCGTCGATGCGCCGTGGCCGTTCGCTGCGAGCGTCCATCCCTTTGTCCGCCGCGCGTCGCGCGTCGTCGTCGTCATGGAACCCGACATGCTCGGTTCGTCTGCCGCGCGCACGACACTTCGCGATCTCGCGCGGCTCGGCATTCCGCTCGATCGGATCTGGCTCGCGGTCAACGATCGCAATAAGAAAAACGAGATCGCTCGCCGCGAACTCGAGCGCATCTTGAGCACGTCGATCGTCGCCGAGATCCCACGAAATACGGAGAAACGTCCCTTCGATCGCGTCATCGACGCATTCGCTCGCGTGATGATCGAAGCGCCCGATGCGGAACCCTTCGGTCAGCTTCCCGGCCTCAATCGCTTGATCGCCGCTCCGAGTTCGAACGGCAGCCGTTCGAACGGCTCGGCCACCACGGTCGACATCACACCCGAAATTCGAGGCGAGAGCGCCGCGGAGCGCGCGCATGCAGAAAAGCGCGACAAAATTCGTTCCGAGATCAACACGTTGATGATGTCTCGCATCGATATGGTCGCCGCGAGCCGAAATCACTCCGATGCGGAAAAAATTGCGAAGCTCCGCGATACCATCGATGGTATCATCGAAGAGATCGTCGTCACGCGTGCCGACGTCGACGATTTCTCGCTCCAAGAACGCGCCGACATGAAGCAACAGATCCTCGACGAGCAACTCGGCCTCGGACCGCTCGAAGATCTCATGCGCGATCCGCTCGTGAGTGAGATCATGGTCAACGGACCGAAACAAATCTACGTCGAGCGGCGCGGGAAGCTCACGCTCTCCGATCGCATTTTCGGGAACGAACAACATCTCCGACTCGTGATCGAACGCATCGTCGCGCCGCTAGGCCGTCGCATCGACGAATCGTCGCCGATGGTCGACGCTCGCTTACCCGACGGCTCGCGCGTCAACGCGATTATTCCGCCGCTGGCGCTGAAAGGCTCGACACTCACGATCCGACGCTTCGGTAGCAAACGATTGACGATCGAAGATCTCGTTCGGATCGGATCGTTGCCGCAGGTCGCGGTCACGTTCTTACGCGCGATCATCGAAGGCAAACTCAACGTCGTCGTCAGCGGCGGAACGGGTTCGGGAAAGACGACGTTCCTCAACATCCTTTCGAATTTTATTCCGGCGGGCGATCGCATCGTCACGATCGAGGATGCAGCCGAACTCAAGCTCGACCAAGAACACGTCGTGAGCCTCGAATCGCGCCCTGCGAACATCGAAGGCAAAGGCTCCGTCACGATTCGCGATCTCGTCAAAAATTCGCTCCGCATGCGCCCCGATCGCATCGTCGTCGGTGAGTGTCGCGCGGGCGAAGCGCTCGACATGTTGCAGGCGATGAATACGGGACACGACGGCTCGCTCACGACCCTTCACGCGAACACCCCGCGCGACGCACTCGCGCGTATGGAGACGCTCGTCATGATGGCGGGCTTCGATCTGCCGATTCGCGCGATTCGCGAACAGATCGCGAGCGCCGTCGACGTCGTCGTCCAAATCGAACGGATGCGAGATGGCACTCGCAAGGTTACGAGCATTACCGAAGTCGTCGGCATGGAAGGCGATATCGTGACGCTGCAAGAGATCGTACGCTTTCACGCGCGCGGTGTCGATGATGCCGGTGCGGTTATCGGAGACTTCGAATACTCCGGCGTGCAACCACATTTCCTGAGCCGATTCGAGGAGCAGGGCGTCGATTTCGATCCGCGCACGCTCATCGCGCTGCGCGGCGCCCGCGTGACCTGGTAGGGAATGCTACCGTATATTACCGGTGCGATCGTCTTCGTATGTATCATCGCGATCGTGATCGCGAGCGATTTCGACTTCATGATCGTCTTCGGCCGCTACGGCAAATTTTTCGCAACAGAATTATCTGGCGCCGATATGAAGATGCGGCCCTCAGATTACGGGCTCGCGATCATTGCGGTCGGAACGGTCGCGTGGCTCGCCTTTGCGATCTTGGTCCATCCATCGTTACTCATAACGATTCTCGCATTTCCGCTCGCGCAAGTTCTCGCGATCTTCGCCGGCCTCGGCTACGTACGCTTGCGCAGCTCGATGCGGCTCAAGAATCTTCAGGACCAGCTCGAACTCGTCTTCCGAACGCTCGCGAGTGCGGTGCGCGTCGGGGTGAGTTTACGACAAGCCCTCGTCTTGGTCGCCGACGAATTGCCCAATCCCGCCAAGCGCGAGTTCCGTCGCGTCATCGGGCGATGCAACGTCGGCATGCCGATCGTCGAGGCGCTCGATGAGATGGCGAAGACGACGCCCGGAAGTGAGATGCTCATGTTCGCTCGCGTGATCCGCGTGCAGCAACAAACCGGCGGCGATCTCGCCGAAGTCCTCGACACGCTCGCGACGACGATCCGCGACCGACGCCGTGTGAAACGCAAGATGGGCGCGCTGACGGCGCAAGGCCGCTTCGGCGCGGCCATCATCGGCGGCTTACCGATCTTCATCGGCGGCTTCGTCATCATGACGCAAGAATCGATGGCGCACGCGCTCCTGCACACGCAACCCGGCTGGGGGATGCTCGGTGGCGTCGCAATTCTGGAAGGGCTCGCAGTGTTTAGTTTGATGAAGATCTTGCAGCTCGATATATGATTTTCGGAACCTCAGCCATCGTCATTATCATCGGGACGGCCGTCGCATTCGCGCTCGGCGTGCTCGTCTATACGTTCGTCCCCGTGAAGAGCCGCCTCGCATCGCGCTTGGAGCGCGTCGAAGAGCTCGCGTGGGAAGGCTCGCGTAGCCGTACCGAGGCCTTCGCGCGAATCTTCAACGACGAGCAGCGCGGCAAGTTACGACGCAACCTCGACGAGGCGGGTTGGTATACCGTTACCCCCGCGAAGATCGCGTTTCAAATGGTTGCGAGCGCGATTCTCTTTACGTCGATTGGATTCTCACTCGCGATTTACATGAAACTCGGCATGCTCGGCTATGGCTTCGCCATATTCTTGTCGCTCATCGGCGGGTACTATCCGATGTCGAAGGTCAAGAGCGCGATCAAAGCCCGCAAGATCGCCGTGTCGAAAGCGCTACCCGATTTTCTCGACATGCTCGTCTCCACGGTAACGGCGGGCCTCGCCTTTAATGCCGCGCTCGCGTATGCCGTCGACGTCGCCGCTGGTCCGCTCGGTGAAGAAGTGAAGGCGATGCTCAGTGAAGTGCGACTCGGCCGTTCGCGCGCAGACGCATTGCGCTCGATGGGCGATCGCGTCGCGCAAGATCAGGTCAGCAACTTCGTGCTCGCCGTCGTGCAGGCCGAACAACTCGGCTCGAACATGTCCGGCGTCCTGCGAGAGCTCGCTGAAGAGGTGCGCAGCCGCCGGATGATTCGCGCGGAAGAACTCGCCAATCTCATGCCGACGAAGATGGTGCTCCCGATGGCGCTCTTTATGTTACCGGCACTCTTTCTCATGATTTTCGGCGGCATCATCGCCCAGTATCTTTCGAACAATCCGCAGTAAACTTATTTGCGGTCGTCGGCGCTCGTTTTCGCATCGATCGATTTGCGCTCGGGCATGCGCGTGACGATCGGCCGATCGTCGTTCGTGCCGTACGCTTCGACCGTGTAGTGCGATGGCGCGAACCGATCGCTTCCGAACGAGAGATGCGCGACGAACGTCCCGTCGGCTCCGGCGACGACGGTCGTACGATCCAAGGTGAGCATCGGTAAACTCTCCGAAAGCGCGGCGCGCAAGCGGATGCCAACATAGGATCCCGGGGTCGCGATTCCGCGGACGATCGCGCGATCTTCGAGCGCGTCATAACTCGCCACGGCGGAGGCGACACGACCTGCCGGTACGATCGCCGCAACGGGGCGAAGAATCGCCGCATCGGAGTTCGCGCGTGCGGCTTCGGCATCGACGCGATCCACCCGGCGCCCGAGACCGCGAATTTCCTCGACGAAGGCGGGAGAGACGAAGACGTCGTTGTTGCGATACTCCGGGACCATACCATAGACGGGTTCGCGCCGCTCGTTCGCCGTGAAAAAGGCATCGCCCGGGCGGACCACGATCGTAGCTCCCGATCGCGCGAGCGAGACCGCATTTTCATACGGCAAATAGGCGTAGGTAAATCCGAGTTGGCGGGCGACGGTGGCGAGCGCGATCGCGTCGTCGGCGCTCGCGGGGGCCACGAGCCCAGTAAAGAGCGCGATGACGCCGAGTGAGGTGATGTTGTGACGTAAGCTCATGCGCGGCGTCGACCTTCCGATAGACTATGTGATGTCTATGTTGTCGTTCTCGCGGTCTGCGAACCTTAGAATGTCCGACCGATGATTCGTCTTCGACCGACACTGGCGCTCGTCGGCGCCCTCGCGATGCTCCCCGTCGCACCCGCTGCCGCCTCGCCGCATGGCGGGATTCTGTCGCTCGAGACCGGGCACTCACTCATCGTTCACGGCCACGGCATCGAACGCATCGCCGTCGGCGACGGGAAAGTCGCGGGCGCGATCGCCCTCGATCCAACACGCGTGATCATCAATGCCCGCGGACCGGGCGACACGACGCTCTTCGTTTGGGACGAGACGGGCCAACACACCTACGAACTCACCGTCAACGACCGTCGGATCGAACAGATCGTCCGTCTCTTGCGCACGCAGATCGATTCGCCCGACGTTTCCATCGGCGTCGTTGGAACGACACTCGTCCTCGGCGGGAAGGTCGCCGATATGCGCGAGTATACCCGGATTACGGGGGTGCTCGACCGCTTCAAAGATATTAAATTCGATGCCGCCGCGATCACGTTTGCCAATACGATCGCCATTCGCAAACCGCTCGGACATCTCCAAGATGAAATCGATGCGATGCCCGATTCACGCGATCTCCGCGTCGATCTCGATCCCAGCGGAAATCTCATCGTGAGTGGCCGCGTGCAAGATCGGCGGCAAGCCCAAGATGTCGTCGATCGTGTGAGCGGTCTTGCAGGGGCTTATCTCAAGAGCGATGGCAAGATCATCGATCGGCTCTCTACGAGCATGAAGAGCATGGTAAGCATCAAAGTCGACGTTCTCGAAGTCGATAAGACCGCGCAACGGCAACTCGGGCTGCGGCTACAAACCGCGCAGAAAACGACGGTTGGCGCCGGCGGTACGTTTTCGCTCTCGCCCGGCAACTCGATTGGGATCGTTGAAGATCCCGCACGTGCGTCGCTGCCGCCAAATCCGTTCAACGTCGGGCCGTTCGAGCGCGTGAGCTTGCTCGCACCAACGATCGACTTACTCGTCACGCAGGGTCACGCGCGTATTCTCTCGTCACCGAATCTCGTCGCGCTCCCCGGAAAAACGGCGACGTTTTTAGTTGGCGGCCAGATACCGATTCCGATCTCCAACGGCCTCGGGACGATCTCGATTTCGTACAAAGATTTCGGCGTCTCGCTCAACGTGAAGCCGACGATCCAAGCTGACGGCGGCATCGATACCGAGCTCACGCCGGAGATCTCCGACCTCGACTTTGCCGACGGCGTACAAGTTAATGGCTTTACCGTTCCAGCGCTCAAAACGAGCAAGATCTCGACCGAAGTCGTCACCGAAGATGGCGAGTCGATCGTCTTGGGCGGGTTATTGCGTCGCGTCGAATCGCGCAATATTCAAAAGTTTCCGATCCTCGGCGATCTGCCGATTCTCGGACCACTCTTCCGCTCGACGTCGTATCAGCGCACCGAGAGCGACGTCGTCTTCGTGCTGACGCCGACGATCGTCACGAAGCGCAAGGAGCTCATCCCCGCACCGTAGCACCCGGTCATTCATGACCGACGTCTTTGTGGAGCGTGATTGGCTCGACGCGCATGCGCGCGATGCGAGCATACGCGTCGTCGACGCGCGCAGCGTTCCGCACGGCGTCGCAATCGCGCAGACGCCGGGCATCGAACGCTATCGCGCGGGTCACCTTCCCGGTGCCGTGCACGTCGACTACCACGACGACCTGCGCGATCCCGCAACACCCTATGCGGCGCGCGTCGCACCGGCTGAGCGGTTCGCGGCGGTCATCGGTGCGCTCGGCATCGGCGACGACACGATGGTCGTCGCCTACGACGATGGCGACGTGCCGTATGCGGCCCGGATCGTGTGGATGCTCCGCTACTACGGTCACGATGCATCACACGTGCTCGCAGGTGGCTTGCGCGATTGGATCGCGAGCGGCGGCGCGCTCACGACCGATGCACCATCGTACGCCGCGCGCGTCTTCACGCCGCGCGTGCGGCCGGAACTCCGTGCATCGAAAGACGAAGTGCTCGCGATCGCCGAAGGTCGCAGCGACACGCAGCTCGTCGAAACGCAACGCGACCGAACCTATGCGATGCGCGACCGCGATATCGCGGGTGCGGTGCGCCTTTCGGGCTCGCAGTTACTCGACGACGCGAACGGCGGTCGGATCGCGCCGCCCGCGAAGCTCGATGCGCTGATCGCGCGCGCGGGACTCGATCGCACGAAACGTACGATCGTCTCGTGCGGGAGCGGCGTCTCCGCATCGGGATCGTATCTCGCGCTCTGCGCCGCCGGGTTTACCGACGTGGCCGTCTACGACGGTTCGTGGATGGAATGGAACCACGACGCGCTTCCGACGGTCCCGAAGCCGCCGACGAATTAACGGCCGACGGTCATCTTCTGCGCCTGCACGCCCGCACCGAGACCACCGTCAACACCGAGTATTTGCCCCGTCACCCAGCTCGCGTCGTCGGAGAGCAAGAATGCCGTGGCCGCGCCGATATCGGAAGGTTCGCCGACGCGTCCGAGCGGATGCATCGCAACCGATGCCGCGAGCATCGCGTCGTTCTCCCAGAGGGACTTCGAGAGTTCCGTCTTCGTGAGCGCGGGCGCGACGGCGTTGAATCGGACGCCATAGCGCGCGTATGAGATCGCCGCGGAACGCACGAGGCCCTCAATCGCGGACTTCGCCGCGGCGATCGCTTCGTGATTCTGCAAGCCCGTCTGCGCGGCGACGGTCGAAAAGAGCACGACGCTGCCGCTGCGACGCCGCATCAGTTTCGTGACGACGGATTTCACCGCGATAAAAGCACTCGTCGCGTTGAGGTCGAGCGTCGTGCGCCATTCTTCGAGCGAAAGAGCGTGCAACGGCCGTAAGACGATGCTGCCCACGGCGTGCACCAGTCCGTCGATCGCGCCGATCTCGGTCTCGATACGCTCGACGACGGCCTGCATGCCGGGAAGGTCGAGCGCATCGCACGTCATCACCGTTGCGCTCGCGCCGAGCGTATCGGCGACCGCGTGCAATTTCGCTTCATCCCGAGCGATGAGAACGACGCGATCGCCCCGCGCGATGAGGCGGCGCGCCACATCGGAGCCGATGCCGCCGGATCCGCCGGTAATCATGTAGATTTTGCTCACGACGACTTTAGACGCCGCCGTGTACGGTTGTTGCGAACGATAACATCCCGCGCGCCGATATGGACGCTCTCGGCATGCACTTCTCGAAGGCGATTCGATGCGCGATGATCGTTATGGGACGCTCCTCGTCATGCCGTATTCGTTTGTTTGAAACACGGTCGCCACGGTGCTTCTTCCTCTCGACGACGCTGGATTTACTCGCGACACAGCGGTTGCGACGTTCGCCTGGTTTGATGTCACCTTCTCCACGTCGCCGGATAAGGTCGGGCACCCAATCCTCTCGCCGAAACTGAACGCACCGCCAGTGTTCCATTCCGCGAAAGGGTCCCGAGCGGCGTTTTTTCGATGCCTTGCTCTCGTCGTCGTCTGTTGCGGCGCAACGGCGCACAGAGAACCCGGCTGTCTTCCCAGCTCGAATGACCAATTCTGCTCGTCGCTTCCACCCGGCGCGACAGCCGGAACGTCGGTTCACATCAACGCGCGCAGGGGCGGTACGATCTCGCTTTCCGACGGCATTTCCATCACCATTGCGCCCGGAAGTCTCGCGCACTCCACGATCGTTCGTGCAGCGCTTGTCCTGCCGGCGAACGAACCGCCGCAAGCCGTAATTTCAGGCCTGTCGGTAAGATGCTACAGGTCGCACTCTCATCAGTTGCCGCCGAGAAAGACGGGACGTCGCGCGCTCCCGCCGACACATCGGCTCTGTCGGTGACCTTTCGATTTCACGAACCACCAGCCGAATGACCGGTAAAGAACGAGCGCAACGCCATCGCGCAATTTACGCGGCCGCTCGCGCGCCTTTACGACATCAAAGAACCGACACGTTCTTTTGATTAGCCGATTCCGTTCGTGCTTGATCGCTCCACTGGTGACGCTATCGCGTCGCTGAGAGGATACCCAGCCTCCCTCGTTCCAGGATCGCGAATCGAGATATTCTCTATCATTTCGCGTTTTGGCCCAAGATAACACGCGTTCCAGGAACATCGAACACGCCACTCGCCCATTGAGAATTGCATTCTACGCTGCTTTTATTGACGCGAACGGGCACGTACAAATACGAACCACGGTAAACCTTGGTGAGGGTTTTTTATTGCAGGCCATCAAGTTGACGTCGCTTCAAAACCGCTCGGCGATATTGCACGAAGGCTTGAAGGCGCTCATCGAACGCGAGAGCGCAAAGCGATTGGCCAGTCTCGGCCGTAGCCGGTTACAGCCGAGCGTTTCGCCACGGCACCGCCAAGAGCCCAAAGAATGATTCTGGTCGACACATCAGTGTGGGTCAATTATTTTCGTGCGTGAGACGATCGATTGATCCGCGCTCTTGGAGCGCACGGCGGTAACGATACACCCGTTCGTCGTCGGAGAACTCGCATGCGGCAATCTAGGCGATCGACGATTACGCTTGAATTGCACCGGCAGTTACCGGCGGCGGTGGTCGCCGAGCACGATGAAGTTTTGGAATTTATTCTGCATCGAAGAATGTTCGGCAGAGGCATCGCCTACGTCGGTGCGAGCGCGCGTAGCGCCGCGAGATCGGCGGTGTGCGGCGCTTTGAATTCGAGCACCATGATCGTGATGCTGACGGCGATGACGACGTCGCTAAAAACTTCGAGCCGATTCTTCTCCAGCGACGATCCCGAAGGCCTTAGCTTGCGATGCGCGCGAGAAGTAGCTTCGCAAGCGCCGTCGCACGCCTCACATCCAACATCTCCGCTCGTCGCACGACGGCTTCGATGACGTACGCACCGCGCCGCACGTAGAGCGCGTTGGGTGCCGCGATTGCATCTTTGCCGAGTTCGGCAACCGGAGTCGCATCGGTCGCCGATGTCCGCGCTTTGAAGTAGGCATCGAGATCGACTGCGAGGGCGACGTCGGCATACGAGCGGCAGACGAGCGCATTCGGCGCCGCTTTCACCACGCCCGCGCAGCGGCGTGCTTGCGCAGCGGCAAACGCTCGGCGTTGCGGAAGATTCGCCGCCGTGACCATCGCGTAGGTCACGCTGCCGTCTTGCGAGATCGCGCGCGACGTGAAGAAGCAGATCCCGCCCACCTGCGACGCGGCATCGGCCGGTTCGACGGGGTAGCCGAGAATCTCGGAGGCCTGCGCTTGCGAGACGATCGTGCAATCCGCAGGCAACGGTATGGCGACGGCGGTCGGTGCGGGCGACTGCGCGGATGCTGTCATGTCAACGCCGAGGACGCACGCAACGCCGAAGGCAACGACGGCGCACGCGTTTGACACGCCAGCGATTCGCTCGCTCGTGCGCCATGTTTTACGAAGTGGCAACTTAAACACCGAGGTACGCTTTCTGCACTTGTGGGTCGTCGAGCAATTGACTCGAGGGACCGACGAGCGTCACACGGCCCGTTTCGAGCACGTATGCGCGCGTTGCGAACTCGAGCGCGGTTTGCACGTCTTGCTCGACCATGAGAATCGCGACGCCACTCGCATTGATCGTCGCGAGAATTTCGAGCAATTGATCGACGAGCACGGGTGCGAGGCCGAGCGACATCTCATCGATGAGCATCACTTTGGGCCGCGCCATAAGTGCGCGCGCGATCGCGACCTGTTGCTGTTCGCCGCCCGACAACTTCCCCGCGAGAAACTCGTATCGTTGCCGCAGGCGCGGGAGCATTTCGAGCACGCGTTCGAGGTCGCTCGCGATCTCTTTATCATTGCGCAGATACGCGCCCATCAAGAGATTTTCGTGCACGGTTAGCGAGTTGAAGAGCCGCCGCCCTTGCGGCACTTGCACCACGCCCGCACGCACGATCGCATCGGGCTGAAGCGCCGTGAGATCCGTGCCGTCGTAGACGACCGTGCCGCCGCGTTTTTTCACGAGGCCGCTCATCGCACCGAGAAGCGACGACTTTCCCGCCCCATTGCTCCCGATAAGCGCGACGACTTCGCCGGGCTCGACACGGATCGATACGTCCCACAAGACTTGCGTATCCCCGTACGCGGCGGAGAGTGAATCGACCACGAGTGCCATTATCGCGCGCTTTCGCCCGTGCGCGCGTCGGCAGCCGCGCGCGCGGCTTCCTGGCGCTTCACGTACCGCGCGCCGAGATACGCTTCGATCACCGCGCGCGACTGCGTCACTTCCAGCGGCGCCCCCTCGGCGATCTTCTTCCCCTCGGCAAGCACGACGATCG
>JAYTXC010000061.1:0-2182 GCA_043743145.1 Rhodospirillales bacterium
TGTTGCGCATCGTCGCGCGACTGAGCGTTCTCGCCCGCACGATTCCGGCCAAGTCACCCTTTACGAGCGTCACCCCGGCGCTCGCAATGGCAACCTCCGTACCCGTCCCCATCGCGATCCCGACGTCGGCTGCGGCGAGCGCGGGCGCGTCGTTGACCCCATCGCCGGCCATCGCAACGATCTTGCCGATCGAGCGTAACTCTTTCACGATGCGTTGCTTGTCCTCGGGCAAAACGTCGCCACGCACGTCGTCGATGCCGAGTTTCATGCCGACCACGTGTGCCGTTGCCGAATTGTCTCCGGTGAGCATCACGATGCGCACGCCATCGGCCTTGAGCGCATCGATGGCGGTTTGCGTGGTCCCCTTGATCGGATCGGAAATCGCGATGACGCCGGCGGCTTTCGCGTCGATGGCGATGAAGAGCGCCGTCGCGCCGTCGCCGCGAGCTTTCTCGGCGTGTCCCAGAAGCGCATCGATGGAAACGCCCGCATCCGCCATCGATCGCGCGTTACCCAGCAAAACCCGGTGGCCATCGACATTTCCGGCAACACCCTTGCCGGTCATCGATGCGAAATCGGCTGCATGGAAAATGATGGCGTTGCGCTGCGCGGCTGCAGCGACGATTGCCGCCGCGAGCGGATGTTCGCTCGAACGCTCCAAGCTCGCGGCGAGCGCGATGATCTCGGATTCGATGAAGCCGGGTGCGGTAAAGATCTCCGTTACTTTGGGCTTCCCCTCGGTGAGCGTCCCCGTCTTGTCGACGACGAGTGTATCGACTTTTTCGAATCGTTCGAGCGCCTCGGCAGATTTAATGAGGACGCCGACGCTAGCTCCCTTGCCGACGCCCACACCGATCGACATCGGCGTTGCGAGTCCGAGCGCGCACGGGCAAGCGATGATCACGACCGAGACGGCCGCAATCAACGCATACGAGAGGGCGGGCATCGGCCCCCACATGGCCCACGCAATAAAAGCGATCGCGGCCACGGCGAGCACGGCCGGCACGAAATATCCCGCAACGGTATCGGCGAGCTTTTGAATCGGCGCGCGACTGCGCTGCGCTTCGGCGACCATCGTCACGATCCGTGCGAGCATGGTGTCGGACCCGATGCGGTCCGCGCGCATCACGAGTGCACCCGTGCCATTCACGGTCCCGCCGATGAGTGAATCATTTGGTCCTTTAGCAACCGGCATGGACTCACCCGTGACCATGGATTCATCCACGGCCGACGATCCGTCGACGACCGTGCCATCGATTGGGACCCCGTCGCCGGGCCGGATCCGCAGGCGGTCGCCGACGCGCACGAGATCGATCGCAAGCGTTTCGTCTTCGGCTCCGTCGCGAAGGCGTCGTGCGGTTTTCGGCGCGAGGTTCAATAACGCGCGAATCGCGCCGCCCGTTTGTTCGCGAGCCCGAAGTTCGAGAACTTGGCCGAGGAGGACCAAGACCGTAATGACGGCGGCCGCCTCGAAATACACGGCAACGGTGCCATCCATGCTGCGAAAGCCGATGGGGAAGATGCGTGGGACGAGCGTTGCGACGGCGCTGTACAGATACGCGGCTCCGGTACCGAGCGCGATGAGCGTGAACATATTAAGATGGCGCGAGACGATCGACGCCCAGCCGCGCACGAAAAACGGCCAACCCGCCCACAGCACCACGGGCGTCGCGAGCACCGCTTCAATCCAGACGGCAACATGAGCGGGAATGAGTTCGTGTAGACGAAGCGCGGGAATATGCGCGCTCATTTCGATGAGGAAAACCGGAATCGTCAGAGCGGTCCCAAGCCAAAAACGGCGGCTCATGTCGACGAGCTCGGCGTTGGGTTTCATCTCCGCCGAGGGTGCGATTGGCTCGAGCGTCATCCCGCAAATCGGACAATGCCCAGGCCCGTTGCGACGGATCTCCGGATGCATCGGGCATGTGTACGTTGTCGCCACCGGCGTCGTATCGACGCGAACCGTTTCTCTTTCCGCGATCATCGCTCGATCGACGACATCAGGTGTAGCATTTCGCACTCGTCGCGAGTGCCGACTCGCGTTCCGTTTCCGCGACGCGAAGCCGCGCGGCACGAACGACGACCACCGGAACCGTACTCTGACGAACGACGCTTTCCGCAACGCTTCCGACGATCAACCGGCGGAGACCGCGGCGGCCATGCGTTCCCATAACGATCAATC
>JAYTXC010000062.1:0-2577 GCA_043743145.1 Rhodospirillales bacterium
TTCGCGTTATCAGCGAAGGCATGGGCGCGTACGTCCTCTGGGTCGCCGATAAGCGCCTCGTCGTCGTCCGCTACCTGAACGCGCCGATCCAAACGCCGCCCCCGGCGACGCCGATCCCCGCAACCCCGACGCCGGTCAAACCGACTCCGGTGCCGACACCTGTCGCCACCCTCGCGCCGACGCCCACCCCGACAAAGGCTTTCGATGCTTTCGTCGCCGGTGACATTCTGTTCGCGCCCAAGGTGTACAACGAGTTCAGCCCTGGCAACAAGGGCGGCGCTTCGCCAGCCATTCGCGCGGGCCTGACCTTCAACGTGAACAACCTCGCGCTCTTAGCCGAAGCCGATTACCGCGCGTTCCGTTACCCGCATCGTTCGGCCACGGGCACGAACACGGGCGGACCCTTCTACAGCCCGAACGTTCCGTGCGGCATTCCCGGAAATCCGCTCTCGGCGCCCCTGGGCGATTCGGGATGCGTCACGCCCCTCGGCGGCTCGGGATCCGCGTACGTGCCGTCGTTCGACGCACGTGACACGGAAGTTGACGGACGCTTCGGCGTTGGCGTCGCAAATCCGAAGATCTTCCTCGTCGGCAGCTACGAACAGCGCTACGGTAATTACGGTTACCCGCGTCTCAACGGCTTCGGCGGCGGTATCGAAAAGCTGCCGGAATTCTCGCAGCCGATCTCGATCTACGGTAGCGCGCTGTACTACCCGCAACTCTCCGGCGACTATATCGACCAAAACGGCGTCGGTACGAAGCTCCAATACCGCGAGTTCAAATACGCGGCGGGCCTCGCGATCAGCGTCCCCAAAACCCCGCTCTTCCTCGACTTCGGTTTCCTCGGAAATCGCTTGACGGGCAAGCAGAACACTCCGGGCAACGCAAGCTCGAACAGCCTCTACGGCGGACTCGGCCTCCACTTCTAATCGGAGTCCAAACCTCGCCTTCGGGTCGAAATAAAAACGCCTTCCGCACATGCGGAAGGCGTTTTTTTTGCCCTTCGTCGGCGTCGCGCTAACGTGTGGGCATCGGCGTTGGCCCGGATGTGGTCCTTGTCGGCGCGGGTGCCGGATTGACCGGTGCGACCGACACGGGTGTCGGCGCGGCGAATTCCGATGGGTACGCCGAGCCGAAGGCCGACGTATACGAAGCCTCCGGCGCGGGCGACCGCGCTGGTTCGGGCGTCGGCAACGGCAACGGTGCGAGATGCTCGTAGGCGAGCGTCTTGGCTATCTGCTTGGCCTGGGGCGAACGGCGAAAATCGCTCGACAGCCACTTGGCCGTCGCGCGCGCGCGATCGCGCGATTCCTGCGAGAGCACTTTGGTGTAGAGCCGTTGCAATGCGAAGACCGCGCGTGGGACCTGCGGGTCGCGCGGATATTTTTTCTCCCAATCCCGAATCGAGCGCTCCGTGAGCTGCGCGGTCGCGAATGTCGGTTTCGACAGATCGTGGTTGACGTCATATCGCAAGCCGGTATCTCGCAGCGTGTTGCGGATCCCGATGAAACTCAATTTAAGCGGCCCAAAATACTCATCACCAGGCGCGAGTAATTTCATCGCCGCTTGATGCGCCGCTTCGGCGGCTGCCGCTTTGGCCGCGCTTGAAAGGACCTTCGATGCGGAAGCCTTCTTCGCGCCCGCCAATGCCGCAGCGGGAGCGGCACTCGATGCGGTAGCCAGCGCTTCCGTCGCGATACAGGAAGCGGCAGCGCACATAAAAACAAGCCCTATGACTCGCTTCACGGATAACCTCGATGTGTAGCGTGCGAGCAACGTTGTTGGAGCGTCGATTTACGTGCTGCCCCGTGAAATACCCGTCGCATGCGTGCAGGTGATCGCGCACGATCGAAACGACTTCGCTCGTGCATGGCCGCACGTGCTCGATGCAGTCGACGAAGCATGCGCGGGTGGTGCGAAGCTCGTCGTCCTCCCCGAAGGAACTGTCCCGGGCTACGTGCTCGGTACGGAGGCCGTACCGCGCGAACAACTCGATGCCGCGCAAGCGGATCTTGCCGAACGCGCGCGTCGCCATGCCACGACGATCGTGTTCGGCGCCGCAAAAATCGTAGGCGACCGCACATACAATGCGGCGATCGTACTCGGCCCTCGTGGAGACGAACTCGGGTACGCAGCGAAGCAATTCTTATGGCACTTCGATCGACGATGGTACGCCGCGGGCGAGACGCTCGATCCGATCGCCACGCCACTGGGTATGCTCGGGCTCCTCGTCTGCGCCGACGGTCGGATTCCGACGATCGCGGCAACGCTCTGCGATCGCGGCGCCGAACTTTTGGTGATGCCGACGGCATGGGTCACGAGCGGCCGCGATCCGCACGCCTTCGAAAACGTCCAAGCCGATTTCATCGCGTCGGTTCGCGCGCGCGAAAATGGCGTGCCGTTCGTTGCCGCAAATAAAGTCGGCGTCGAGCGCGCGAGCGTGGCATATTGCGGCAAGAGCGCGATCTTCGACGCCGACGGCGTGACGATCGCGCGCGGCGACGAAACGCACCCCGCCATCGTCTGCGGCACGGTCGTCATCGGCGATCGAGCGCGCCCCGTGCGCCGACGCTTCAC
>JAYTXC010000063.1:0-6972 GCA_043743145.1 Rhodospirillales bacterium
CGATATCGGCGGTCAATCGTACGCGCATTGGAATCCGAAGATTGCCGCCGATGAAGAACGCGATCGCGTCGTGCCCGTGGTCGAAGCGCTCGTGCGCGACGGAATCGGGGTCGCACTTTCGATCGATACGTTCAAGGCGAGCGTCGCCGAGGCGTCACTCGCAGCAGGCGCGCATCTCATTAATGACTGTAGTGGTCTCTGCGATCCCGAACTTGCGAGCGTCGTCGCGCGCTACGACGCGGGCCTCGTCGTGATGCATCTCAAAGGCGAGCTCAACGTACGCTCGGTCGCGTATCCCTACGACGACGTGATGGCGGAGATTTCGACGTTTTTACGTGAGCGTCTCGATGCGGCGCGCGCAGCGGGTGTCGCGGAGGACGCGCTTTTGATCGATCCCGGTCTCGAGTTCGGGAAGGAGCCCGCGACCGATCTCGAGATCCTCGAGCGGTTCGGCGATTTACGAAGCCTCGGCGTGCCGATTCTCTTCGCCGCGAGTCGCAAGAGCTTCATCGGTCGCGTTTTCGATCGCCCCGCAAAAGAATTACTCGTGCCGTCGCTCGCAACGGCGGCCATCGGCATCTCGGCAGGTGCGGGGCTCGTGCGCGTTCACGACGTTGAAGAGACGGTGCAACTCGCGCGGATGCTCGCGGCCGTGCGGCCACAGGCGCGCGAACGTCTCGCGTTTGCAGCGGCGATGCCGGGGACGCCCATCGCGACGTAGGGATCGCGCGCCGAAATGCTCCGCTGCGTCTCCTCTCGAAATAGCCGAATCATGCAGATCTCGTCATGGCGCGGTACGGCGTTGCTTCTCGTTGCGTTCCTTCTCGTCGGTGCGAGCGGCGACGGGAGCACACTTGCGTATCCGCGCACCGACACGGTCGCGGTGACCGACACTTATTTTGGAACGCGTGTTGCCGATCCGTATCGCTGGCTTGAAAAAGGCAACGATCCGCGCGTACGCGCGTGGGCTGCCGCGCAAACGAAAGTGACGCGCGGCTACCTCGAGTCGCAGCCGTTTTATGCGACGTTAAAACGACGTGTCGCCGCCCTGAGTCGGTCGTCGACGGGGCGTTTTGGGCTCATCGTTCGCGGCGGACGATTTTTCTATCTTCGTCAAACGCCACCGCAACCGCAAGCGCAACTCGTCGTCCGCGATTCGCTCGCGGGGGCCGAGCGCGTCCTCTTCGATCCCAACGCGACGAAGGGCGGCGTGCCGCCGGCGATCGAGTCGGTCTACGTCGCGCCCGACGGAGCGAAGGTCGCATTCACCACGCAGCAGAGCGGCGCCGAAGACGAAACACTGCACGTCGTCGACGCGACGACGGGCGCCCTCGCACCCGACGTCATCCCGCACGTCGGTGGTGGAACTTCACCAACAGCGCTTGCGTGGGATGCGGACGGCAACGGCTTCCTGCACACGCAATGGCCGAAGAAAGCCGATGGAACGTACGCAACCGCGGGGATCGAGATCGTCCACCATACGCTCGGTACGGCGCTCGCAGGCGACACCTACGTCTTCGGCCGCGGCCTCTCGCCGAAGGCGGAATACGTGCTCGACGCGTCGCTCGACGGCAAGGCGCTCGCGATCTTTGAGACCGACGGCGATGGCGTTCACGGTTCGATCTATCTGCAGCGCATGGACGGAACGTACGCGCGCGTCGCATCACCCGCCGACGACATCGGTTCGAGCGGAAATTTTCCAGGCGCCTTTGTCGGCAACATTTTGGCCGTCGTGTCGAGTAAGCGCAATTCGCGCGGCGAGGTCGTCGGCATCGCGCCCCGCGGCGATTTCGCCTCGGGGAAGACGCTCGTTGCGGCGAGCGCCCTTGTCGTTGGAGGCATCGTGCCCGTAGCGGGCGGTTTCGCGACGCGCGACATCGACGGCGGCGACGCACGCGCGCGGCTCTTCGAGGCCGACGGCACGCTGCGCCGTCCGATTCCGATTCCGCCGATCTCGAATGGAACGGAGCTTGCGGGCGATCCCGCGGTCGGCACGGTCATCTTCGGATATGGCAGTTACACGATGCCGTCAAAATGGCTCGCTTTCGATCCCGCTTCGGGAGCCGTGACGCCGACGGGCATCGCCCAAACCTCCCCTGCCGACTACACGAACATCGTTGCCGAACGTGTCTTCGTCCCGTCGCTCGACGGAAAAGTGAAAATCCCACTCGAGATCGTACATGCGAAAAACGTCGCGCGCGACGGGAGTGCCCCGACGATTCTCACGGCGTATGGAGCGTACGGCATTATTTCGCAACCGTACTTTAGCGGCGCGGCGCTCGCGTGGTTCGAACGCGGCGGCGTCGAAGCGCAAGCGATGATTCGCGGCGGCGGAGAGTACGGTGACGCGTGGCATCAGCAGGCGCGCTTGGCGACGAAGACGGTCTCGAGCGACGATCTCGCAGCGTGTGCGAAGTGGCTCGGCGCGCACGGCTACGGAAATGCGAAGCACCTCGGCATCGTTGGCGGCAGCGCTGGCGGATTTCTCATGGGACTTGCGCTCACGCGCAATCCGACGTCGTACCGAGCCGTTCTCGGCGAGGTCGGTATCTATGATTTGCTCCGGGTCGAACGCACGCCCAACGGCGCCTTCAATACCCCGGAATTCGGCACGGTCACCGATCCCAAGCAGTTTGCGTGGATGCGCGCGCAGTCGCCATATCACAACGTCGTCGACCATCGGGCGTATCCGGCCGTCCTCTTCACGACGGGCGAGAACGATCCGCGTGTCGAGCCGTATAACTCGCGCAAGATGATCGCGCGGCTGCAAGCCGCATCTGGGTCGCGTTTTCCGCTCTTCTTGTTGCAGAAGGCGGGCGAAGGCCATGGCATCGGCAATTCGTTCGATCAGCGCGTAAAGGCGACCACGCAGCAGTACGCATTCTTCGAGAGCCAGTTGCGGTAGCGCGCCGTTCTCGACGCTCGCGAGGGTCGCGGGGAAACCAAGCGAGTTCGAATTCGGTCTATGCGTCGTATGCGCACCGTCTACGTGGGACTCGGCTCGAACCTCGGCGACCGGCAGGGGAATATCCTTCAAGCACTCCAGAAGTTGCGCGCGCGCAGCGTCGTCACGGCCGTCTCGGGGTATTTCGAGACGCAGCCCGTTGCGGGCGTCGAAGGCCCGGCGTTTTACAACGTGGCGGCAAAACTGACGACCGATCTCGAACCCGAGGCATTCGAGCGTTTCATCCGCGACGTCGAGATTGCCATCGGGCGACAGCGCGCGCAACATCTCGCGGCACGGCCGATCGATATCGACATCTTGCTCATCGACGATCTCGTCCATGACTTCGGCCGATTCGAAGTGCCGCACCCGTATCTCGCGCAACGCCCGTTCAACCTCATTCCCCTCGCCGAAATCGCCCCCGACGCTATCGAGCCCAAAATTAAGAAGACGATTGGCGAACTCGCCGCCGCATGCGACCGTAGCGGCATCGTGCGGAAACAACGGTCCTTAAACTTCTTGGCGAATCGTCAGGAAGACGAACCCGACGTGAAGCTTTCGATCAACCGCGTCGGTGTGTCGAGCGTGCGGCGCATCGTGCGGCTCAATCTCGGCGGACGCGAGACCGTTTTTACGGGCGAGTTCTCGATGGTCGCCGATCTCGCACCCGATCGCGCAGGCGTGCACATGTCGCGGTTCTCGGAGTTGCTCGAAGAGGCGACGCTCGAAGTTCTCGCACGCGATGAAAAAGCGGGCCGCATCGAAGATCTCGTCGCCTCGATCGCGCGCGAGATCGTCGGGTCGCAGAAAGCGATTCGCGCCGACGTGCGTCTCAAGGCCGATTTCGGGCTCGAGCGCTGGACGCCCGTGAGCGGCAAACGGAGCGAAGAGACCTACAAGCTCATCGGCATCGCGCATGCCGATAAGCACGGCGTGCGCCGCGCGATCGGCGTCGAAGCCGAAGGGATGACGGCGTGCCCGTGCGCGCAGTTGATGGTGCGCGAACACAGTCTACGCGAACTCGTCGAGGCTGGTTTCTCGGAAGCCGATGCGAATCGCGCGCTCGATGCGTTGCCGGTCGCGACGCACAATCAGCGCGGCCTCGGCTCGGTCCTCATCGGCACGGGCGACGATCGCGATCTCGAAATTCGCGCCGAAGATCTCGTCGAGATCGTGGAAAATTCGATGTCGAGCGAGACGTACGATCTCCTCAAGCGCCCCGATGAATTCTTCATCGTCAACAAATCGCATCACAATCCGAAGTTCGTCGAAGACGTGGTTCGCGGCATCATGGCGCGTTCGCTCGACGTCTATGCGGATTTCCCCGACCACACGTTCGTCCAGGCGACGCAAGTCAACTACGAGTCGATTCACAAACACGATGCGTTTGCGGAAGCCTTCGGAACCTTCGGCGAACTGCGTCGCGAATTACGTACGGGTGGCTACGATGGTGTGAAGACCGATCTCGCATCGTGGCTCGGCACGCGACCCTCACCGGTGGTCGTCTAGCTTCGATCGATGCGTGTTCCCTTCGAGATTTGGGCGTCGCCCGAGCCGACGATCGCCCGCACGGGGGCGAACGCGTTTCGGAATCAACTCGCGGAAACGGGTCATGCGGCGCGCGCGAGCGATCTCGATCTGCTCGCGTCGCTCGGCGTCGCCGCTACGCGCTATCCCATCCTCTGGGAGGCGTGCGCACCGCACGATCCCGCGCAGATCGATCTGACGTGGGCCGCGCAGCGACTCGAACGCTTGCGCGAAATCAAGATCGATCCGATCGTCACGCTCTTGCATCACGGCAGCGGCCCGACCTACACGAGTCTCGTCGATCCGCAGTTCCCCGAACTTTTCGCGGCGTACGCGGGCGCGGTCGCCGCGCGCTTTCCCTGGGTGCGGCGGTGGACACCGATCAACGAACCGCTTACGACCGCGCGGTTCTCAACGCTCTATGGCGTCTGGTATCCCAACGCACGCGATGACGATGTTGCCTTCGGCGCGGCGCTCACGAATGAAGTGCTCGGTATGCTCCTTGCGATGGCCGCGATTCGCGTACATGCGCCGCACGCAGAATTCGTCGTTACGGAAGATTTGCAGAGCTTCACCGCACGCGATGCTTCGGTCGAAGCGTTCGTCGCGCACAAAAAGCGCCGGATGTTTCTTTCGATCGAGCTCGCCATGGGTCGCGTCGTTTCCGGTCACGAGTCCTACGCGTACCTCGTCGACGTCTGCGGCATACCGCGCGAGAAACTCGAGCGGATCGCCTCGCTCGCGAGCGCGCCGGATCTCGTCGCGTGGAATTACTACCCGAATTCCGAACGAGCGCTCTTCATGCGCGATGGTTCGGTCGTAAACGAACCCGCACGACTTTACCAGACGATCACACCGCGGCCGCTCTTGGCCGCCGCTTACGCGCGGTTACGTCTCCCATTTGGCATCGGTGAGGTGCACGTCAACGGCACGGCTACCGAACGC
Source organism: Rhodospirillales bacterium (assembly GCA_043743145.1). Classification (GTDB taxonomy): domain Bacteria; phylum Vulcanimicrobiota; class Vulcanimicrobiia; order Vulcanimicrobiales; family Vulcanimicrobiaceae; genus JANYGA01. The sequence goes on from JAYTXC010000063.1 coordinate 5,417, forward strand.
GTTGCGTGGCTCGATGAGCGCGTCGCCGATTTGGTCGCTTTGCACGATGCCGGGTTCCCCGTCCGTGCGCTCGGCGTGTGGGCCGCATTCGGTATGGTCGATTGGGATTCGCTCTTACAGCGCCACGAAAATGTTCGTGAGGACGGGATTTTTACGTTCGCGGGTCAACTCGGAACGCCGCAGGAAACGGCGGTTGCGTCGGCCGTGCGCGACCTCGCGCGTTTGTCGCGCGCGACGCTCGTCGCGTAGCGCGCACCACGCGTGGTCGCGGCAGTTGCAAGACGCGTCCCTCGTCCGTGCGGTATCGGCATGATCGCCGCAGCTTCGGCGAAGGCACGAGCGGCTTCGTCGCCGTGCAAGCGGGTGCTATCGAGCGATTGACGGCCGAGACGCGACGGTACCTCGTCGGACGGCGGCAATCGGATATCCCGAATCAAATCGGACGCGCGGCCGGAATACGCATCGCCGCGCGATCCGCGTGGCGTTAACTCGCCACACCGAGTCGCTCGTGAGGTTCGTCGTCGTCGACCGGCGCGAAGCTCGCCTCGTGCATCGCCGCGTTCCCGTCGGTTGCGGCTAAGCGCGGATCGACTCCACGCTTCTGCTCGCTCGTATGACGGATGACCGAGTCGACCGAGAGCGTGGCTTTGCCGGCGCGCACCTTCGTAAACTCTGCGCCCAAGAGTAAGATCAGCGCGGAATAATAGATCCAAACGAGCGCGACGAGGAGCGAACCTGCCGCGCCATATGCGGATGCGACGCCGGCTTTTGCAATGTAAATGCCGATGAGCGTTTCGCCGATCGCGAAGAGCATCGCCGTTGCCGCGGCACCGACCCACACGTCTCGCCAGGCGATGTCGACGTCTGGCAAAACTTTGAAGAGCAGGGCAAAGATCGCGGTGGCGATGGCGAGCGTTACGAGGGCGCCCGCGACCGATGCGACGATGGGATTCCCAACGATCGGGATATCACGCGTGTGCGCGCTCGCAAACGCGATCGCCGCGTTCGCAACGAACGTCAGGAGCAGCAGAAAGCCGACGCCAAGGATCATCCCGAACGACGCAATCCGGTCGCGCAGCATTTGGCGCCATCCGCCTCGCGTCGCCTCCACATGCCAGATCGCGTTGAGCGCATCTTGAAGCGCGGCGAAAAGTCCGCTCGCGCCGAGTACGAAGAAGATCCAGCCGAGAATTTGTGCGATCAAGCCGGTTTTTGGTTTGTTGAAACTCGTTTCGATTAAGGACCGTACCGTCGTTGCCGCACCCTCACCCGCATTCGCCCGAATGTTCGCCAGGAGCGAATTGAGCGCAGCTGTATGCCCACCGTGTGCGCCGCGTGCATCGAGAACCGAGCCGACGATCGCGACGAGCACGATGAAGAGCGGAGCGATTGAAAAAATGGCGGCATAGGCGACGGCGGCGGCGAGCCGCTGGGCCTTGTCGTCGTTGAATGCCTGCCAGGTCGCCTTCAAAAGCGCGAGGGGTGAACGAGCGTCGTGCTCGGGGTTTTGCATGCGCCATGCGTACCCGCTCCGAGCGATGACTAACGCGGCTGCG